>CAYNMU010000023.1:0-28003 GCA_964398395.1 uncultured Eubacteriales bacterium
CAACGGAGCTTTTTAACTGTTGCCTCATCTCATCAAAATCAGAACAAACTTGTCCAATTTCATTTTTAGATTCATACAAGATCTTAAACTCTAAGTTTCCATCCCTTATTTCATGTGTAGCCGTTCGCAGCTTTTTTAGCGGATCCAATATCCCTTTTGCAGAAAATATTGCTAGAAGTCCATTTGTTACAAGGACAGTAATAATTGCAATTCCAAAAAGTATACCTAGCAGTTTGTCACTGTAATTTATTAAATTTGCAGAAGTGCTATCATCATTTCCACCTACTACACCTGTCATGGTTGGATTAGCAACAATTATTCTAAGAGTTTCGCCGGAACTTAACTTGGAAACATCTATTAAAACCGTTCCCGAATGACTTGAATTAATCATTGAGTCCTTATAAATATCTTCGCTTTGGTTTACTGCAGAAAAAATCTCAGATATTTTCCCTAAGGAAGACCCTTTTGTTAAGTAAATTGTTTGATCATCAAGTATAACAGCTAACATCGCACCCGTTTTATCAATTCCTTCGCAAATATTCAGTGCTTGCAAAGTTAAAAGTTCATGGTGTTCATTTTGGGATAAAGAAGCATCTTTCTTTGCGTTATTCCCGCTTAATGTGGTAGTTTCTAAACTATTTACCGTCGCTTGAACTGCAATTTGCTTTTCTAAATTACTGACATTGCGTTGGAGTTGATAAACCGAAATAAAACCCAAAGAATCCGTCAATCTGGCCTCCGGATTCATACCATTCACAAAGTATATCCATGCAGGCATTAATATGCTGGTAATTATTACTACAATTGAAATTGGAATAATTATCATCAGCATATTTGTTATTAACAGCTTATTTCTTATAGAAAGGTCTCTAATTTTCAAGGCATGAATCACCTCTCATCCTGAACATTACGTCGCCTTGTTCCTAAACAAGATTCTATGAAATGTTTGTAGCTTTAATTAAAACTTATATAGTCTTTAATCCCTTGAACCGTTGCATCTGCAAACAAGTTTTGATTTTCTGTCTTTTGTAACGCTAAACACTCAATCAAGTTGCTTACATAACCATATTCCAATAATATTGAAGGGCAATCCTCAACCTTTACAACTCTATATGGCCAAAAAACAGTATGCCTGTCCGTTGTAGGATAAATATAATTATTGTAACAGGACAAAATTTGTTTTTGAATTGAATTGGCAAGTGGAAATGACTGGGCATAATAGTAATAAGCAGATGTTCCGTTAGCTGTTGCCCTTGTACTAGCATCACAGTGTATACTAATAAAAAGATCAGGGTTATTAGTACGAACCATATTTGCCCGAGAATCTAATGATACAATATCATCTCCTGTTCGAGTCATAAGAACAGTTGCTCCATTTGCTTCAAGTCTCTCCTTAATTTTTGTAGCCAATATTAGATTTATCTGTTTTTCATATTTCATTGTGCTGGGAGATGTTGAACTGCAAACGGCACCAGAATCACCGTTTACGCCTGATCCTCCGTGCCCCGGGTCCAGCATAATCGTATAGCCTGAAAGCGACGTTGATGGTTTCTCCTTAATTAGAATCTTTAAACTGCCATCGCTGTTGTATGCAATGCTGTAACCATAAAATGCGCCTACTTTTTCAAAACTTAACCTTAACACTACCTTATTCTGACTGCTATATTCAACCCACTCAGCGTTGCTAATTACATTACTGCCTGAAACATTAACATTTCCCAGAGCATCATCAGTATTAAAAAAAGTGAATTCAATGCAATTCCCTGTAAAGTTCAAGACACCAAATTCTCTGGTGTTATAAAGTTTTGAATAGCTTTGTCCTTTGATCTCTGCATTAACAGGAACCTTCCATGACATTGCTAGATTCAAATAGGTGTCACCGCTTGTTCCAGAGTTAATAACATTAATTTTATTCGAAGGAAGGTTATAGCCGCTCTCAATTAATTTAACATCACCTTGACTAACTCGTCTTCCCGACCTCAAATTGTAGTATAAATATTCACCATAGTTGGACTCACTATCAACATAGTCGAACATTCCTGTAAGCAAAGGAGTTGTAAGCGGACAAGACAAATCATTCAAAGGAGAAATTGGCATCGTTTCGCTGTAGTTTTTCGTAACTTCACACATTCTTGATATTCCAAATACCCCGGCAAAGCTATAGGGTGTTAACTGCTTTTGTTGTACCGATGAAATTGTTGTTGTTTCATTACTTGATGTTAACGCCGGCAGCGTAGTGGAGAATGGAGACATTGTTGAAAATGGGAAAGTGTTGGAATAAGGAGAAGTTGTATCAGAATATATTGATGAAGTAACGGGGAAAGTAGTTGTTTGTTGCGTTGTAGTTTGCACTTTCGTCGTTGTAGGAGGCTTTGTTGTTGTCGGGCGCTGAGTTGTTGTTGGCGGTTGAGTTGTTGCCGGAGCAATAGCTGAAACAACTACCTTCGCTCCGCTGATATTCTTGCTTAGTCCATTAAACTTTGCGTAAACTGTTATGTTACCCAAGTTTTGTTCAGTTGATTTGCCAACTGGCAATGTATATTTGCCATAATATGTTACAAAATCCGATGAAATATCAGGAGAACGGTCTTCGTCGCCAAAGTCTAATGAATCACCACGATTCATAGCAAGAGTTTTGCTGTTAATGACAGCGTAAACTTCAGCGTTTCTTAATGCCACAGTCGATATTTCAATTGCTGTTCCGCCGGGTGCTGAAATCTTTCCTTTCGGTGAAATGCTCTTAAGTAAGTCGATCTCATATGTTATATTATAATTATAGCTTTTCCCGTTGTGCTTAAAAACAAAGGCGTTCTTGCCAACCTTAAGATTAAATTCAACCGAGAAATCGCCGGATTTTGTTAGCTCAATTGCTTTATTGTTACAAAAAAGAGGGAAATTCGGGCTGCAGCCACCGGTAAAACTAATTTTAGATTCGTTAGTTGTTATATTAGTGCTTGTTTGGTTATAAACGGCAAATTTTCTCTGAGTATTTTCGAGTATTAAGTTTCCCAAGTAATTTAAGTATATTTTACCGCTGCCTTTTTTATCAGATTTTATCGAAGAATAGGAACGGACAGCTGTCCCTGTGCAGTTTTCCATACTGTTAGCCGCTGTTGATTGAACAATAATTTCAGTAGGGTCGTTCCAACTAATGTTTGAAAACAATAAGTCTGCTCTTTGACCGAATAAATAATTGCCACCTACATTAGTTGCAACTGTATCCCACTTTTTTAACACTTTAGTATATGACGAAACTTTATCTTTACTTGAGGTAATGGGTTCAACATAAATAAAACCTGTAATTGTATTAACAAATAAATCCTTCGCTAAATCTAACATTGCAACATTATCAGCATCCAATTGAGCGCTGATAATCAACTGGTTATCTGCTGTAATTGCGTCATTAACAAATCCGGCAATTGTTTCATGCAACTTTGATTTTTTTTCAATTGTAGATAAATCAGACATTTCCAACTCAAACTTTGAAAGTCCCGAAACAAGCAATGTATCAAAATTGTTCTTTGAACAAAAGTCTTCAATTTTTTTGTCATTTAAAATAAAATTATTGGATAGTGACAGATAATCTTTTATTGGTAAACTTACAATTACAAACAACCCGGTTTCATGGGCATACTCGATACAATACTCAAAAGCTGAAAACACAGTTTTATCTGTAATTAATATTTTAGATATGTTGTCTGTATAATCTAACAATATAGTATTAAAACCCATTGAAAAAATATCGCTTATTTTTGTTTCAATTTCAATTTTTACTTTCTCAATTGAATCAGACTCGATATTCAAATAATCAACACCGGCAGTAAACCAAATACCTCTTATTTTTTGCGGCTTTTCGATTTTGATTTTTGAAATTGTTTTTACAGTAGTCTCAATTGATAGTTTTTCTGTTGTTTTACTACTTTTTGCAGTAGTGCCAAATAAGTTTTCATTGTTTCTGCTCAAAAATACACCAATAACGATTGAGCTTCCAAACAAAATAATTAAAGCAATAACCAATAATACTTTTTTAGCTTTTATTGACATTCAAATGCCTCCGAAATAATTTTTAATGTGTATATAATATCACAATTTATCGCTTTTTCATTTCTTATTTAGCTTATTGATTATTGTTTCTCTTCGAAAAAAACAATTAGCGGAGATGATTCAACTAAATGATCCATCTCCGCATATCTATTAAATCAAGAATATTTTACTTGGACTGAAGTTGAAAACTAAGTTCTTCATTATTTTCTGCTTCATCTTCATCAGCCTTTTCGATAACTGAAACGGTTTTCCTAATCTCAAGCCTGTCATAATACTTTTTAAATCTTACACCTACATTAAACTTTTTACCACAATCATGGCAATAATAAACTGCACGAAAGTATTGGTTTAAACTCTTCCATTGCGTAATTAGCTCTGCTTCCTTTTCGCAAGACGAACATGAAAAGCTCAATTGAGATTTATCAACTAAAGGATTGTTGATGTTTGTAATAGCATGTGCTTTAAAGGATAACCTCGCATAGAATGGCGCGTCACAGATTTTATTTAATCTCTCAAGTTGTTCAACATCAAAGCATTTTCTGAAACATTCAGCGCTAAGGAGGCTGTCATCAAGAGCTCTGTGTGAGGCATAATCATCCTCGTTGATGCAAAGTAACTGAGCGGCTGAAGAAAGCCCAATCTGTTTGGATGCCGGTGTTTTTAATACATTTTGAAAAAGTTTTTGCAGGTCAGCATAGTTTGTCAAAAATGGAATTGTACCAATTCCGTTTAGATAGCGGAAATTGTCAATCAACACCCTAATGTCTCCATCACCCCAAGTAAGCACTATGTTTTCATCTGTTCCAATCCAACGTCGAAACTCTCCAAATGCTTGAGTAAACGGTACTCCTCCATCTAAATCTTCATTCGATATGTTAGTTAATCGTTTAACACTGCCGCGAAGTTTTTTGCCGATTTGGGACTTAATGAAATACGAGAAAGTATCAACAACATCAAGGTTTTCATCGAGCTTTACAGCACCGATTTCAATAACCTCGTTTATAAATCCTTGGATCTTTTTCCCGTATGTATTATTCCATTCTAAGTCCATTATTATATATTGCATAAATACTTCCTTTGCAAATATTTAAAATTAATATATTTATTTCATAATTAAGTTATCTATAATATAACATAAAAACAAAATAAAACAAGTGTTTTATTGAATTTTAATTTGTTATAAATCTTCAAAATAGAAATGCAAAAAAAATCAAAAAATATAATTGTTATCAGCTTACATTATTAGCGAGGGAAGTATAAATCTACCCTCGCTGAAATATTTAGATAGTCTTAATTATATAAGCTTTTACGCCATGGCTCGGAACGCTAGCCGTAATGTTGTTCTTGACTATTTCCGAAGTTTTTTCCCAAAGGTCAAACACTTCATACTTTTCGGCGAAGGGTAAATCAACATACATTTGGCAAACGAATTCTTGAATATTTTGTTCAAATTCTTTTTCTTCGCCGCCTTTGTTGAAGAAGCATACCGCTAAGTTATTATTTGCTAGCGGTTTAATTAATGTATCAAAAAGTCCGCTTGTTTTAAATCTTCTGCATTGAATACCTAATTTATCCTGATCAATTGCAATCATATCCATGTTAGTAACAATTCTCAAAGTCTTATTATCTGAGTCAACTGTACCGTCAATATTAAGGAAATCTCTGACATCGTTACCCAAAATCAAAGGAGCTGCCATCATACACCAAAGTGTAAAATGAGCTTTGTTTTCTTCATCTGTAAGGTTTCCATTGCCGACTTCCAACATATCAGGGTCATTCCATCCGCCAATTCCGGCATGTTTATATAACAAAACGTTAATTTCGTAGATAGCTAAAATTGATGCCCAATATGCTTTGATGTCAGGTGTTGTGCGCCATAGGTTACCTGCATGCTTTCCCCACTTCCATGGCATATTCAAACCCCATTCGCAAATTGAATAAACAATCGGCTTTTCAGGGGTCCCTGTCTTTACTGCATATGCTTTTGTTGCCTTGACGAGTTCTTTACCCATATTGGTGTATTGAACAGCTGCACTATCCTGTCTTGAAGCTATAGGATTATATATTTTGATAATGTTTTTCCCCGCTGAAAGGTTGATTTTCACTTGATGTCTGCCTTGCGCGCTCCATCCTCTTGTGGGCGGAACAAGTGAAGAATATATTTCTTCACCATTTACAAGAATTTCAAAATATTTATAACTATTGCTCTTTTTACGCAAGCAAAGTGTCAGAATATATTCGCCTGCTTGTTCAACTTCAATATCATTAAATTCTACTGAGCCTCCGCTTGCTGAAAGCCCCGCAATATATTTACCTGTTTCTAGTTTATCGTCCTCGACAATGCGGGCTTCCCCTATTAAAACAGCATCTTCAGTATTTTTGACTATTTCGTTTTCGCTGCCGCCTTTGCTGATGGTGATTCTTTCTATGTATGGCGCACGCATTGGGATTGGAACATTGTGGCAAAAATCATATTTAAAATATTCAATTCCCCATTCTGCAAAAGTTGCCGCATCTATAACCTCATAACCAAGACTTGCAGGCAGGTCTTCACAAGTTAGTGTGCCGTTTGAAGTGTATATGCCGAGTTTAATTCCAAGTGCATTAACTTTTTCAACAAGGCTTTTTATGCCGCTGCTGAAATTGATAAAGTCACCTTGCAGTCGCTTGTTTTCATCCCGGATAGATGACTGCCAGCAATCATCTATATTAAGATATATATATCCTGCATCAATAAGGCCGCTATCTTTAAGTGCCTTAGCGGTTTCAATAATTAAGTTTTCATCAATGTGATTTCTGAAAGTATTCCAACTTGACCAGCCCATAGGCGGTGTTAATGCAACTCCGTTAGAGTAGCTTTTTTCAACAGGCAAAGTTAATTGTGTCGCTCTTATTGTCTTTTTTGTTAAACTGACCGGGTCAACTTTCTTATTCTTAATGGCTAATCCGAGCGCAGCAGCTCCGGCTGAAAACACCGAAAACACAATGAATTTATTAGTTTTCTTGCTCATAATAATCATCCTTTCAATCAACTAATTAATAATGATTAGAAAATTTTGTATTTTTATTATACATTATTTGCACGATAAAATAAAGTATTAAATATATTTTTTAATTATTTATGAATAATTTTAAATTCCAAGGTAAAACCGGCAGCCGTTATAACTGCCGGTTTAAAAAATATAAACCAATAGAATTCTGTTGTTCTATTTTACCTTTTTGTCCAGTTCTTCTATTTCTGCTTCCAAAACTGCATCATTAACTTCGGATTTCTTTTTATCTCCAATACTCAGCAATAGATTAAGTATGATACCAAAAATTGCAGCGCCTGCTATGCAGGGTACATCGAGGCCGAAGAAAGGAATGCTTCCGCCGAATTTATAGTTGCCGCCGATTCCGATAACCATAATTGTAGCGATGACAGCGATGTTTTTAGCACTGAAGAGATCAACATTCTTTTCAAGCATTATAGCAATACCCTGTGCAGCAATAGCGCCGAAAAGATAGATTTCAAGACCGCCGATAACAGCTGTCGGAATCGCGTAAATTGAATTAATTAAAGGTGTGAAGCAAGATATTACCATTGCGATTATTGAGGCAGCAATTAAAACCGGTACTGAAAACACTTTTGTAATTGCCATTGCGCTGATGTTCTCGCCGTAATTTGTGCCTGCCGGACCGCCGACAAAACCGGAAATTATGTCACCAAGACCATCACCGATTAGGTTTGACCCAAGCCGGTCAGCTATATCATATTTCTTACCTGTTCCTTTTTTCTTAGCCAGGTCATTAACATAAATATCAAGCTGAAAAACATGGGCTGTTGATTCTGGTATAGTTGCAATAGCAATTGGCATAATCGCCAAAACAGCAGCTGCATTTGGTATGGGCAGCGTAAATTTAGGCAAAGTAAATATACCGCTGCTTGCTGTCTCCGTAAGTTCTCTGAATAAGTTGTAACCGGTAGCCTTCATAACAATAAAAGCTGTTAAACAACCTACAATCGGTCCAAAAAGCAACGGAAGCTGACCCCATACGCCTTTTAAATAAACCGAGAAGAAAATAGTTGCAAAAAGTGTAACGAGTGATACTATCCAAACCATTTTAAGCCCGAATGCATCTTTTCCATCGGCAAAAGTACCGGCATCTCCAAGAGCATTGCCTGCAAGTGTAAGTCCAATAATCATTGCGATTGGACCCGTTACCGTAGCCGGTAAAACTTTTTCAATTGATTTACGGCCAAAGAATTTGACAACGATACCGGCCGCTATTGAAACAAAACCGGACATTACAATTCCAAACTGTGCAACCGCAATTCTCTCATCCAGTGTTGGATATTGCGTAACAATTGATTGCTGTGCCATTAAGGCAGTAATTGCTGTTAGATATGAAAAACTTGATCCGTAATAAAGCGGTATTTTTCTGCCGGTGACCAGAATAAAACAAATTGTTGCTAGTCCGCTGGCAAAAATGGTTGTTGATACGTGGAAACCTGTCAGCAACGCAACTGCCACCGTTGCGGGAAACATAACAATAACCTGTTGAATTGCATACAGCAGCAGTTTCCATATTGGCGGATTTTCATCAGGCAGGTAACCAATTGTCTTCTCGTTTTTTAGCATAAATATCCTCCTCAATTTTTTTTGTACCACGCAATAATAATCTACATTAATAACAAGACAGTGTCAAGCGAAAAACACAAGATATTGATAAAAGTTTAAAAATATAGTTAAATATGACTATATTTTGTGCTATGGTAATAATACATCGATAGTATAACATAAATTTAAATAGTTCTAATAATTAAAGAAGGCAGATAGTCGACATGTCTATCCGCCTTCTATTTATAATGTAATATTTCGAATTGAATTTATATTTATCTTTGTTGATTAATGCTTTCGATCATTAACTTTAATTTAACAGGTTTTCTTGTTGTAATATTGTCAACTGAAATGGAAAGCATTCGGCGCATATCGGCTTTCCGGTTGACAGTCCAAACAGATATCAATAAACTATTTTTATGCAGAACATCAACCAGCGTTTTGCTGATTCCACCAAAACTGCAGTTTAATCCTACACAGCCAAGCTGAATTAACCTATCTGACAATTCTTGTGCATATTCAACATTGTTTTTTAAGGCTGAATCAGTTGATGCATTTAAAAAGTAAGGGATCAAAGAACACTGAGTTTTGACAATTTCAATACTGCTCTCTTCAACACCGGTAAAAAACACTCTTTTCAACAAACCGTGTTTAACAGCTAAATCTTGTACCGGTGATATGTTTTTGAAAGTTTTTAAGTCTAAATTGATTTTCACATTATCGCTTTCGGCGACAACAGCAAAAGCCTCGTCCAGCAAAACACCTTCATTTTGTTTTGGTGTTTCACTGTGTATTATAACCGGTGTTCCGTCAGGGTGAATGGATACATCCATTTCGACAATATCAGCGCCCACTTTAATAGCTTCGCAAAGCGCAATTAACGAATTATCGGGTAAAGACATCGCTCCGGCATGAGATGTTATTGTGAAACCTTCCGGAAGTTTAAGACCTTCAAGTTTTAAAGCAGACATAAAAAATTGCCATCCTTTAATTTACAAATTGGTGAGTATGAGCATAAATCAATTATTTATACTCATACATCTTTTTATAATAATCTTTGTATTCACCGCTTAAAATATCTTCCCACCAGCTGAGATTATCGAGATACCAATCAATCGTTAGTCGGATGCCGGTGTCAAATGGTGTTTCCGGTGCCCACCCGAGTTCATTATACATTTTCGAAGCGTCAATCGCATATCGAAGGTCATGCCCGGCTCTGTCTGTGACATATTCAATAAGACTTTCGGGCTTATTAAGCATTGCCAATATAGTTTTGACTACATCAATGTTGGTTCTTTCATTGTGACCGCCGATGTTGTAAACTTCTCCAACCGTACCGTTGTGAATGATTAAGTCAATAGCCGAGCAATGGTCTTTAACATAAAGCCAGTCTCTGATGTTTAAGCCCTGACCGTAAACAGGTAAGCTCTTATCTGCCAAAGCTCTTGAAATCATAAGCGGAATCAGTTTTTCGGGGAAATGGTACGGTCCGTAATTGTTGGAGCATCTGGAAATAGTTACCGGCAGTTTAAAGGTTCTGTAATACGCAATACTCAGTAAATCAGCGGATGCTTTTGAGGCTGAGTAAGGGCTTGAAGCGTGAATCGGAGTTTCTTCCGTAAAAAACAAATCAGGCCGGTCGAGCGGCAAATCACCGTACACTTCATCGGTCGAAACCTGATGAAAACGTTTCACATTATATTTGCGCGAAGCATCCAGAAGTACCCCTGTCCCTAAAATATTTGTTGTTAAAAATATCTCAGGGCTTTCTATGGAACGGTCGACATGGCTTTCCGCTGCAAAGTTCACAACAATGTCAAACTTTTCATTTTCAAAAAGTTTATAGACACTTTCGCGGTCGGCTATATCACCTCTTACAAGCTTAAAGTTAGGGTTATTTTGTGCTTTTTCCAATGTTTTTATATTACCGGCATAAGTCAGCAAATCAAGGCATACCAAATTATAATCGGGATGGTTATCCATCATAAAGTAAATATAATTACTGCCTATAAAGCCGGCACCGCCCGTTATGAGCACTTTCACAATACGTTCCTCCAATTAGTTTTTTATTTCATTTTGAGTTTAACAAAATCAAGATGACATGTCAAGGAATCAAATGCTTTAATAAATCAATTAATTGCTTAATGAAATTATTTCTTATTAAACCGTTGTAACATTTTAAAAAATGTGATAAAATAATTTAAAATAAAAAAGGGGTGTTACAGTGCTTATTTTTTGGATTGCTGCCCTGGTACTTCTTGTATTAATCGAGGCCTTTACAACTCAGTTAGTAACAATTTGGTTTGCTTTCGGCGCGTTCGGCTCTATAATTTCCTATCTTTTCGAAGCGCCTGTCTGGCTGCAGTGGGTTGTTTTTATTGCTTTGTCTGTTATCAGTCTTCTGGCAACCCGCCCTCTTGTTAAAAAATTTATCCACAAAAATATTCAGCCTACCAATGCTGACCGCAACATCGGCGCGCAAGCTATCGTTCTTGAAGACATTGATAATACTGCCGGAAAGGGTTCTGTAAATGTAAGAGGAACTACTTGGACTGCACGCTCAAAAACCGGCGAACTCATCGAAAAGGGTTCAATGGTTATAGTGAATGAAATTGAAGGCGTTAAACTTTTGGTAACCAAAGAAAAGCAAAATTAAATTTTATAATTAATTTAGGAGGTAAAAATGAACGGAATCACTTATTTACTAATCGGGCTCGCAGTATTTCTTTTTCTGGTGATTGTAACAAACATTAAAATCGTCCCCCAGTCAAAAGCATATGTCATTGAACGTTTGGGCGCTTACAGCTCAACTTGGCAAACAGGTATTCATGTCAAAATACCACTTTTTGATAAGATATCGAAGATTGTTTCATTGAAAGAGCAAGTCGTTGATTTTCCGCCGCAGCCGGTTATCACAGGCGATAATGTTACCATGCAAATAGACTCAATTATTTTCTTCCAAATTACCGACCCCAAACTTTATACATACGGCGTAGAACGTCCGCTTTCTGCAATTGAAAACTTGAGTGCAACTACGCTCCGTAATATTATCGGCGAAATGGAGCTTGACCACACACTAACTTCCCGTGATACCATAAACACAAAAATAAGAGTCATTCTTGATGAGGCAACAGATGCATGGGGTATAAAGGTAAACCGGGTTGAGCTTAAAAATATTATGCCGCCTGCCGAGATTCAAGACGCCATGGAAAAACAAATGAAAGCTGAACGTCAGCGCCGCGAGGTGATTCTTCGCGCCGAAGGTGAGAAGGCAAGTAAAATTCTGGTTGCCGAAGGCGAAAAAGGAAGTCAGATTCTTTTTGCTGAAGGCGAGAAACAAGCTGCAATTTTACATGCAGAAGCTGAAAAGGAGAAAAGAATTCGCGAGGCTGAGGGCGAGGCAGAAGCAATTCTCTCTGTTCAAAAAGCAAACGCTCAAGCGATTGAGCTGATTAATGCTGCAAATCCCGGTGAGGGATTCTTAGCATTAAGGAGCTTTGAAGCGTTTGGAAAGGCCGCAAACGGACAGGCGACGAAGATAATCATACCAAGCGAAATTCAGGCGCTTGGCGGCTTTGCAACCAGTGTAAAAGAATTATTGTCTTCGAAGGAAAAGGAATAAATATTTCCACCTAGAAATACAGAACGTCCAAAGATAATCTATGGGCGTTCTGTTTTTATAAAAATAGAAATAGGTTATCTTAGCAAATGTTGTAAACTTAATTTATTATTTCACCGACACCGGCAAAGATATATTTTGGTATGTATGCAAATTTTGCCATTGATTCCTCTGTTGTTACACCGCTCATGACAAGTACCGTATCAATTCCGGATTCAATGCCGGCAACAATATCTGTATCCATTCTGTCCCCTATTATCGCTGTTTCTTCGCTTGTGCAATCCATCATTTTTCTGGCGTGGCGAATCATAAGCGGATTTGGTTTGCCGATAAAATAGGCCTGTGTACCGGTTGCAAGCTCAATGGGTGAAATCAGCGCTCGAGTCGCCGGGACAATACCCTTTTCTGTGGGTCCGGTAAGATCGGGATTGGTACCGATTAATTTCGCGCCGTTTAAAACCAGATGTACCGCACGTTCAATCTTTTCTATGTTATAGGTACGCGATTCACCGACAATTACATAATCGGGATTGACATCATTCATTGAAAATCCTACGTCATAAAGCGCGTTGGTTAATCCAGCTTCGCCGATTACATAAGCGGTTCCCCCCGGGCACTGACCTTTCAAGAAACTGGCGGTTGCCAGTGCACTTGTATAAAAGTGTTCTTTGGGAACCTCCAAACCTAAGCGCTGAAGTTTTTGGCAAAGCTCATACGGTGAACGTTCCGAACTGTTGGTTAAGAAAATGAATTTCTTATTTTCTTCCAAAAGCCAGGTGACGAAAGAAACAACGCCATTAAGCAACTTGTTGCCATGGTAGATAACACCGTCCATATCACATATAAATGCCTTCTTATCGGTTAAAGCGCTCATTTAATCAACCTCTTATATTTATTTCAACTTATTTGTAAAAGTATGAATATATTATAGGTATTTTCCGACATTTTTGTCAAGTTAAAGCATATTAAAAAGCACTGCAATTCAAGTAATATTCAATGTTGATGTTGCATATTGCAGAATTACATGTTAATATACCTCGAGTTTAATTTTAACTTTTGAGGAGAAATATATGGGGCTTTGGGGTTTGTTTGTTATTGCAATAGGGCTTTCGATGGATGCATTTGCGGTTTCAATTTGCAAAGGGCTGTCCATGCAAAAGATGAGCTATAAAAATGCCATCATCGCCGGATGTTTTTTTGGCGGCTTTCAGGCATTAATGCCTGTTATCGGCTATTTGCTTGGTGTACAGTTCAAGGTTTATATCACTTCAATTGATCATTGGATTGCTTTTGTTTTGCTTGTCATTATTGGGTCAAAAATGATTATTGAAGCACGAAAATCATGTCCCACACCTGATGCTTCATTCAGCCTGAAAAGTATGACAGTAATGGCTGTTGCAACAAGTATTGACGCACTTGCTGTCGGCGTCACATTCGCGTTTTTAAAGGTGCAAATCATTTCTGCGGCTTTAATTATCGGTGCTACTACATTTATTTTCTCCTTTTTGGGTGTTAAAATAGGTCATGTTTTCGGGGCAAAGTTTGAATCAAAGGCAGAGTATGCCGGCGGAATTATTCTTATCGGAATGGGCATAAAAATACTTGTAGATCATCTAATGAAGTAAAATTAATCTACGTAAAAAAGGCAAGCCGGACCGGCTTGCCTTTTTTTTACACTAAACAATTGTCAGATTTTCAAATCGCGTTTTTTGTAAAAATAATAAGTTCCGTATATTGCTGCCAACAGTAAAACAGCCGTAATGACGGGATAAGTAAAATCATAACCGAGTTTTAAAATATCTTTTGCGTCAAAATATTTAAAAATCGTAAAATATTTTAAAAAGTTTAATTTTCCCGTAACATCTATGATAATCGAAAGCATGAACATCGCCAGCAAAACACCTGTTCCGACCGCTGAAGAAAGTTTTGGTTTGTTGATAACAGCAGCCATAAATGCACCAAGAGCGGCAAAAAATATTTGCATAGCGAGCATGGCCAACATTAATTTGGTCAGACCGGGAATGAAAGGAACATCTTTCGAATATTTCGAGAGAATTATTAAACCTGAAATATAGGTAACAATGTTAAAATCAACAATCATAGTCAGCGCGGATAAAAGCTTTGATGTTATGATTTTTTGCCTGGAAACAGGTTTAACCATCAAAAATTCAACTGTTTTGTCCCGTTCCTCTTTTGAAATAATACCGGTGCCAAGCATTATTGCATGAATAGTTGCCATCAAAGCAATGTATAAAAACAACAGTCCGAAATAATCGATTGCCTTTGAAAGGTCAAACACCCCGACACCCACAAGGTTTTGCAAAGATTTTGGCATTTGAGAAATCAACTCATTCATACTGCCGACTCCTGCACCTAATCCGGCAGAATACTTTCCCATACCGCCGATTACCAAAAGAAACATGGAAACCGACCATATAATCTGCGATTTTCTGTGTGCGCTAAGTTCTCTTATATATATGTTCATATTAATCTCCTTTCTAAACCGAATGAACGTCCCGGCGTTTAAATAATATATAGCTCGCGGTAATCCCCGCTATTACTATAATAAAGCCGGTAACAGCAAAGGAAGTCTCATACCTGCTGTTCGCTAAAATATATTCTGCCTTAAAGTATTGAAACGGAGTAAGATACCGTAACTTATCATTGGCTGCGGTTACCGCAAAAGCAGAAATGGCAAAAAAACCGAAAACCAAACCAAGAGAAATCGGCAAGACTGACTTTATTTTTTTAGCAGTTACAGATACGATTAGACCAATTGAAAAGAATATTAACTGAGTGAAAAACAACGATGCGTTTATCAGGACAAATTTCTTTGCATTATAGTCGCCATCGGCCATTCCGCGGACAAACGCAAATGAAATCAAAGTATAAATAACATTTGTAATTACTAATACGGTAAGCACCGAAAAAAGTTTAGCTGACAGTATTTTTATTCTTGAAACAGGTTTTGTCATAAGAAAGTCAGCGGTTCTTTCTCGTTCCTCCTTTGATACAATACCAACGCCGAGATTCATTGCTTGAATTGCGGCAAACAAAGATGAATAAGTAAACACAAAGGTATAGTAACCTAACGTTGATGCAAAATTTGCGACGACTATGCCCATCATTGCTTTCATAGCCGGCGGAAAGTTATCCATTAGTTTCAGAAAATTATTCATATCCGATTTAAGCATGGGAAAAAAGGCCATAAACATGGCAACGATACAACCCAATGAGATAATCCAGGTTATCATACTCTTAAAATTCGTTCGAAGCTCTTGCTTATAGATATTCATCATCTATGCCTCCTTGGAGTAATAGTGCATGAATATTTCTTCTAAATCCGGTTCATCAACCCATAAGTTTGTCAGCTTAAGCGCAGAAAGTTTGGCTGTCATCACGTTGATATCGCCCTTAAAAATAAAACTGTTTGTTTTGCCTTCTGTCTTAAAATTATTTACACCACTGACTGTAAAATAATCTTGAGGGATGCTGTCGCTCGTTTCAAACTTGATTCGTTTGTAACTTTCATCCTGTAAGGTTGATATTTTTTCAAGCTTAATAATTGTTCCGTCTTTTATAATAGCAACGCGGTTGCAAAGGCGCTGAACCTCACCCAAAATATGTGATGACATCAGCACGGTCGCTCCCCTTTTATTTTCCGCTTCCAAAAGGTCAAAGAAAGTTTGCTGCATCAAAGGGTCCAAGCCGGATGTAGGCTCATCAAGGATAATTAAATCCGGCGAATGAAGCAGTCCCTGAACAATGCCAACCTTCTTTTTGTTGCCGTAAGACAAATCATCAATCTTTTTATTCAAATCCAAATTCATCAATTCAGCAAGTTCCTGTATTCTTTTCTTACAGTCCTTTTTGTAAAAACTTGCCGAATAGTTTAAAAGGTCTTTCACCTTCATACCGTCGTAATAAAACACTTCGCTCGGGAGGTAACCAACCCGTTTTGCAATTTCCGGCGCTTGCTTAATACAGTCCAACCCAAAGATATTCGCTTCGCCGGAACTTGGATAAATCAGAGACAAAATGGTGCGGATGGTCGTTGATTTGCCGGCTCCGTTTGGACCGATAAACCCGAATATTTCGCCTTCTTCAACATTGAAGGTTACATCAATGATGCCTCTCGACTTGCCGTAGTACTTGGTGAGCTTGTTGATTTCAATTGCGTTTGCCATGCTGTTTGACCTCCTTATAAAATGCTTTTTTAAGTGTTTTCATATAACTTTCAAATTCTTCAAAACATTGAATATATTTTTCATTACTAAGACTTTCCTGCTTGAGCTTTGTAAGCACGCTGTTTGAATAACCTTCAACTGTCCATGTAATTATTGAAACAACATGTTTTGCATCCAAGCCAATTTTGAATTTAGAATAGTCAATATTCGAATATATTTTTTTATAAATCTCCGTATTTTGAATATCAACATCACTATTTATCAGAGCTTTTACATTCACGTCATTTTCCTTCGTATGTGAAAACAATATAAAATCAAAAAGCATCGGATATTTGAAGTATAATCGCATTTTAATCGACAAAATCTCTTTTAGACAATCAATTAAATCCGGGTTTAAAAAATTCATTTGACCGTAAATCTCAGTTTCCAATATTTTATAACCATAGTTATAAATATATGAATAAAGTTGCTTCTTTGTACCAAAGTATTGAAACAGTGCGCCTTTAGAAATTCCGGCATTCATAGCAATTTCGTCTGTCGAGGCTTCTTTGAATTGCTTATAAGCGAACTCATTAAAAGCGGCGTTAATAATGCGAATTTGTTTTTCTTCACTTAAAACTTCAAACTTCTTGTACAATACTGAACCCTCCTCTCAGTCAAAATGACTGACTCAGTCAGTTATTATAGTACATCTAATATTTTTTAATGTCAACAATTTTTTAAAAAAATATTTAAAATTTGAGCAATTGAAATATAAATAACATCGGACGGTTAGTTTTAGCTAAACGCCCGATGGCTTTACTTACTCAATCGTTACATCTGAAGCATATTCTTCCGTTAAAACAGCGGCCTGTTCAAAATTTGACAGTTTATTTCCATTATAAAAAAGTTTTGAAATATTAACATCGTATGTCTGATGGTTCTTATCATAGCCGTTAAAGCGTGAAGGCGGCATTTTAGCTGATATTACATAAATATTTCGAAAAGTAATGTCATGGTTTTTGCCGCGCCTTTCCAGCCCTTCCGAATACTCCATATGTTTGACAATTTCAGCATTCATAAGCCACGGCATAAAAGTGCTGTTAGGGTTCTCCGGGTAGCTTTCATCGTCGTTTTTTTGCAGCATTGGCTTATGGCAAACCGGGTCATATTCGACGCGGATATCTTCAAAAACTATATCGTGCACATCACCGTAGTCCACATTATAAATATCCATCGCCGCGGAGGAATTCCGGATTAAATCGCAGTTTCTGAAAGTGACATTTTTCATCTCCTCGGCTCTGGTTTCCGCGCCGATTTCCAAAGACTTGCCCCAGTCGCACCACACAACACAGTTTTCCACAAGGGTATCTCCGCAAATCTGCGGCAGTCCGTCATGGCCTTTAATGCAAATGGAGTCATCGTAGGTACGCACAAAACAGTTTTTAACAACACAGCGGCTGCAGTTATGGAGGTCAATTCCGTCCGAATTATAACGCCAGCAACCGATGATTTTAACATTGTCTATCAGCACGTCTTCACAGCCGTACAAGGCTATATTATAAACCAAAGAATCGTGAATGGTAATGCCGTCAATTTCAATATTTTTGCAGTTCTTCATTTGGATAGTATGCAGGCGTTCGCTGTTGCATACATCAACCGTTCCATCGCCTAACTTATCCAATTCAAAAAGAATGGTTTCTTTGTTTTTGATGTTGTTGATGATTCCCCTGCCGAGAATTTTGATATTTTCCGTATCTTCTGTATGGATTGTAGCGTATAAAACCGCGCCTTCGTCGACAAAAAGCGTTTGATTGCTTTTTAAAGTGATCATTCCTGCATCATGGACGCCTGCGCCGAAATACAAAAAATTTTCATCGGCAAAATCATTATTATATGTTTTTATAGGGTCGGCAAAAATATGCAACGCATTGTGATAGCCGTCAAGCTCAAGTGTGTATCCGCCCGCCTCCGTTAACGTGAAGGTAATATTGTCGCCGTTAACTTTTGGCACGATTCCTTTTGACAGTGGGCGAACAATTGCCTCAGAAAAAGCTCTTTGCGGCTTAACGCTAATTTCCACCGGTTCATCCATTGCGAATGACGCATAGGCAACAGGCTCGGCCTGGTCAAATGACCGTTGATGCCCGGGCCAGCGGCGGTTAAAGGGAAAGGCGGAAACAAAGGCTTCATGCAAAGGCACAGCTTGACCGTTAATACTGAACGCATACAAATTGCTTAGCGCTTCGCCCTGCGGAATAGAATATATATTATATGACATTGATTTTTCTCCTATAAATCCGGATGTGTATATCTTCCCCGTTTAACAGTTCCCTTGCCGTATTGAATCGCCTGAACGGGGCAACGGTTTATGCAGGAAAGGCACTGCGTGCATTCTTTACCCCAAACCGGTTTTTCTGTAACCTTAATGGTGTGAACCGGACAATATTTTTCACAAATTTTGCACTTGTTGCAGGTGTCGGTTGCATAAAAGTACTTCGTATTGGTGGCAAATCGATTGAACAAGGGGCTGACAATCGCACTTTTTAAAGCAGGCATTTTGCCCGGCAAAAGGCGAAATATGTCCGATTGCCTTTCGGTTATCAATTTATTAAAGCCTGCAAGCTTTTTCTCCGCTTCTAAAAGGATTTTCTCTTCTTTGTCCTTTGGGTAAACATCTGAGCCGACAACATAATTGCTTGGCATCATAACGGAAAAGGCGCTGTTCAGCGTGATACCCTTTTTATCAAGTGCTTTCTGCAGTATTTGCGTTGTTTTGCCTTCCTCTTCGCCGCAAGTGTTTAAGGCGAATACAAAAGGCTTTGCACCCGTTATTTTTAATCTGCTAATGAAATCAAGCAACATTTTCGGCGGAGCCCAGGCGTAAACCGGAAAAACAAAGCCCAATAGCTCTTTTTCTTTGAGCTCATAGGTGAAGTTATTCCCCTCTTTGTCAAACTCTTCGGGGATTGACAGCATTTGTTCATTTTGCGCGGATGCTAGTGTTTTGGCGGCATGAAGTGAATTGCCGGTGCCGGTAAAATAGAAAATCATGATTAGCCTCCATCTCTCCATATAAATAAAATAATGCTAAATATATACTTGTATTTATTTTTCTATTATATCTCCCAACAGTAAGAATTACAATATCAGAATAATATATCTTGACTTTCTAATATTAATGTTGTAATTAGCCACGTAAATGGTAAAAAACACCTATCAGATTATCGTCGAAAGACGCTTATATGTATAAGAATATACCTATTTTGCTGATAACGCTATCTGCTCACACACTTCATTATAAGATATACCTGCAACTTTTGCTTCCTGTGGCAATAAGCTTGTAGGTGTCATTCCCGGCAGGGTATTTGCTTCTAAACAATACAATTCATTTTTATCATTCAAAATAAAGTCAATTCGCGAATAAAATCCTAAACGCAATGCGTTGTGAACAGACAGGGCCTCTGACTGTATCTTTTGTGTAATATCATTGCTAATATCAGCCGGGCACACTTCATCTGCCATGCCGGATTGATACTTATTTTTATAATCATAAAATCCTGCTTTTGGAATTATTTCAATAACAGGCAGAGCAACTCCGTCAAGGACACCAACAGAGAATTCTCTGCCATCAATCTTATCTTCAATAAGTATACTGTCTTCATACATCTTTGCGGAATCGATTGCTTGCCGCAATTCTGCCGTATTCTCAACCATAGTAATGCCAACACTCGAACCGCAACTGCAAGGTTTCACTACGCAAGGATATTTCACGTTGCTAAAGTTGAAAGTATTTGGTTGTTGTACGTTATACAAATCCCAATTCGCAGTCTTTATCTGATTTGCAATCATAAGTTTTTTTGATATGTCCTTATCCATTGCTAAAAGACTGCCAATATAACCTGTTCCCGTATACCTGATACCAAAAGTGTCAAAAACAGCTTGCAGCTGACCGTTTTCACCAATAGAACCATGCAAAGAAATAAACACAACATCGGATGATTTGCATAATTCAATTACGTTATTTCCGATTGAATTTTCACCATTTCCGGACTCGTTTTTCAATTTTTCCAAGTTTGGCTCGATTGGCGGCACTATATATTCGTATCTTTTATCTGAATTTCTATTTAAATAATGTATTTCATCCTTATTGTTTTGAACACCTAAGTACAAATCCAAAAGTAATACTTCATGACCATTTTCAATAAGAGCATTTGCAATTAAAGAACCGGATGATAAGGATACGTCACGTTCAGGGCTCAACCCTCCGGCTAAAACAACTATTCGCATATATAAACCCCTTCCATTATGTAAATATAAGATTAATTTTCATTATTTACTTTCGGCTGAATCAATTTTCTCCGCCAAGTCATGCAAATATATCCATCTTTCCATTTTTTCTTCAAGCGTTTTCTCAAGCGCTTCTTTTTTTGCTATGTTTTCCTGCAGCTTCACATAATCACTGGCTTCGGTGTTGATTAAAAAAGTAAGACCGCTCACCTGCTCTTCAAGTTCCGCAATTTCGGCATCAATCGTTTCAAACTCCCGCTGCTCATTAAAAGTGAATTTCAGTTTTTTGCTGCTTTTTTCTTTTCTTGCCGGTGCAGGCTTTGCCTCGGATGTTTTCTTTTCCGGTTCATAGGCGGCAATGCCCGCCAGATAGTCCGAATACCCGCCAAGGCATTTGCGAATTTTTCCGTCACCTTGAAACTCAAAAATAGTATCGACAACTTTATCTAAAAAATAACGGTCATGCGAAACGGCTATCACAGCGCCGTTGAAGTTTTCCAGATATTCCTCAAGGATGGTAAGCGTTTGAATATCAAGGTCATTTGTCGGCTCATCCAAAAGTAAAATATTGGGTGCTTCCATAATGACACTTAAGAGATAAAGCCTTCTGCGCTCCCCGCCCGAAAGCCTGCTGATGGTTGTCCACTGCAAATCGGCGTTGAACAGGAATTTTTCAAGCATTTGCGAAGCGCTCAGCAAACCGTCGTTTGTATTAATCTCCCCGGATATGCTTTTGATGTAATCGAGTACCCTCAGGGATAAGTCCATCTCTTTGCTGTCCTGCGAAAAA
This sequence comes from uncultured Eubacteriales bacterium, assembly GCA_964398395.1. Taxonomy (GTDB): domain Bacteria; phylum Bacillota; class Clostridia; order Oscillospirales; family Acutalibacteraceae; genus UBA1447. The sequence continues at coordinate 21,511 of CAYNMU010000023.1, forward strand.
TATCCGAGTTTAACGGTTTCGCCAAACACAACCGAGCCGCTGTCCGGCTCCAGTTTGCCTGCGATAATATTCAGCAGCGTAGATTTACCGCAGCCATTTTTGCCGACAACGCCTATTCTGGCATTTCTCGGTATGATATGCTCAAAATTGCTGATAAACGTTGTTTCGCCGAAAGTTTTTGAAACATTGTTTATCTCAACTGTTTTTTTGCCGAGCCTGCTGGACATGGAACTGATGGCAAGCTTTTCCAGCTCCGTATCGCTGATGCTTTCGCTCAGTTCTTCAAACCTTGCGATTCTTTCTTTGCTTTTTGTGCCGCGGGCTCTAGCACCGCGCTGTATCCATTCAAGCTCTTTTCGCAGAAGGCTGCGTTTTTTTCTTTCGGTGCCGAGCTCCATTTCTTCGCGCTGTGCTTTCATTTCAAGGTATTTCGAATAGTTTGCCTGGTAAGTGTATAGATTACCTTTATCGATTTCAACAATTTTATTGGTTACCCTGTCTAAAAAATAACGGTCATGCGTAACCATTACAATGGCGCCTGTATATTTCATCAGGTAGCTTTCAAGCCAGGTTATCATTTCATTGTCCAGATGATTGGTCGGTTCGTCCAAAATTAATATTTCACAAGGCTGAATAAGCGCTGTTGCGATGGCGACGCGTTTTCTCTGCCCGCCGGATAATTGTCTGACTGGTTTGTCAAAATCCGTTATGCCAAGTTTTGTTAAAATGGTTTTTGCCTCATAGTCGTTTGTGTCTTTAAACTCAGCTGTAGCGCCGATAAACATATGCTCCAAAATGGTCAAGTCTTCGTCCCAAACAGGATTTTGCTGCAGATACTCCACCTTGACCAATGGGTTTTTGGAAATGATGCCCGAATCCGGTTCTTCTAACTGAGCCAATATCTTTAAAAATGTTGACTTACCTGTACCGTTTACACCGATAACGCCGATTTTATCCCCCTCGTTAATATAGAGGGAAACACCGTTCAGCAGTATTTTTTCGCTGTAACTTTTTGTGATTTTCTCCGCAGAAAGAAGCATTTGTGCTGACACCTCAATAATTCAAGTTTTAACATTCAGAGTATAACATACTTCGCTTTGAACAGTATACACAAAATGCAAGGTTTTTGAGCAAAAAGCCAAAATCCTTGCATGAATTTTATAGATACGAAAGGGAAATATTTAGATTATTCGGTAACAACAGCGGCAGGTTTACCATCAAAATCGATGGTTAAGGGCAAAATCTGCGACCTTGTGCACCTTGAAATTTCACGCAAACGGACCGAATCCGCTATGCTTGCCACGAAGGTATAGGATACACCGTGTTTTTTTGCTCTGCCGGTCCGGCCGATGCGATGCACATAATATTCGTTTTCGTCAGGGATGTCACAGTTGAATATTGCGTCCACATCGTCAATGTCGAGGCCTCTGGAAGCAACATCTGTCGCAACAAGTATCCTCAAATCGCCGTTCCGGAAGGTTTTTAAAACCTTTTCTCTGACGCTTTGTCTGATGTCGCCGTGAATACAGTCAACAGAAAACCCTTTATAGCTCAGCATTTTTGTAATGCGTTCCACCTTGCTTTTGGTATTGCAGAAAACAATTGAGCGTTCAAAATTTTCATCCTCAATAATGCGGGCAATTGCTTTCGGCTTTTCCATTTCGGTTAATTTGATGCTGTACTGCAGAATGTCGGGTTTGCTTTCCACATCTTCCTGCACGGTTATTTCGACTGCGTCACGCTGATATTTCCAGCCGATGGTCATTACATCCGTTGAAAGAGTCGCGGAAAGAAGCGCCAAATTTTGCATTTGCGGCATCATATCCAGTATTTTGGTGACGTCTTTAAAAAAGCCCATGTCCACCATTCTGTCCGCTTCATCAAGCACAACTGTTTGCACAGTGTCAAGAAATACGGTTCTGCGGTTAATGTGGTCAAGCAGCCTGCCGGGTGTTGCCACAACTATTTGCGGGCATCTTCTAAGCGCTTTAAACTGCAGGGCAATGTGCTGGCCGCCATAAATACAAACGACCTTTATGCCGTTTATATACTCGCTTATGTCGCGGAGCTCCGTGCTGATTTGAATAGCCAACTCACGGGTCGGCGCAAGAATTAACGCCTGTACCCTGCCGTCGGTTATGTCGACGTGTTCAACAATCGGTATGCCGAAAGCAAAAGTTTTACCGGTGCCAGTCGGCGCCTTGGCAATAATGTCTCTCCACTCAAGCATCGGCGGAATTGTTTGCGCCTGCACTTGCGTTGGTTGGTCAAATTTCTTCTTTCTGATAACTCTCATAACTTCCGGCGATAAATTCATTTGTTCAAAATTTGATTCGTTCATTTAACATTTCCTTACTTTTTGATTAAAAATTTTATATTATTAAGTGTAAAACTTTTTGTCTGATTTAGTCCGATGGCATAAAAATACCCCTTTAAGTTTTATCCGGAAGAAATTCTCAATGATTTTCTCCAAACACGTTTAAAGAGACTCAAGAAAGTAAAATCCATATACAATTAAATATTTTAATAATTATAGCACAATACCGTAAAAAATGCAAATTTCAACACCCATTGGCTTAATATAGTAAAATAATTTTCGCTGCTTATTGCATTTTACTGAAAAAAATGTAATAATACGCAATTATATGAACAAGAAAGGTTGTGATGTTAGGGTTGGAAAAAAAGCTTACATTGTATGGCTTTAACAACCTCACTAAAACGCTTAGCTTCAATATCTATGATGTTTGCTATGCTAAGAGCGAGAGAGAACAAAAGGACTACATTGATTATATTGACGAACAATATAATTCCGAGCGGCTTACAAAGATTTTGTGCAACGTAACCGAAATGATCGGGGCGCATGTGCTCAACATTTCAAAGCAGGATTATGACCCCCAAGGCGCATCAGTGAATATTTTGATTGCTGAAGGCGCGCTGATGCCCGAAAACGTCGATGACTCCTGCAATAAGGGTGCATTTGTCAAAGCAAAGCATGAAACGGTTCATGCGCATTTGGACAAAAGCCATGTTACGGTACATACATTCCCCGAATATCACCCGGATAATCCGATACCGACTTTCCGTGTTGATATTGACGTTTCCACCTGCGGCGAAATTTCTCCGTTAAATGCGCTTGACTACCTTATTGACAGTTTTGATTCGGATATCATTACGATTGATTACAGAGTCCGCGGTTTTACGAGAGATGTTACCGGTAAAAAGTATTATATAGACCATGATATCACTTCGATTCAGGACTATATAGATGATAAAACACTGACAAAGTATGATGCAATAGATGTGAATGTATATCAATCGAATATATTTCACACAAAAATGATGATAAAAGAGATAGAGCTTCAAAATTACCTCTTTAAAAAGGATGTTTATGAACTGCCGCCCAAACAGAGGCTTTCTATAACAAACAGCCTTCGCAAAGAGATGATAGAGATTTTCAGCGGAATGAACATATATTGACTGTGATGGAGGATAGCATGAAAAATCTTTCACAGTTTGATGCGCCGATTTATGAGGCACTTAAAAATCACAGGATTAACAGAGTGGTTCCGTTTGATGTGCCCGGGCATAAAGGCGGCAGAGGCAACCAGGAATTAACTGATTTCTTAGGGCTTAATTGTCTAAAGGCCGATGTGAATTCAATGAAGCCTCTCGATAATTTATCCCACCCCGTGTCTGTCATAAAAGATGCGCAGACTCTTGCTGCGGAAGCTTTCGGGGCAAGCAAATCATTTTTCATGGTAAACGGAACAACCGCGGCTGTGCAGGCGATGATTATGGCTGCCTGCAAAGCCGGAGAAAAAATTATTATGCCTCGCAATGTTCACCGAAGCGCAATTAACGCATTGGTGGTTTGCGGGGCGATTCCTGTTTATATCAACCCCGGCGTTAACAAAAGACTGGGTATCCCGCTGGGTATGACCATTAATGATGTGAAAAATGCTGTTGAGCAAAATCCCGATGCAAAGGCAATCCTCGTCAACAACCCGACTTATTATGGAATATGTTCTGATTTAAAGCAAATCGTTGCTCTTGCACACAGCTGCGGTATGCTTGTGCTTGTTGATGAAGCGCATGGAACACATTTCTACTTTGGAGAGCACATGCCCATTTCCGCCATGAAGGCGGGCGCTGACATGGCGGCGGTAAGTATGCACAAAACAGGCGGTTCACTGACGCAAAGCTCAATTTTACTTTGCGCTGAAAAAGTAAACGCTAACTATGTCAGGCAAGTCATTAATCTTACGCAAACAACAAGCAGCTCTTACTTGCTGTTGTCTTCACTTGATATTGCACGGAAAAACCTCAGCATAAACGGAAAAGAAATGTTTCAAAAGACATTTGAGTTTGCCGGATATGCAAGAAACGAAATCAATAAACTCGGCGGGTATTATGCATTTTCAAACGAGTTGATTGACGGCGAAGCAGTTTTTGACTTTGACCCCACAAAACTCTCCGTTAATACCATTGAAATCGGACTTGCGGGCATAGAAGTGTATGATATTCTCCGTGATGATTACAATATTCAAATCGAGTTCGGCGACATCGGCAATATACTTGCCATTATTTCCGCCGGCGACAGAGCTTTGGAAATTGAGAGGCTTATTTCCGCACTTTCCGAAATAAAACGGCTTTACTGCAAAGACAAAGCCGGCATGTTTGACCATGAATATATTAATCCGCTTGTTGCACTTGCCCCGCAAAAAGCATTCTACAGTGAAAAGAAAAGAATCCCTATAGAAAAAAGCGCGGGTAAAACCAGCGGCGAGTTTGTGATGTGCTACCCGCCCGGCATTCCGATTTTAGCGCCGGGAGAACTTATAACAGAAGAAATACTGAATTATATTTTTTACGCCAAAGAAAAGGGCTGCTTTTTAACCGGACCGCAGGATTTGAAGATTGAAAACATTGATGTAGTGGAGGGTGAATAGATGGAATTATGGTATACGGAAAACCACACAAAGAATGTTAGATTTTCGATTAAAGTGGACAAACAGTTAGTAAGTGTAAAAAGTGAATTTCAGAGAATTGATGTTATTAATTCTATTGAATTTGGGAAAATTCTGACACTTGACGGCTTTTTAATGCTGACAGAAAAAGATGAATTTATCTACCATGAAATGATCGTGCATGTGCCGATGGCAGTTAATTCAAAAATAAAAAAAGTGCTTGTTATCGGCGCCGGTGACGGCGGCACTGTTCGTGAACTGACGCGTTACAAAACCGTCGAACAAATTGATGTTGCTGAAATTGACAAAATGGTAGTGGATATTTGCAAAGAATATCTCCCGCAGACGGCTGCTAAGTTTGATGACGAAAGAGTAAATCTGTTTTTTGAGGATGGTTTGAAATTTGTCCGTTCCAAAAAAGATGAGTATGACTTGATAATTGTAGACTCAACAGACCCGTTTGGCCCGGGAGAAGGCCTTTTTACCAGAGAGTTCTACGGAAATTGCTATAACGCACTGAAAGAAGACGGAATGCTTGTGAACCAGCACGAAAGTCCCTACTATCCGGAGGATGCAAAGGCAATGAAAAGGGCGCATAAACAGAATTTTTCAATATTCCCGATTTGTGAAGTTTACCAGGCACACATACCTACCTATCCATCCGGGCACTGGCTGTTTGGGTTCGCGTCAAAAAAGTACAATCCGGTTGCTGATTTAAATGAAGAAAGCTGGAACTCGCTTGGCATGAAAACAAGGTATTATAATACGGATTTACACAAGGGGGCTTTTGCTCTTCCGACTTATGTAAAGGAGTTGTTGCATGATGCTGAATAAAAACATACATACTTTTGTTGGCTGCGACAGTAAATATGATGAGAGTAAAATTGTAATTTTCGGTGCGCCGTTCGACGGAACAACATCATACCGCCCGGGGGCAAGATTCGCGAGTTCCGCAATACGCAATGAGAGCTTCGGAATTGAAACTTACAGCCCGTATTTAGATAAGGATCTGACAGATTTCAGCGTTTTTGACGGCGGAGATTTGGCGTTAACTTTCGGAAACACTGTAAAAGTGCTGAATGATATTGAAGAATTCAGCAGCAAAATACTTACGGACGGTAAACTGCCCTTTATGATTGGCGGCGAACATCTTGTAACCCTTGGCGCTGTTCGGGCAGCGGTTAAAAAATACCCGGAGCTGCATATCATTCATTTTGATGCCCACATGGATATGCGGGACGATTACCTTGGCGAAAAGCTTTCCCACGCAACAGTTATGAGAAGATGCTGGGAACTTGTCGGGAATAATAGAGTATTTCAGTTCGGCATAAGAAGCGGTGACCGCGGTGAATTCTATATGGCCCAAGGTCATGTTGAAACATGTAAGTTTAATTTTGATGCGCTTGATACTGTAATTCAAAAGCTTTCAAGCAAACCGGTATATTTAACAATTGATTTAGATGTGCTCGACCCGGGCGAATTTCCCGGGACAGGAACACCCGAAGCCGGCGGAGTGAGTTACAAAG
>CAYNMU010000024.1:0-27691 GCA_964398395.1 uncultured Eubacteriales bacterium
AGCGTGTAGCGGACTTTCACCGCCTAGTTATCGCTCATGCCGAGCGCACAATATACAGGGGCGACTTTTCTTAAACGAAAAGCCGCCCGATTTATTTGTGTCACTATCGCATAATTAATTATTCCCAACGCTTGCCTAAAACATCTTTAATAAACACTTTTGCTATTTGTGGGTCAAATTGAGTACCCGAGCATCTTTTGATTTCCTCTATTGCTTCAGCTTCGCTTAATCTTTTCATAAACGTTCTCTCTGACGTCATTGCATCATAGGCGTCTGCAATGGATAGAATCCTTGCTTGTATTGAAATTTGTTCCTCGCTAACGCCTCTCGGGTAACCTTTCCCGTCCAACCTTTCATGATGTTCGAGAATCCATTCGGCTATTTCCTTAAACTCATTTGAAGCGTATAATATGCGATACCCAATTTCTGGATGCCGGCGAATCTCTTTCCAGTCTTCCTCGGTAAGCTCCCGCGTAGCGTTAAGAATTTCTTTATCAACGCCTATTTCACCAATATCATGCATAAGTCCCGCTAACCTTATTTGGATTATCTCATCTTTATGTATGCGCATTTTCGATGCAATGGCTTCACAAATATTGCCGACTCTTACTGAATGGAATTTCTCTGTATTGTCTCTTTCGTATAATGTATCCATTATTAGGTCAATTGTTTTATTTCTCATTCCGCTGCTTTCAACAAGTTTATGCCTGTACATTTCATCCTCTGCTTTTTTAAAGACATCATTCATATTTTCAGAAAGTTCTTGTTTTACAGCATAGCCCAATGATACCGACATAATAATATTTTCAACTTTTTCTTTTGCAATCGCTTTGTTTATGCGGGTGATAATAACATCCGCCATCATCGCATCTGTTTCAGGCAATAAAACCACAAACTCATCTCCGCCGATTCTTGCAACAATATCTTCCGTACGGCATTCCTTTTTTATGATTTTTGCAACCTTCTCTAAAAGCGAATCACCGACTTTATGACCGAAAGCATCGTTTGTAAGTTTTAGCCCGTTTACATCTGCCATAATAAGCGTCAGCGGGAAATATTGTTCTTCATTGAGCCTTCCCATTTCTTTATCAAAATACCTTCGGTTGTATAAACCTGTGAGCGGGTCATGAAAACTTAACTTTTTAATTTCTTCTTCCGCTTTTTTTCTGCTTTCTATGTTTCGGCTCGCTCCAACAATTTCTAAATTTCCATCGGAGCCATATCTAAAATTCGCCGACATTTCAACCCAAATAACATCACCGTTTTTACAAATCTGCTGTACTTCAAGCGTAAAAGAGTTTGTTGAATTCGGGTTATCCGGGAGCTGTTTTATAAACTCTGATGCAGTATCCTTGACAACTCTATAAGATTCCGTTGTCAAAGAATCTCTGTAGTCTTCGTTCATTGCTTCTTCTACAGTAAGTCCTCTTAAATTGAATACTGAAGGGCTGATATATGTAAACTTTTCTTCAGCTAAATTCAATACCCATACAACATCCGACATGTTTTCCGTAATAAGCCTATATTTTTCCTCGCTTGCGTGTATTATTAGCTCCGTGTTCTTTCGATCGGTAATGTCTCTTGCAATCCCCTCCAACCCGATTATTTTACCGGCAATATTTTTTTGAGGAGTAGCGCTTGAGGAGAACCACCGCCACGAACCATCCAAATGTTTTACTCTGTACTCAATACCTTCTTGATTTTGCCCTTCATCAATAACAATGCGCACAGATGTCATAACACGCTCTCTGTCATCCGGATGGACAATGTAAGTAAAAGGTTTCCAAAACACTTGTGGTCCTGTATAGCCAAGCTGTACAGTTCCGGCCGGGGAAACAAAATTTATCAACCCTTCCGGGGTTAGCGTATATATTATGTCATGACTGTTTTCAATTAAATGGCGGTATTTTTCTTCACTTTCCTTGAGTGCGTCTTCCATTTGTTTTTGTAATGATATGTCCCGAATATTGCTGGAAACATGCTCAACGCCCTTGAGCATAAACATTTTTGAAGTAAATAAACCTGTGAATAAGCTGCCGTCTTTTTTCTTAAATACAGTGGAATCACTTACAAAATACCCGTTTTTCTTCAGTTCGGTTAACATCTTTACTCTATCCGGCAGGTTATCATGCAAGATTATTTCAATTTTTTTACCAATAGCCTCCTCTTTTGTAAAACCAAAAAGAGATAAAAAGCCTTCGTTGACATTTTCAATTTCCCCTTCGTTCATGCGTGTAATGATGGCTGCATCCGGGGAAGTGCTGAACATTTGCCTAAAATATTCCTTTGTTTCCACAATTTGTGCTTCAGCAGTCTTACGTTCGATGACCAAACCCAATTGCCTGGTATAAAGCTTCGCAACCGAGTCTTGCTCAAACATTTCGCCCTTTGCCATAATCAATGTGAAATCACCTAGCATAACATTATTTTTTGAGATTTTTACAAGAACAACCTGACCGACCTTAAAGGTGTTTTCCAAAAAGGTGATGATTGATTTAGGAATAACACCGGCCGAAATATCCGTCATGGAAGCAAATCGTGTAATCCTATGATCCTTAATTTTTTCCGCACGGACCAAATCTTTTCCCCATTTTTTCTCTTTCAGCTTAAAGCCTAACACATCGACTGCTTTTTTGATAATTCCTTTGTCACCGGAAACAGCCTTCGTCGTAAAGCTTTCACCGTCTTCATCGAATAGATTGAAAACCGCATATTTTGCGCCGGTCAGCTTCAAAAAGTCATCGGTGACCTTTTGATAGTCAATCTCCTGGCCCTTCATCTGTAAAAACTCTTCGGAATATAAAACCATGTTATTTAAAGCAGCCATTCGTTTTTTGTCTCTTGTCGAATCAAGAAAACGGGTTACAAAGTAATATTTTTCCGGCGAATATACTGTTACCTTGTACCATTTATTTAAGGCTTCGGAAAATTGCTCCAGTTCTTTTTCTTCGCCGTTTAACGCGACATCTCCGTAAAACCCAATCCAGTCGAACTCATCCTTTAAAAAGTTTGGAATAACTTTCGTTATTCTTTTACCGATTATATCAGAGCGTTTCAGTCCCGTCAGTTTTTCAAAAGCCGCATTTACCTCAACAAATTCATAATCGCATGGCACGCCGCTGTCATTACAAATTATTTTGTGATAAGCGAAGCCGACTGGCGATTTTTCAATTGTTTGCTTGTAAAAACTATCCAACATAATAGCTATCTCCTGTTTTGTAATTTCGGACTGTGTAACATGTCATCCTGAGGAGTGCACGACGAAGGATCTTTATCTCTCGCAGCAATGAGCTTCATCATTACGTTCAGAATGACAAGCTTAGTTTTGGTTGTTTCTCAAGTTGCTCGTTTTGGCAGAACGCTCGTTCTGCTACAAAGGCTTCGATAATACTTTTTCAATAAATACTTTAGCTATTTCAGGGTCAAACTGGGTACCTGCGCCCTGTTTTATTTCTACTAAAGCTTCTTCTTTGCATAACCTTTTCTTGTATGTCCTTATAGTTGTCATCGCGTCGTAGGAATCCGCTACAGCAATAATTCTCGCATGCAAATTTATATTATCTCCCTTTAAACCCTTTGGATAACCATTGCCGTCCCATCTTTCATGATGCTCCAGGATACAATCGGCAATTTCCGAAAACTCGCTTACCGAGCTTAATATCCTGTATCCAGCCTCCGTATGCTTTCGCATTTCAATCCATTCAGCGCTGGACAATTTGTCTTTTTTGTTAAGGATAGCCTCATCTATTCCGATTTTGCCAATATCATGCATGTAACCGGCTACCTTTATCAGTTTTACTTCGTCTGCCTCTAAATTCATTTGCAAGGCAATCTCTTCGCAAAACTTGCTGACTCTTTTTGAATGCAGCATTTCCCGTTTGCTTTTTTCATATAGCGCATTGATGATTATTTTAATTGCTTTGCTTGTTGTACTTGAGCCTTCATAAATTTTGTGTTTATACATAAACTCTTCTGAAGTTTTAAGAGTGTCTTGAATGTTTTCATCCTCATCAAATTTTGTTGCAAACCCAAAAGAAACAGAAATATCTAAAGCGCAAACTTTTTCATTAAACAAAAATGACTGAATACGATTAATTATCTGTTCAGCTTCCTTATTGTCGGTTTTTGGCATTATAATTATAAATTCGTCTCCGCCATACCTGGAAATTATGTCATCGGCTCTGCATCCTTTTTTGATAGCCTCTGCAACTTGCTGAAGAAGTTCGTCACCAATTTCGTGGCCAAAAGAATCGTTAATTAGTTTTAACCCGTTAACATCGCCCATAATGATTGTGAGTGGAAGATTCCTTTTTGAATCAAGGCGCTGCAATTCTTCCTCGTAAAACCTCCGGTTATATAAACCGGTTAAATGGTCATGATAATTTAAATATACAATATACTCCTCCGCCTTTTTCCGCTCGGTTACATTGCTGATTGTTCCGAAAATATGCCAAGGTTGATTGAACTCGTCTCTCACAAGTTTGCTGCGATACCAAAGGCAACGAAATTTTTCGGTTTTGTCCAAAAATCTGTATTCAATTTCAAAATAGTCTTCGCCGTTTGAAAAGCCGTTTATCATTGCAGCGCTTAACTTCTGTAAATCATCGGGGTGCACCCTGCCCATCACCTGCTCAAAAGGCATTGCTACCATTTCTTCATCCGTAAACCCGGTAACGCCTATTACGCTCGGGCTTATATAATCATAAGTTTCCATTGATATTTTTCTGCGAAAAAAAGCATCCTGGGAATTTTCGACGATGCTGCTTAACTGCTCATCTCTTTCTCTCAGCTTTTGGTTAGCAAGCAGAAGATCACTTTCGGCTTTGATCCTGAAAATAAGCTCCTCTTTTATTTCCTTTATCTGCTCTTCAACGAGCTCTTGCAGGTGCTTTTTTTCATTTTTCTGCTGCAAGTTTGCTTTTTTAATTTTCGCCATCGTCTGTATCTGCGCCAACAACTCCGTTTCATCAAACGGTTTGCATAAAAAGCCCTCTGCGCCGGCTTCCAAGGCCTTCCAACGAACTTCTCTGCTGTTAGACATTGATGTAAGAAATATCACCGGTATAACCTGAGTAGCATCATTCTTTTTCAGCGCCCTGCACACTTCAAAGCCATCCATTCCCGGCATAATGATATCGAGTAATATTACATCAGGGTCATCGGAAGCAGCCAGTTCCAACCCCTTTTTTCCATTCAGCGCCGAGAGAAAACTGACACCTGGAAACACATCTTTGATAACAGCTTTCAGCACTGTCAGATTATCCGGATTGTCGTCAATTGCAAGAATAGAGAGTTGCTTATTCTCCATTTAAATACCTCCCAATGACCTCTTCAAACTCTTTTATGTCGATTGGTTTCGATATGTAGCCGTCAAACCCGTATTCCAGGATTTCTTCCTTGTTTCCTGCCATAGCGCTCGCCGTCATGGCAATAACCGGTATCTGTTTCAGCTCGTCGATTTTCCTGATTGCCATAAATGCCTGGAAGCCGTTCATGTCCGGCAGAGAAATGTCCATCAATATCAAAGAAGGTTTAACTTTTTTAGCCTTTTCAACGCCCATTATTCCATTGACAGCCTTTTCAACATCAAATGTTTTTTCTAAAATTGCGTTTACCGTTATCATATTATCCGGATTATCCTCAACAACCAGAATTGTGTGACGTTCATTTGCTTTAGCGCTTACCTTTTTTTGTGTTACACCTGCTTTTATTGGCCGGTTGTTAACAAGATTATCTATTGCCGCAAGCAGTTCTTTCTTTTCTACTGCGCCTTTTTGAATCAGCTGATAAACATGGTTGCTCTTCAAAAAGTTCAGTTCTTCTTTTGTAATATGTTTTGCGGAAAGGATAAGCACCGGAATTCTTGCGAATTTATCCAATTCCCTGATTGCTTTCAATGTCTGAAAACCGTCCATTTCCGGCATCATCAAATCCAGAATAATGCCGTCGGGCTTGACTTGTTCGATTTGTTCCAGCGCTTCTTTGCCGCTTCGTGAAACATAAACGTCATAACCCTTTTCTAAAAGAAAATCTGTTGTTTGGATAATAGCCGACTCATTGTCTTCAATGAGCAAAACGCGTTTTATTTCATTTGCCGGCAAGGCGGGCCGCAGGTCATCGGCATCATCCGAAAAGTTCATTGAATTGTCAGATTTTTGAAGCTCCGCATTGCCGATTTTTTGCAGAAGCGTTATGGTGAAGACAGACCCTTTGCCAAGTTCGCTTTCGACCGTTATATTGCCGCCCAAAAGCTTTGCGTAGTTTTTAGCAATTGACAAACCAAGCCCTGTGCCGCCGGCTTTTCTCGACGGGGTTTCATCCGCCTGGCGGAATTCATCAAATATAAACCCGATTTGCGACGGGGCAATACCTATACCGGTATCTTTCACCATAATATGAAAGCTTTCTATATCGGCGGCGAGAGAAACTGTCACGCCCCCATTGTCGGTAAATTTAACGGCGTTGCCGATGATGTTCTGCAGGATATGCCTGCACTTAACTTCGTCCGAAACTATTTTGAGCTCACCGGCAGGCAGATCAGCTGCCAATGAAATCGCTTTATTTTTCGCCTGCGGGTCAAGCATTTCCAAAACTTCACCGACAAGCTCTTTTAAGTCAAATTTACTGAGGCTTATTTCTTCTTTGCCGGCTTCAATTCTTGAAAGGTCCAAAAGTTCATTGATAAGTGCCAGAAGACCTTTGCCGTTGCGTTCGATAACATCCAAATAGCTGTATTCATCTTCCGGAATTTTGCCTTTCAGCCTACGGTTGAGCACGGATGTCAGCGCAATAACCGAATTGAGCGGAGTGCGGAGTTCATGGCTCATGTTGGAAAGGAAGGTGCTTTTTAGCCGGTTTGCTTCATCAAGCTGTTTTTTTTGCATCTCCAGTTCAATGTTTTGCTCTGTCAGCTCATCGGTTTGTCTCGTCAATTCTTTCGCCTGCTGCTCAAGCTCAATATTATTCGCCTGAAGTTTTTTCGAAAAATCCAATATTTTCTGCGACGCCAGCACACTGTTCAGGCGCGCCGATATTTCGCCGGTTACTTTTTCAATGATGCGAAGATGCGATTCGGAATATTCTTTAATCCCCGCAATGGATAGTACCGCAACCACCTCAGTGCCTTTTATAGCAGGTATTGTCATGATTTCCCTGACCTTATAATCTCCGCTGACCGCGGAAAAAGCGAGTCCGGCATCGGGAGGAATTTCTTTTATGTGCTGCATTTCTCCGTTTGCAAGCGCCGTTCCGAATTCGCCTTCTTTGTCCGCAAATGAAAAGGCGGTTCTGTTCACCGTACTCAGGCCGATAGATTCAAAATAATCAAAGCTTTTTGTCTCTTCATTCTTAAGATATACGGCTCCAAGCTGTGAATCGGTGTGAAGCAGAAGGGTTTTTAACAGTGATTCGCAGAACGGACGCAAATCGTTTTGCACCATCATCGCTTCGGATATTTCCGCAGCACTTGCGTTTTCCGCGATTTCACTTTGAATCGAGTCAACCATATCGTTAAAATTGTCGGATAAAAGACCGAATTCGTTTTTAGATTCATAGCTGCATTTGGCATCCGGTTTCCCCTCTTCAAAAGCCTTCGTGGCAGCAGTCAATGCTTTTAACGGCGCCGATATACTTCTTCTGAAAATGTAGCTTATTGCCCCAATCAGCAGCAGTATAGACGCAAAAAGTATTGCCAAGCGCAACACGATATGATTTTTATGCTGCTGTGCATCAATATATAAAGATGCCGCCTTATTCCTTGCAAACGTATCAATGACGGAAAGCCCGCTGACTACTTTGCCAGCCTGAATACCGCCGACACCCGTAAAAGATGTGCGTGCCATTGCTTCACTGATTTTCCCTGCCTGCATCAGCCTGATTGTTTCTTCCCGGATAGGTTTCCACTGCACAAAAGAGTTGTAAGTATTGTCAATGTCTGTCTTCGGACCCAAATAGGCGCTGTAAAGAATATCAAACTGTTTATTTGCATCGGCTTCATAGGTGCTGATATCTTTCAGCCGTCCCTGCGTTGTTTGCTCGTTGTTTGCCAACACCATTTCTTTCATTTCCAGGCGTATATTCAGCACATCGGCTTCAAGGGCACCGATTGCTGTTCTAACCGCAAGCGGGTGTTCATACATAGTCTTGGTGCTCTGCCAAAGGGAAGCGGAATCATACAGACTCACCGTCCCCATAATTGCTGCAAGAATCAGAATAATGGTTAAGCCTACGCTCAGCTGATTTGCGATTTTAGTGTTCTTGAGTTTCATTTTGTGCCTCCTAATCCATTAAACTGAAAAATTGCCGCCGGCGGGGCTGCCATGTGCAGGTCTGTTCTGTTTGCCAACAAGTTTTTCTCCGCCTCGCCTGTTATCAAGTAGCCGTCCTTTGCCATGGCGCGTATCATTTTATTTAAAATAAACTGCTGCTGACCGGGCTTGTAATAAAACAAAAGGTTGCTGCAAAAAACAATGTCAAAATCGCCGAATATACTTTCATGCGGGTAGAATGAATTTTTATCCAGCAGGTCATATACTGAAAATTCAATATTTTCTTTAAGGCTTGAAATTACTTTATATTTTTCGCCGGTCTTTTCAAAAAACGCTTTAACAAATTTCATTTTCATGTTTTGAAGCGCATCTTCATTATATTCGCCATTTTTTGCGGTTTCAAGCGCTGAATTTGAAATATCGGTTGCTATTATCCTATATCGAACTGAAGTTGACCGTGTTGCGCTGAATGCTTCCAAAAGCATTGCGATTGAATAAGGTTCTTGCCCGGCAGCACACCCGGCCGACCATATTCGCAGTTCGTTTGAGTCCGCTTTCTGCTGAATTAGTTTTGGCAAAATCCATTGCTCTAAATTTGCAAAGGTAAGAGAATTCCTGAAAAATTCGCTGTAGTTGTTATTCAAAGTGTTTAAAAGATTTGAAGCTTCCGCGCTGTTGTTTGACAAATAAACAGAATAATCGGGAAAGACAGGAATATTCTGCACAGCGCACCTGCTGCTGATAGTCTTTTGCATAAAGGATTCATCAAAAACAGAAACATCTAAACCATAAATGTTTTTCATTACATGGACGACTTCATTTGCAACACTTAACAAATTCTCCATTTTTCTCCTTTATGCGTCAACGCATGTAAATCCGGCTTTTTCATTCGCGGCGAAATATTTACTGCTCTACTCACAATCTTTACCTAAAACATTTTCAACAAAGACTCTCACAACATCCGGGTCAAATTGCTTGCCAGCGCATTTTTTTATTTCGTTTATTGCATCTTCTATATGTAATTTTTTCTTATAAGGTCTTTCGGAAATAATATCATCAAAGGTATCCGCAACAGCAATAATCCTTGTCTGCAATGAAATCTCTTCACCGCTTAAGCCTCTTGGGTAACCTTTTCCGTCCCACCTTTCATGGTGTTCCAAAACGAAACTGGATATTTCCGAAAACTCATAAGATGATTTCAGTATTCTAAAACCTATTTCCGGATGTCTTTTAACAGCCTTCCAATCTTCAGCTGTAAGTTTCCCTTGCGTATTCAGAATAATTTCATTAATGCCAATTTTTCCTATATCATGAATCAGACCGGCTAATTTAATCTGCTGTAACTCTTGCTCGTTAAAATCCATATTTTTTGCAATTGCAACACTGTTATTGCTTACCATTTCTGAATGAGATTTTTCAATATTATTTTTGCTAAAAAGAGTATTCATAATCACAAAAATTATTTTGCTTTTAATACCCAAACTATCCGAATTATTATTCTTGCACATTTCGACTTCTGCATTTTTGAGTAAAGCATCAATATTGCTGTAAATATTGCTGTTGAGAGAAAAGTCAACCGAAAGCGTAAAAACAATATTTCTTATGTTCTGCCTTGCGACAGATTTATTTAGCCGGGTAATAAGAATATCTGCATATTTTGCATCGCAGTCAGGCATAAGCACAAGGAATTTTTCTTCGCCGATTCTTACAACAATATCATCAGGCCGACATTCATTTTTTAAAACATCTGCTACTTTTTTTAACAACAGCTCGCTGTATTTAGTGCCAAACGAATTGTTTGTCAACCCAAGACCGTTAACATCAGCTATAACAAACGCAAACGGCAAATATTTATCTTCGCCCGACCTTTTTTGTTCACTGTCCGTATTTCTTCGGATGTATTTCCCGTTAAGTTGTTCAAGATTATTTAAAACCTCATTTTTCTTCTGTATTTTCTTAACATTCGAATAATAATCTCTGAACATCACTATTGTGCCGTCAGCCTTCCCTTTCCGCTGAAAGACAGGTGCGGCGCTAACTTCGACAGCGCACTCATTGCCGTCTTTGGAAAGCAGTAATATTTGACTTCTAATACTTACAGTTTTACCTGTTTCAAGCACTTTTTTTACAAAATTATCGGACTTTTCCCGTGTTGAATCATTAATAAGCCTAAATACTCTTTCAATCGGTTTGCCGATCGCTTCCTCCATCAACCAACCGGTAAGATTGCAAGCTGACTCATTAATCATTGTTATCAAGCCAATAGAATCCGTACAAATAACACCATCCCCAGCTGTCTGCAAAATTGTTTTTAACCGGTCCCTCTCAATCTGCAAGATCATTTCTGTCTCTTTCTGCCTGTTCATCCACTCAAGTAAGTTTTGGTTGCTTTGCTCAAGTTCTTGGCACAGATAATTTATTTCAAGATGATTGTTAACTCTTATCAAAACATCCTCTGTTTGATAAGGTTTTGTAATAAAATCAACTCCACTGCCTTTAAATTCTAAAATTCCATTCCTTGACTCCTCTAAATCAAAAAGAAAAATTAACGGTATCTTTTTTGTGTCCTGCTCATTTTTTAGCCTTCTGCCGACTTCATAACCATTAACCCCGGTCATATGAACTGCTAAAAAAATTAAGTCCGGCTTTTTTATTTTTATTGAAGCAAACGCAGTTTCAACTGAATTTTCCCAGTTGACCTTAAAGCCGTTTCCGCCTAAAATCCCTATCAGCAGATAAAGGTCGTCAGACGAATCATCAATTATCATAATATCGGTGTTTTGATTCTTTTCATAAACTGTATTTTGCATAATTTTTATTCTCCTTTACAAAGTTGAAGCATCTTTGGCCGAAGAGTAGATCACTCTAATTCCGCTGTTTTAACAAAACTTTTTCTATAAACACGCTCACAATCTCCGGGTCAAACTGTTTGCCTGCACAGCTGGTAATTTCGATTATTGCCTCTTTTTCACTCAATGCCTTTCTGTAAGACCTGTCGGATGTTATTGCATCAAAAGCATCTGCTATTGTAATCACCCTTGCCTGCAAAGAAATGTCTGCACCCGCAAGACCTCTTGGGTACCCAGTGCCATCCCATCTTTCGTGATGTTCTAGTACACAATCCGCAATTTCCGAAAATTCATTTACAGAGCTTAATATTCTGTAGCCGATCTCGGAATGCCGTCTGAGTTCTGTCCACTCATCGTTTCTTAATTTTTTAGCTTTATTCAATATAGCTTCTTCTATTCCTATTTTACCTATATCGTGCATGAGCCCTGCTAATCTAAGCTGATTAACAGCGTTTTTATCTAGATTTAATTCAGCTGCAATTTCTTTGCAAAACTCGCTAACCCTTTTTGAATGCAGCATTTCTCTATTATTCTTTTCAAACAATGTATTCATAATTAAATCAATTGTTTGACTCCTCATGCTTGAACTCTCCGCTAGTTTATGCCTATACATGTCATCCTCGGCTTTTTTGAAGATTTCATCAATGTCTTCGGTAATTTTATTTTTTACCGCGTAACCTATTGAAAGAGAAAGAATAATACTGTCGCCTTTTTCTGCAGTTATGGCAGTGTTTATTCGTTCAATAATTCTGCACGCCTTTTTTGCATCTGTTCCGGGTAACAAAATAACAAACTCATCCCCGCCGATTCTTGCAGCTATCCCGTTGCTGCCGCATTCGGTCGTTAGGATATTGGCAACTTTTTCCAAAATCAAATCTCCGGCTTTGTGGCCGAAAGCGTCATTTGTCAGTTTTAAGCCATTCACATCAGCCATAATAAGCGTTAACGGAACAGCGCTCTCATCATTAAGCATTTTAATTGAGTCATCAAAATATCTGCGGTTTTTTAGACCGGTAAGCTGATCATGATAACTTAAGTAAAGAATTTCTCCCTCCGTTTTTTTACGGTCTTCAATATTGCGGGTTACACCTACAATTTCCGTCTCCCCATCTTCATTATACCTGTATTTTGTCGATTCCTCAACCCATATTATGTCACCGTTCTTACATGGCTGCTGAAGCTCATTGGTGTAATATTTTGAAATTCTCGGATTCTTTTTAAAATAGGCGAGATTATTATCAATTGAATACTTTACAATTTGCATTGATTCCGGAGTAAACGACTTAGCAAAACCAGAAAGCATTACTTCTTCCGGTGTAAAACCTCTTAAATTATAAACTGAAGGACTCATGTAAGTATATTCGTATTTGTTTAAATTCAGTACCCAAATTACATCAGACGCAAATTCAGTTATCAGTCTGTATTTAGCCTCGTTCTCCATCAGATCCTTCACGGCTTGTTTGCGCTCCGATATATCAGTAACAAAATTTAAAGTTGCGGGCTTGTCATCCCAATCAATTACAATTGACTTTATTTCAACCCATTTTACTGTTTTTTCCTTTGTTAAAACTCTAAAATCATATTTATTCACCGCACTGCCGTCCTCAATACGATTGGTGTGGCTTTCTAAAACAAATTTTCTATCGTCAGAATAAATAAAATTTGAAACCGGATTTTCCAATAGTTCATCTCTTGAATAGCCCGTTAGTATTTCCGATATTGGGTTGCAAAGTTTAATCTGTTTGTTTTGCTCGACGAATACACTTTCAACTGCGTTTTCAAACAGGAGATGATACCTTTCCTTTGACTGTTTAAGGTTATCCTCGGCCAATTTTTTCTCGCTGATATCGCGAATAACACAAATGTCGTGAGGTACACCACTGAAAGTAATTTTTTTTGCGGAGATAAGGGCAGTGCTTCTCTCTCCGTTTTTCTTTTTAATAATTGCTTCAAAATTCTCGCAAATATCTTTTTTAATGAGTTCGTTATAAATATGTTGGCGGTCAAGCATATCATCATAAAGATTGATTTCAAGGCTTGTTTTACCAATAACATCATCCCGGGTAAAACCTGTTAGGCTTGTAAACCCTTCGTTAATATTCCATATTATTCCATCTGCAATGCTTGAAATAAAAACTCCGTCCGGACTGGTATTAAAAATTGACTCAAAACGCTCTTTTGCCTGCAAACTTTCTTCATTCAATCGTTGATTTATTAAGGTGATAAACCCGAATGTCCAACCTGTGCTTGCTATTATTGTGCCCAAATACATTCCGGTTTGCATCAAATTTGAAGTGTTGGGGTCATCAAGGCGTTTAATAAAAAGGGTCGCCGCCGCTCCTGCTGCCGAAACAATACCAAAAACAGCAAAACCCACTGTTAAAGAATATTTCCAAATGGAACTTAATTTACCCCTGTATCCCCAAAAACTATTAGCAATAAGCAAGCTGATAACGGATAGACAAACCAACAAAATTATCCGCCTTGCACCATAATTGTTGTGAACTGAAGAAGAAAAATAAATATTAAGCAAAACAAATACAGCACAAAACGCCATTAGCGATTTAGCGTTTTCGCGAAGACCTTGAAATCTTTTTAAGCCGACAAAAATCAATGTCATGGCAATTATAAGCAGTGAATTATTGGCAACAATAGCAATAACCCCAAAAGGGGCAGGTGCATTGCGAAATTCATACAAGGCGAAGCCAAGTGCCGCGCACAGCCCGCCAAAAGTCCACCAAGCAGGACCGTCGCTGTCCTTATTCCTGTGATATTGAGAATACATAATGGCAACTTGCATGAAGTTAGTTATGCTCAAGGCAATCGCAAGAGTATTAACATTCAAATCCATATAAAGCCTCCTATGGCCATTACTTGCTTCCAAGATTCGAACTCTTATCGTCATTTGAAGCGTTTGAAGAATTAGTAGTTTTATTTTCTTCCGTTATATCTGTGTAATACCTCGCTCATCATATCTATTCACTTATCTAAGTATTTGTTTTGGAAAATAAAAAATGCTTGCAATAAATTTATCTTCGCGGGACGGATTAACCGTCCCCTACGCCAAAGTGTATTAATCAAGAAAATCTCTAAGTTTTTTGCTTCTGCTTGGGTGGCGGAGCTTGCGAAGGGCTTTTGCCTCAATTTGGCGGATGCGTTCCCTTGTGACATTGAATTCCTTGCCAACCTCTTCGAGTGTGTGTGATTGACCGTCCGCAAGGCCGAAGCGAAGAGCAAGAACCTTTTCTTCTCTCGGCGTCAAGGTCTTCAGCACATCGCTGATTTGCTCCTTTAATAGCAGCATGGAAGCTGCATCGGCAGGTGCCGGCGCGTCATCATCGGGAATAAAGTCACCTAAGTGGCTATCCTCTTCCTCGCCTATCGGCGTTTCTAAAGAAACAGGTTCTTGCGCGACACGCAAAATTTCGCGTACTTTTTCAGGGGTCATATCCAGCTCGGCAGCAATTTCTTCCGCGGTTGGGTCTCTGCCGTTTTTATGGAGAAGCTGGCTGTTTGTCTTTTTAACTTTGTTAATGGTTTCAACCATGTGTACGGGAATTCTGATTGTGCGGGCCTGGTCTGCGATGGCTCTGGTAATTGCCTGCCTAATCCACCAAGTTGCGTAAGTGGAAAACTTGAAGCCCTTTGTATAGTCAAACTTATCAACCGCCTTAATTAGGCCAAGGTTGCCTTCCTGAATTAAATCGAGGAATTGCATTCCCCTGCCAACATAACGCTTCGCGATGCTGACGACCAAACGGAGATTCGCCTCGGCAAGCCTCTGCTTTGCGCGAAGATCGTCCTCTGCAATTAGTTGGGCAAGCGAAATTTCCTCTTCAGCTGACAAAAGGGGCACATTGCCAATTTCTTTTAAGTATACTTTTACGGGGTCATCCATTGCGGCGTTTTTCTCTACGCCGCCCATATCGGCCGATTTTGGAATATCTAAATCAAATGCAAGCCCGTCAAGCATTGCATCCCCAAAGTCATCAATAATCTCAATGCTTTGGCTCTCAATTATATCATAAAGCTTATCCAATTCCTCTATGTCATAATCCATTTCAATAATAACCGCATCAATTTCCTGCGTGGTGAGTTTGCCTGTTGCCCTGCCCTTTTCCAAGAGTATTTTTACCGCCGTCTTTTTTTCCATACCTTCCATGGTCAATCTCCTTCATAATATTATTCAAGTTTTACTTATGAAATGTTCAGCAAATTCCCTAAGTGCCTTTTTTTTGAAACAACTTTAAAAACTCCTCATCGCTGGTTTCTGCCGGATTAATAATTTCCTGTTTGCTTTTTTCTTCAGCAAGTACTTTTATGCAATCATCGCACTCGGCAATGGTATTGCTGATTTGCGAACCCGTTATAAAGAGTTTTGTCACCCTGTCCATTTCCTCATCCGAAAAATCAGACGAAAGCAGCGTAAGTTCAATCCCCTTGCCTTCGTTTAGCCTTTGATAAAGGAGCGTGAAAACCCGTTTGTTGAATTCCGTAATAAAATCATCGGGCACTATTTTTATGCTTAGTTTTTTGTAAAAATCAGGGTTTCTGAATAACGACGCGATAAGTGTTTCCTCCGCTTTTGCTGCCAGGATATTTTTGTGGCGTTCCGGATTCACTTTGTCCCCAAAGCCCATAACACCACGCTGCAATGTTTTGAATTCCTCCCGCTCTTTGCCTTTGCTCTGCCTTTTTTTTTGTTCCTTCACTTGGATCAAAATAGCTTCCTTGCTGACCGAAAGCTCGTCTGCCAAGGATGATGAATAAATGTCAAGTTCAATTGCGCCCTGCAAGCCCGCAAGTATAATTACTGTCGCCTTCAGAAAATTAAGTTTGCCGTCGGAGGTGGTTGTATCATATTTTTCTCGCTCACGTAGCAGTTTGTATTCAATATCGTTCGCGGCGCCGTCCATGAGGCTTTGAAAGCGTTCTCTGCCATGCTTTTTGATAATCTCGTCAGGGTCCTTGCCGCCTGTGAGGCTAAGCACCCGGATTTTTATGCCTGTTTGACTTAAAACTGTAATTGCTTTTTTAGTTGCTTCCTGCCCTGCGGCATCGGAGTCATAGGCCAAGACAACTTCGCCCGCATAGCGGGAAATAAGCTGTGCCTGTTCCCTGGTGAGGGCTGTGCCGAGGCAGGCAATCGCGTTTGTAAAACCTGCCTGATGCAGGGCGATAACATCCATATAACCTTCCGCCAAAATAAGTTTGCCGCTGTTGCCGTTTTTTGCGAAGTTTAAAGCAAAAACGCCTTGACTCTTTTTGTAAACAAGCGTATCCGACGTGTTAATATATTTTGGCTTTGAATCGTCCAGCACACGCCCGCCAAAGGCGATAACATTGCCGCGCAGGTCGATTATCGGTATCATGATGCGGTCCTTAAAATTATCAAATAAAAAGTCCGTATCCGCTTTTGAGCTCTTTCTAATCAAATTTGCTTCGAGCAAATCACCTGTTGAATAGCCTTTTGAGCGCATGTGGCTTAGCAGCCCATCCCAAAGATTTGGGGCATAGCCTACACCGAAGTGTTTAATCATCGCCTGGGATATCCCTCTGTTAAGGAGATAATCAAGAGCGTGCCTACCTTGCCCGCTCATGAGCGTATCGTTATAAAACCTTGCCGCCTCACGGTTTGCGGCAAGAATTGTTGCGCGCCGTTTTGATAAAGTATCATCATAGCCGTCCTCCGGCATTTGGAGCCCGGCCTTTTGCGCAAGGCTTTTTACGGCTTCCACAAAATCAAGGTTTTCAATACGGCGGATAAAGGTGACAATCTCCCCGCCCGCGCCGCAGCCGAAACAGTAAAAAGACTGGCTGTCGGGATACACGGTAAAAGATGGGGTCTTTTCGCCGTGAAACGGACATAAGCCCGTGAGCAATCGACCTCTGCGGCGCAGATTGACATAGGGCGATATTACCGTTTCAATATCAATTCTATCGCGGAGTTCCTGCAAAAATTCATCATTGATAGCCAATCCATCACCACCGAACTAGATTTTAGATTTTAGATGCTAGATATTAGACAATCTATTAATTAACTAATCGTTCACAAACCACTAACCACTGTCCACTATTAAAAGCATGTCATCCTGAATGAAGTGAAGGATCTTCTTTTGCAACGGTTAAGATTCTTCGTCACAAGCTCCTCAGAATGACATCCACTAACCACTGTCCACTGTCCACTAAACATTAGAACCCCCAGGATTTTGGAACATACATTTCAGTAAAAGTTTTAACGGCAAATCTGTCAGTCATACCGGCTATATAGTCGCACGCAGCCCGCTCAGCGCCTTCCGAAACCGTTATTTTGGTGTAATTCGGCGGCAATTGCGACGGATTTTCGACAAAGTTTTCGTAAAGACATTTGACCATTGCTCTTGCTTTGCCTTCTTCGCCTTTGCATTTTGGGTTTGTGTACACACTTGCAAACATAAAATCATGCAATTCGTTAAAAGCTTCACTTATATCATCGCCGAGTTGAATATCATCCTTGCTGTTATTAATGGTAGAAATTACGAGTGAGTTAATCCTTTGAGATTTATTCCAACCAATCGCTTCACGCAGCGCACGGGGAATGTCATCCTCGCACAGCACGTCCGCACTTATGGCGTCATCAATATCGTGGTTAATGTATGCTATTCTATCGGCCAACCTGACTATCCTGCCCTCAAGCGTATCCGCCTGCTCACCGCCCGTATGCCGTTCAATTCCGTTTCTGACCTCATACGTTAGATTTAAGCCTTTACCGTCCTTTTCCAGCAGGTCAACAACCCTTAAGCTCTGCAGATAATGCTTGAACCCGCATGGATAGACTTCGTCAAGCGCTTTTTCGCCGGCATGTCCAAAAGGCGTGTGCCCCAAATCATGTCCCAAGGCAATCGCTTCGGTTAAATCTTCATTAAGCCTGAGTGCCCTCGCGATGGTCCGGGCAATTTGCGAAACTTCGAGCGTATGGGTAAGGCGCGTGCGGTAATGGTCGCCCTCAGGGGAAAGAAAAACCTGAGTTTTATGCTTTAAGCGCCTGAATGAATTGCAGTGGATTATTCTGTCCCTGTCACGCTGATAAGCGGTGCGAACATAACATTCCTCCTGCGGGTATAGCCTACCCCGGCTTTCTTCCGAAAACGCTGCGCGGGGCGACAGGGTTTGCCGCTCAAGTTCCCAACTAAGTTCTCTGATCGATTTTTCCAAGAGTTACGCCCCCTAAATATTCTCTACAAAAGGTATATACGCTTTATATTTAAAAAATCCTTTATTTTTAAATATTCTTTTATTATTTAAAGGTTTCGGCAAAGATTTCGCCTATTTTTTCACTTTTAAAACGCCCAAGGCTGCAATCAATAAGTTTGGCATCAAATATTGGGAGCAAGGTAACGGGCATACGCAAGGTTACTGTCACATCATCGGCAAACCGAGTATCTTCAATAAATCCGCCGAGTTCCGGCACCATTGAGGATAGTTTGCCAAAAAAATTATAGTCACAATTAACCGTTAATACGGCACAAAGCGACATGGTAACTATTCTGCCTGCGTCAACAGCCATTTTTGCGCTGTGGGAATACGCACGCACAAGCCCCCCTGCGCCAAGCAGCACACCGCCGAAATAACGGGTGACAACCACGGCGCAATCCGTCAAGCCTTCTTTAAGCAGCACATCAAGGGTCGGCACGCCTGCGGTACCCTGCGGCTCGCCGTCATCCGAATAGCGTTGGATGTTGCCTGCCCTCAACACATAGGCGGATACATTATGAGAAGCATCCCAATGCTTTGTTTTAACCTGCGCGATGAATTCAATAGCCTGCTCCGCTGAGGTAACAGGCTTAATGTGCCCGATGAATCGGGAGTGTTTAACGATGTATTCGGCTTGTGCTTCCTGTGCGATGGTTTTGTAGTCCATACGGTTCACCTGCAGAAAAAATCAGACGGTGCAGTGCACCGTCCGTTTTTATTATTCTGTTTCGTTTGACTGAATGTTGTAGCGCTTCTTGAAACGGTCAACTCTGCCGCCTGTATCAATCAGCTTTTGCTTGCCCGTAAAGAACGGGTGGCACTTGGAGCAAATGTCAACACGCATATTCTGCCTTGTTGATGCGGTTTCAATAACCTCACCGCAAGCGCAGCGAATGCTTGTCTGTTCGTATTTGGGATGGATTCCTTCCTTCATTTCTGTCACCTCTTTAATGGTTTGCTAAATATAAGCATACGAATTCTATCACAATACATTAGTGAATGCAAGTATTTTTTTTAATACCTTGATTTTTTTGTATTTTGGGCATCAAACCGTCACACCCGCCCCTAATTCAAACGAATAAAGCAAGGTTTCCTTCACCTTCAGATCGAGACATTCCTCAAGCGCGCGCATGTAAATCGCAAGCTGCCCGGCGTACCGCTCGGCAAGCATTTCAAGGGTTATGCCTCTGTCCGTTTTATAATCCAAAATTACCAGTTCGCCGTTTTCCACAAACGCGCAGTCGGCAATACCCTGCACCACTATCGCCTCATCCTCAGCGTTTTCGGGCAATTCGGGATACAGTTCGCGCGCAGGGATTCTAATGGCAAACTTTTGCTCCCGCATTAACTTTTCAGCACTGAAAATTCGATTTGCAAGGTCACTTGTAAAAAAGGCGTTGATTTTTGCAATGTCAACGGCTGCGCCTTCAAGTTCAGATAGAAAGCCCATTTCAATCAGTCTGTCCCGCTCCGCAACAGCATCGGTTCGAGCAGCGGCATAATCGGAAAACTGCATAAATTTATGGATTGCCGTGCCCCGTTGTGCAGGTGTCAACCCGCCCTTATTCATAAATGCCGGGCGCGAGGCGGCGAAATATTCCCTGTTGATGCCGTGCTCTTCAAGCTCCGAAGCCGCACGCTTGGCGATAACCGTTGAAAGCGCGGCATACGGGTACACAAAACCAAGTCTTTCTTTTATGATCACGATCAGCTCACGGTTCGGCATAACTTCCATATCAGTGATTTCGTCCTGAGCCAAAACAGTTTCTTCTTTTTGGCAGACAATCTTTAACCCAAAATCGGCAGGCAGGACAATGGAAGCATCCGCACCGGCAAGTTCCCTTAGCAAGACCGCATCGGGGTGACGCAAAGCAGCGGTCAAAATCCAGTCGGAAATACTGCCGAAGCCCCGCACCGCAAAGGGCGCGATTTTTGCGGAACTGCCTATTACCCCCGCCAAAGCCACAAGCCTATTCTCCGGATTTTTGATACTCATGACAGTTATGAGCCGTTCCTTGGCTCTTGTTAAGGCGACGTACAACACCCTTAATTCTTCCGAACGCTCCGCCTGTTCGGTTGCCAAGGCAGCGGCGCGCTGACTTACGGTGTCAAACTGTCTGAAGGTTTCAATATCTCTGCGGCGCAGGCCGATACCCGCCCGTGGATTGATGACGATATTTCCCTTTTGCGATTCGGTGTTGAATTTTGCCGAACAGTTTGAAAGGATACAAACGGGGAATTCCAAACCCTTGCTCTTGTGAATACTCATTACCCTGACGACATTCGCCGCTTCGGAAAGCTCCACGGCGGGGGTAAGGTCGCTGTTGTTGCCGGCGAGTTTATCAATAAATCTTATGAAACCCGAAAGCCCAATGTGCCCCGCGGCCTCATATTTGTTGGCATAGTCCAAAAGCAGATGAAGATTTGCTCTGCGCTGTGAACCGTCGCTCAAAGCCCCGGCAATAGCAAGGTAGCCGGTTTCTTCCAAAAGATAACGGACAAGTTCACCCGCGGAAAGGGTTGAGCTGAGGCGGCGTAGCTCTTCTATTTGAGCGAGGAACTCTTTACACTTTTTGTTGCCCTGCGTTTGAGCCTTTATCAGGCAGTTGTATATCGGGGATTTTCTGTCATTTATCCTTAATTTTGCCAGATCGTCCGGTGTAAAGCCAAAAATGGGTGAAAGCAGAACAGTCAGGAGCGGAATATCCTGCAAGGGATTGTCCAAAATGCGCATGAGCGCAAGCATAAAGCCTACTTCCTGTGCTTCGAAAAATCCGCCCGAAAGCTCGGAATAAGACGGAACATTGTGCTTCGCCAATTCATCAATATAAACGGCTGCCTTGTTTTTGGTTGAACGCAGCAACACGCAAAAATCCCTGTATTCGGCCGGTCGCTCGCCCTTTTTATCCGAAACGGTGAAACCGGAGGCTATCATCTCATTTATCATTTCGGCGATGTATCTTGCCTCGGCGTTATCCCTGCTGTCCTCAAAGCCGTCGGAAGCGTCAATTATGTGAATTTCGGTATCCGGCACAGCAACTATAGGATATTCCGCCGCAGGGAAAAGCGCTTCCTCTGCGCTATAGTCAAGCTCACCCATCGCTTTGCTCATAATCTGGCTGAAAATGAAGTTCGCGGCGCCGGTAACGCCTTTGCGGGAGCGAAAGTTGCTGCCCAAAACAATGCGCGCCGGATAATTTTCGTCAAAATAAAGTGGAAGATTGTTGCGGCGGTTTAAGAAAATCTCCGGCATTGCCTGCCTGAAACGGTAAATACTTTGCTTAACATCGCCCACCATAAACAGGTTTTTTTCATCTTTGGAAAGTGCAGAGAAAAGCATATCCTGCGCCTTGTTGATGTCCTGATATTCATCCACTAAAATCTCGGTATATCTTTGTGAAAGCTCTTGTGCAAGCGGCGTTTTTTTCGGGTTCCCCTGATCATCTGTTTGCACAAGGAGTTCAAGCGCCTTATGTGAAATGTCGGCAAAATCCGCGCCATTGCCTTCACTTTTTATTTCAGCAAACTTTGCTTTAAATAAAAACACAGCTTCAATAAACTTGTTAACAATCGGTTTAAGGTATGCCATATCTTCAAGATGCTCAGAGGACGAGGCGACAAAAACCGTTGCCAGCTTTTCTTTTAGAGTTTTCTTCAATTTATCCCGCATGGCCTGCGCCTCACTTTTTATCGGGCTTTCAAAGCCTCTTGGCAGGCTGCCGATTCTTTCAAACACGGCTGTTTGTATGGCTGCCATCATCTCGTCCCAAGTGCCGGTTTTAAGCTTTGCCAACAAGTTCTCATATAATCTTATGTCCGCTGAGTATGTAGGGGTATACGCATTTTCAACCGTCTCATCATTCTTAATAAATTCCAGCATATTAAGACACGCGTCACGGCAGTATTCCAGACCTTCGGCAACATATTCGATTATTATTTTACCCCACTCGCTTTGCTCGACAGGCTCAATTTTTTCAAACGGTGCCAGCAGACTTTTCAGCCAGCTGTCGGGGAACGGATACGCTTCCGCCTGATTATAAAGACGGATGATAGAATCGACAAGCACGCGGTCGTCATTGCCTTGAATAAGCAGCTCAACAAGTTCGCGGGTTGCCGGCGCATTTTCATCATAAAGCGCTTCAATAACCGAAGCCGCGGCGTCTTCCCTAATGATATTGACTTCGCTTTCGTCCATAATCTTATAATCGGGGTTAAGGTCAAGCAAATGAAAGTTTTCACGCACCAGCTCATTGCAAAAACTGTCGATTGTGCAAATATGCGCAAAGGGCAAAAGCATCTGCTGGCGAACAAGCCTTGTATCATTTGGATTTTCGGCAATGCGCTTTGCCAAAGCCTCATTTATCCGCTCGCGCATTTGGGCAGCGGCCGCTTTTGTAAAAGTTACCATCAAAAGGCTGTCAACATCGCAGGGGTTTTCAAAATCCGTCAGGCGTCTGAGAACTCTTTCGACAAGTACGGCAGTTTTGCCCGAACCCGCGGCGGCAGAGACAAGAAGGGTTCCGTTTACAGCGGTAATTGCTTTTAGCTGTTCATCAGTCCAGGTCATTGCTGCTGCCCCCTTCCGTTTCAATAATCGCCAAGGCTTCATCGTGTTTAAGCTTTGCCACAACGCGCACAGGCATACCGCTTTCGCGCCCGCAAACGGATTTATAGTCGCAGTAGTCGCACGCTGTTTTATAGCCGGAGTCGGTTACCGGCAAAGCAGGTATTTCCCCGCCATGAAGTGCCTTAGCCATTTCGCAAAGTATGTTGTCTGCCTTTGTTTTAAGCTTACCCATTTGTTCAAGTGTTATCAGTGTGCCTTCCAGTTCGCCCTTATTCAGCTTTGCGGGGATAAAAATCCCTTCACCGTCTTGTTCCATGCCGAGGATAACATCAAAATCTTTTAAAAGCATCCCGTTCATTTTACTTTTTTTTAGTTTTTCCGCTTCAATTTCACATGGTACGGCGTTTCTGCTTAAGCTTGCGGTTGGCGCATTTGCAGCCATATAAAGCACACCCGCGGGCACAATATCACCATAAAGAGCTTCGCCGTTTTGCCAGACAGCGAAAAGATAAATAAGCATCTGCATATTAATCCCTTCCAAAACATCGGCAAGGGCAAAAACTTTTCCGGAGGATTTGTAGTCCACAACACGAATATAACTTTTGCCGTCCTTTTCCATTTTATCGACTCTGTCAATTGAGCCTTTAATTTTGAGCATTCCGCCGTTATCCAATGCAATTTCATAGGGTGGGATTTCGCCGTCATTATCAATTTTTAATTCCAAAGCCACCGGCTCAAAACTGCTGGTTTCAAACTCTTTGGCAAGCCTTGAAACAACCTCGTCCATAATATTGGCAAGGCGGTTATAGAGGTATTCAAAGCGCTTAGGCTTTTCCTGCCTGCCGCCCATTTTTTCCTCAAGGTATTCATCCATGATTAAATGAATTTCCGTCAGCCTCTGCTGCCGACTGAGTGCAATAAGCTTTTTACCCGGGTATTTTTCAAGCAGCTTTTGCAGCACCAAGTGAAGGATTGTCCCCTTTTGCATCGGGTCCAATTCCGCCACTCCCCGAGGTTCGGCTTTAAGCCCATATTTGCAATAATATGCGAAAGCGCATTTTGAATAACTCTCCACGCGTGAAGCGGACATGTACATATTTTTGCCGAACAGTTCACTTGCTGTCTCATTATTCTTTATTTCAAACGGTTTATTGGCAACAGCCCTGTCGAGCGCTTCAAGTTTATCTTTGTAATCATCTCTGCCGTTAAAATACGCCCGTAAAGATGTGTAAAGCTCATTGCCTTTACGCCATAGTTTTGCAGTCAATTCAAATGCAGGCCTTGAACCCTCGATGTAATCAAGGTCGGGAATGTCCGCAGTGTCCCTCCTTTGGCAATTCGGAAATAAATGCTTGATTTGGGAGACAATTTCCGAGGGTGAAAGCCCCGCGCCCGCTAAATCCTTACGGGAGTAAGACACGAAAAGCTTTTCGGAAGCACTGCACAGCGCGGTGTAGGCAATAAATCGTTCTTCAATTACCTTGAATTCACCGGGGTCCGAAACCTTCAGCCCAAGCCCAATTAATTTTTGGCGTTCAAGGTCGTTGAGAACCCCTGTCGAAACGGGACTGCGCGGAAAAACGCCTTCGTTAGCGCCGACAACAAAAACTGCCTTGGGTGAAGCCGTTCGAATTCTGTCCGCACTGCCTATTGTTATTTCATCAAGCCCCTGCGGTATGCTGCCCAGGGATCTGGTCGCTATTATTAAATCAAAAAGTTCACGGAAATGCTTTGCAGAAAGCGAGCTTCCTTTTAGAGCGGTTGCTGTATTGTCAAGGACCGTCATCAGGTCATCCCAAAGCCTTTCCTGCTCCAAAGCAAGCACAGGCTCTGCGTTTTCTTCCAAAGCAATTGCGAGATTTTTCAAATTTTCGCCCGCATTGACTTCAACCAGCAAATCAAATATGGCCTTTGCGACAGCTTCGCCGTCCGCGTCTTCAAAGCTCGATTTCAGCTTTGCCAAAGGTTTTGTAACGCTTGCTCTTAACGTGTTAAGATACGCCAACAACTTTGCGTCTTCATTAAACAGTTCATTCCCATATCCGCCCGGGTGCGCTGTCCATTCCTGCAGCCAGCGGTTGCCGTTCATGTTCCAAAGCAAGGCGTAATTTTCAAGAGTTGAAATGTCTTCAATCGAAAAGCCCGCTAAACCCGTTTTAAGATAACGCATGACGGCATCAAGCGAAAAGCCGTTTGCCGCAATTTCCACTGCCGAGCGCACGAAGGTGATAAGCGGCTGCGTGATAATCGGCTGACGCTTATCGATAAAAACAGGCACTTCGCATTTTTTGAGGGCGGACTTTAGCTGTGCCTCATACGCATCCGCCGAACGGGCAATAACAGCGATGTCACGGCACCGCAAGTCTTTTTCCCGCATCAATTTTTTAATCGAAATTGCAACGAATTCGCACTCGCTGACGACATCCCCCGCCGCAACAAGTGTAATGGCTTCCGTGTGTTTCTCGTAAACATCCGCGCCGGGGCTATACAGTCCTGACTCAAGCGCCGCCAAAGCCGCTTCGTCGCAGCAATCAAGATTTGATGGGAAGGTACTGAACTTGCCGGCACCGGAAAGCTTTAATGGTTCTGCCACGGGTATATTGTGCCGTTTGGCAATTTCCAAAAGCTTGCCGGCCGTCCTTTTTGTGTGGCCGAAAACGCCCGTATCCCCTTGCAACGGGTACAAAACATCCGTGCAAAGGGTTATATAGGTACTTTTTGACTGCGCTAAAATTCTTTCGATTATTTTCAGTTCCTGCTCCGTGAACCCTCTGAAAGCATCGGTTACAACGACTCTGTCTTTAAAATATTCATTTAAGAGCAAGGCGTCATAAAGGTTAGATAACGCGTCCTGCTCGTCAAAAAAGCTTTGCCCAACCAATGCGTTATAAGCGGAGAGGATTAAAGAAATCTCCCTCGTCTTTTTTTTCAAAAGGCAATCCTGCATATTGTCGGAAACGGTCATAATATCCTCGGGAGAAACGGCGCCCTGCTTGAACTCGGAGGAAAGTCCGAGCATTTCCCTCACAACGGCAAGGCTTTGCCTGTGCCGCGCATAGACCTCGAGTTTTTCCCCTACGCTTTCGAGCGCAAGGCTCATCAATATCGCCCTGCCGGAATCGTCAATATACTGCCCGGTTTTACCGCCGTAGGTTCTGAAAACGCTGTGAGCAAGGCGGGTAAAGCTCAGCACTTCGATTTTGCCCGCGTCTTTGCTCCCCAAACGCTCGAGCATTGCCCGCTCGGAAAAAAACGAATACTGCTCGGGGACAAGCAGAATCATGTTCTGCTCGCCGGCGAGCGCGAAATTTTCAAGGAGTTTTTGCACATATGTGGTTTTGCCGCCGCCTGCCCTGCCAAGGATTAAATGAAGCATACATTTACTCCGTTCGAAACTGTCTATTTTTCTTATTCAGTATGCTGATACTATACTTTCACGCCCTAATTGTAACCGAACAGAGCGTGAAAGTAAACAGTGTTTGCAATAAACGCGCGACTATGATAAATTAAATACAGTAATAATTGAATCTCGCTCTTACTAGCAGAAATAATCCATATTTAGTTAACCCAAGAAGAAAGAAGGGTTTTTCATGCCGCATAAATTTGAAGCAAAAGACAAAAATAAACTGGATACAGAGTGGCGCAGACAGAACCTTCCGCCGCTGCCAACACTCGAAAAGCTTGGCCTAAGTTCAGCGGATACCTTTGCGGATATCGGCTGTGGAATCGGCTATTTCACCGTACCCTCAGCTCAGTTTATCGATGGGCAAAACAAGGTCTATGCGTTGGACACCTCCGGCGAAATGCTTGCCGAAGTTGAAAAGCGCGCAAATGAAGCCAATGTGCAAAACGTTGTTACCGTTTTAACAAGCGAGTATGATTTTAATCTGCCGGATAATTCCATCACCTTTGCGCTTATGGTTAATGTACTCCATGAAATTGAAGATAAGCCGAAATTTATCCGCGAGATCAACAGAATATTGGCTTTGAACGGCAAAATTGCCATTATTGAATGGCACAAGGAAAACGCCGATATGGGTCCGCCGGCGGAACACAGAGTCGGTCAAGACGAAGTTGCTTTGCTGCTGAACACTCTTGGTTTTGAAACAAGCGAACCGATGGATTTCGCGGGGAAGTTTTATGGGTTGGTAGCGGTGAAAAATATAGAATAGGCGGTATTCACTGTATAAAATGGTTAGTTTTCATTTTATTGTATTAATATAAATGTTGTGATATAATAATTATTACTTGTTAGATACAGCTATGATATCATTATTGCCAGATACTAAGTAAATATAGTATCCTAAAAATTATTTATCTGACACGGTGGACGGTTCTATGATTCATCGGTCAATTCCCCGCACAGCACGAAAGCCCCGACAGAATGAAGATTCAGTTACCGAGATTTTTTCGGTAACTGCCGAAGATGCCATGTATGGCATCCCTACGCAAAACGACCTCACCATTAATCCAGATAATAGATGTTAGATGCTAGATATTAGAATACGAATACCGCTTTGGAAGGTACTGAAATGAATAACAAGAAAAAAGACGAAATCACTATCCGCAGCAGCGCGGCAGAATATCTAACCTTTGTTGCAGCCACGGGCAGCAGCGAGCGCAGCGTAGAAATGCGCTATGAAGATGAGAACATCTGGATAACACAAAAGATGATGGCAGAGCTTTATAATGTGGAAACGCATACAATTAATTATCACATTAAAAAGATTTTTTCGGACTCGGAGTTACAGGAAGCCTCAGTTATTCGAAATTTT
>CAYNMU010000025.1:0-27186 GCA_964398395.1 uncultured Eubacteriales bacterium
CGGGCAAAGATTCCATGTGCTATTGGTCGGAGAATCATCAGATCCTTTTCGCCGCCTCGGAATACCTGGCCGGGCAGACTTTTCCGGATGCAGTTTTCACAAATGACGGCAAAACCGGAAAAGAGCATATGGAAATAGGCAGAAAACGCATAGAGATATGGACGGAATTCAGGTTTGCTTATGGCTTTACTGAATGGTATTCCAATGTCTATTATGTGGAAGATTTGGCGCCGCTTAGCAATTTAGCCGAATTTGCGAAGGACGAAACAATCAAACTGAAAGCAACCATGATACTGGACATCTTCTGGTTTGATGTGGCGACGCACAGTTATAAAGGAGCCTTCGTGTCAACCGGCGGGCGTATGTATTCCGGCAACAAAATCAGCAGCGACAAGGGCAACTCCTTGCGTGACCCGATCACATATCTTTGGCCGGAATATCCCGTTGGCAATCCGGAAACCGGCGGCGGTATGACAGCTAATTTTATACTCAATAAAACATATAAACTGCCCGCTGCCGTCAGGAACATTATGCTTGATAAAACCGAGCAGGTCATCTTTGCTTCTAACGGGTTAAGCGTTTGGGAGATGAAAGACGAGGTGCTCATCGGGCAGTCTACCAATCAAATTATGATGCAGTTCTGCAAAGAGGCCTTCACAGCCCCGCAGCTGCTTGCCAACACCGTCAAATATCTTTCCAGAAACAATATGTTCAACAACTCTTTTCTCAACCCGATCGGTTATTTCAACATCGGCTTTTTCAGGCTGCTCCATTTGCTTGGCCCTTTGTCAAAACTCATCAAATCGCCTTCCGATTACAGCGCGCTTAACAGGGCAAACGTTTATGCCTACCGCACCAAGGACTATATCATGGCAACCGCGCAGCAATACGGTGCCGGAACTATTGCTTTTCAACAGCATATTTTCAGCGCGACACTTGACAGAAGCCTTTCACTTTTTACCACCTGGCCCGGCAAGTTAGAAGATAAAGGAGTATTTCCGCAATTCATCCTCGGCAGTTTTCGGCTGCCACACGCATTTCAGCATAAAAATATCGCCGTTATGGTTTATGATTTATCCGTAAGAAAACACATTGCGGAAAAGAAACCTTTGGACTATACACACGCGTTTTTCCCGACGGAATTCATGGAGGAACATATCATTGAGGATAACTTCGCGTTTTGCAGAAAAGGCGAAACCTATGCCGCTGTAATCGGCGCATCCAAGTTGGAGTTGGGGCCGATGCGGGACGAAAGCATCGGCAACTTCGGGTTGGAAAAACCTTACTCGTTGAGGCAGTACGGCAAGCTGCAATGTTGGATATTTGAACTCTCATCCCAAACCGAAGACGGCACTTTTGAAAAATTTATGGAACGAATAAAATCAAATACATTAAGGTTTGAGCAAAAGGTAAAAAGCGTCTCCTACACTTCAAGGGGG
The DNA here is from genome assembly GCA_964398395.1 of uncultured Eubacteriales bacterium. Taxonomy (GTDB): domain Bacteria; phylum Bacillota; class Clostridia; order Oscillospirales; family Acutalibacteraceae; genus UBA1447. The sequence goes on from CAYNMU010000025.1 coordinate 1,440, forward strand.
GAAGAAGTCGCTGTCGTGTTTAAAGAAAAAGTTATGGTGAACGGAAAAGAAATCAACACCGAATACAAGCGTTTCGACAGCGCTTATTCTGTTACAGATAGAAAAGCCGAAGAAATAAAAATCGAATGCGGTGGTGCAAAACTCACATTAAATCAAAACAAGCTAATCAGAAAAGAGGACTGAATAATACCTATAAACCTTTATTTAAAATAGGAAAGCGCATGGGTTCGGATTGGTTCTTTTCAAAAAATTCTTTCAAAAAACTATTGACATTTAAATTTGAAATTAATATACTATTAACATATTAATTTGAAAGTGAGGTGGACAAAATGAAGAAGCTCATAAAACCGATAAAACAGAGAGCTATTTTGTCCGCTTTTACAGTCTGACTGTCTATCATTCTGAAAGTGTATGGCATCTCTGATTTTGTCGGGGGTGCTATTTTAAATTTTTTGAAAGAGGTAGAAAATGGGGAAACCGGGTCAAACAGCAATATGAGATGTATCCACAGAATAATACGATGACAAGAATTGGAGTAATATAATGGAAGAAAAGAAACTCAAGGGTCTGGACAAACTTCGCTACATCTTTTTCTTGCTCAAGCCATACTGGAAATATGGCAAAGCTTATGTGATTGTTACTGTTGTAATGGCGGCTGTATTTCAACCCTTGTCTACATTCCTCGCAACGATTTTACCCAAAAAGGCTATCGACGCGGTGATGGCCGGAACGCCACAACGGGGAATTCTACTGACCATCGGCATGTATACCTTGGGGATTGCACTGGTGGCCGCAGCGAATAAGATAGTCTCAACGATATATGCCCAAATTGAGCGAAATAAAATCAACCTCAGAATTCGCAACGATGTGAACGAGAAAGCGCTGTATACGGATTTTAAATATTACGACAACCCGGATTTTTTTACGAAATTTGTTTTCGCGCAAGAAAACTACCCGCAGCAGGCGGCTACTGCGATGTACCTGTTTCCGCGGGTGCTCAAAGGAATTGTGACGGTAGCCGCCATGGGTGCGCTGATTGCTTCTGCCGGCCCTGTTTTGCTTGGCATCACGCTGATCTTTGTTGTGCTTGATGGTGTGGCAGGGTTGCCGACACTGAAGCCGCAGGCGGATTTAGATGTCAAGATGACCGAAATTTGGCGCCCATTTAATTATGTGGATCGTATGCTTAAACAAAAGGAAAACGCTGCCGAGCTGCGTTCCTCCGGTGCCGGGCTTAAATTCCTGCAGACAGTGCATGCCGTTACAGTGCGCAGCCAGTCCATATACACCTCTTTCGGGAAAAAGACACTGCCGTTTGATCTTCTGCAGGGGATTTTGACGCCCATCCAAACTGCCTGCGTATTGGCGTACGTCATCCTGTTCGTCATTGGTGGAGATACATCCAAAATTGGGTTGTATGCCTCCCTCACAGTTGCCTCTGCTGCGATGGCGTCCAGCCTGAGTACTGTTTTTGATACTATAAACGATATGGTACGGTTCAACCTATATGGCGAACGCATTGCTACGTTCTTTGAGGCAAAGTCGGAAATTGAACCTCCGTTCCCGGGAGCAGTTCCTCCGCCAGACGGTGTATATGAAGTTGAACTGCGCGATTTGTCCTTCGGCTATGTTAACGCCTCGTTTGCTATCGAACACTTGAATCTGCATATCAAACCGGGACAGCGCATTGCGATTGTCGGCGAAAACGGCGCGGGGAAAACCACGCTGACCAAACTCCTTCTGCGCCTGTATGACGTGACCGGCGGCGAAATGCTTATCAATGGCAGAAATATCAAAGATTTTGACGTTCATGCGCTGCGGCTGCACATTGGTATCGCCTTTCAGGATGTGCGGATACTGGCCATGAGCCTGCGCGATAACTTAACGGTTTATCATCCAATGCCGGATGAGCAATTGATGGAGGTTATCCATAAACTCGGGCTGGATGGCGTGGTAGAAAAGGCCGGTGGTGATAGCGCCGACGGGTCAGCGCTGGACAAGACGGTGTCACGTGAATTCATGGAGGACGGTATTGTGCTCTCCGGCGGAGAGGCTCAGCGCATTTCGCTGGCGCGGCTTTTTACAGGCCCATTTGGCTTGCTGGTGTTGGACGAGCCGACGGCTTCTCTTGACCCGATGGCGGAATATAAGTTAATGCAAATCATTACGGATGCTTCAAACACCGCTACCACGGTTATGGTTGCGCACCGTCTTTCCACGGTGCGGAATTTTGATGTGATTTATCACATGGATCAGGGTAAAATCATCGAAAGCGGGACCCACGATGAGCTGATGGCGGCTCGCGGGAAATATTATGAAATGTTTACCCGGCAGGCGGAGAATTATCAGCGCGGTGAGTCTGTTTCGGTGACACAATGTGAAAACAACATGGAGATATAACATGAATTTAATCAAACCGAACAAACTGAATATAGGCGTTAAGGTCGCTACTGTCAGCCTCTCTTGGGGTCGCGCAGGTGACGAGGAAATACTTTGGCGGTATAATCAGGGGAAAGAACGGCTTGAAAAGCTCTTCGGGCTTAAGGTTGTTGAAATGCCGCACACACTCAGCGGAACGGAATATGTTTACAACCATCCGAAAGAGCGTGCAGAGGACTTTATGCAAGCGTTTGCAGACCCCGAAATCAAGGCGATTATCGCTTGCATCGGCGGTGATGACAGCATAAGGATGTTGCCTTACATCGACTTTGATGTAATAAAAAATAACCCGAAAATTTTCTCGGGTTACTCGGATTCTACTGTACCGCATTTTATGTGTATGAAGGCGGGTATATCATCTTTTTACGGTCCGGCAATCCTCACGGATTTCGCGGAGAATATCGCAATGTCCGATTATACAGTGAATGCAGTAAAAAAAGCATGGTTCAATACAGAGCCAATCGGAGAAATAATGCCGAGTGACACCTATACAGCGCAACGGCTTAAGTGGATTATTGAGAACAAGAACACAGCTAGAGAATTTAAGCAGAACACCGGTTATGAACTTTTGCAGGGCACGGGCAATGTACAGGGTAAGCTCATCGGCGGCTGTCTTGAGGTTATTGCTTATATCAAGGGAACAACTTTGTTCCCGCCTGTCGATTGTTTTGACAACGCCATACTGTTTCTTGAAACAAGCGAGGAAATCCCTCCGGTGTGGTTGGTTGAGGATAGTCTTCGCCATTATGGTACCATGGGAATACTCGGCAGAATTGCGGGTATCTTTTGGGGTAAGCCGCAGGACGGTACATTTTATGAGGAATACAAGGTGGTTATCAAAAAAGTGTTGGCAGAATTCGGGCGCGAGGATATGCCGGTACTGTATAATGGCAGCTTCGGCCATAACGAGCCGAAAATGATTTTGCCATACGGAGCAATGGCGGAAATTAACTGTGAGAATAAGAGTTTTTCAATTCTCGAAAGCGGAGTTGTATGATTGTGGAATTACATGTTTGCGAGGATTAAAATAAAAAGACTTATGTGATTTCAATATCCGGTGTTTCAGGAAACGGAAAAACAGCCTTTGCCATTTTTATAAGGCAAGGGCTGCTTCAATACAAATAACTCAGATTATTTATCCAGAATAATCTTAATATGCTCGCCGTTTTCTCCGTCCACATCTACAACGGTATATGGAAGACTTTCTCCCAATGTGTAAAATGTGTTCATGATTTCATCAATATCCAAATCTTGCAAAGCATCCATAGCGGCTGCTTGTTCCGATGAGTTTTTTCTGCCGGCCTTTTTCCCGAAAGCTTTGCCGAATTTTAAACCGGCGCGCACCAGCGAGACAGGCAGACGAACATTGACTGCCTGCTTTCCGCCTCCGGTGACCTCGATACGGATATGCGTCGGAGTTTCTCCGGAACGGGCGGTTGTTTCATCTGCTTCTTCATGCTTTTGTTCTGTATCCTCCGGTGGCAGCGCATCTAAAAGTTTGTTTGCTTCCTCAATCGAGATTTTTCCGTTTTGCAGCATCTCCAAAATGAGTGTTCGTTCCTCAAACATGGTTGTTTTCTCCTTTCTGTAGCAGCGTTAATGCTTCATCTGTTGTAATTTCACCATTTTTCAACCGTTCCAGCACGGCAAGCCTTTTAACTTTTTCCTCGTTTTGCGCTAAGAAACCCAGCGCTGCAAGCATTGTATCCAACCGGTTGCGCGCTGTCGGATAGGAAATTCCTAACTCTGTGCCGACATCTTTCAGGTTGCCGCGGCAACGCAGAAAAGTCTCCAGAAATTGAAGCTGTTCTTCCGTAAGGCTTTGATAGCGGTCCAAGGGGAAATCGCCCTGAATCTCGGTACTGCAGCTTGGGCAGCTCAGTAGCCTCACATGCATATTTTTCCCGCATGCAGGACATACCTTCGGTATACTTCCATTCATAGTACCACCCCTTTCTTTTAACAATATATCACTAAATATTAATAATGTCAATATAAATTTCAATAATATTTAACTATATATCAATTATATTTAATATTTTCGTTTATTTCAGACTAAAAGATTGTATGCTCGAATTAGTACTATTTCAATATTGAATACAAATTCATGTACACGGTTCACTTTTGTGGAAAGCTTTGTTAATATTAATAAATAATGGTTTTTATTAATCAAACATCAATATATTATTTCTGCAATTTGACACTTGACTTTTTGATTAATGATGGTAAAATATAATTAAACTTTTTATAGGCAGGTATTTCTTATGTTGCATTGCTATTATTTTAATTTTGACGCTGATCTTTAGCACTTGACCTTGACATGTGTCATAGGTACAAGTGCTTAAAGTGCTGTATCTATGCGGTAATAAAGCGAACCGGTCAGTTATTGGCGTTCGCTTATGTCAATTTAGTTGGCATTTAACCACATTGGTACATTATGTATCAATGTGGTTTATTTATTCTTTAAATTTTTTTTAAAGGTTGTGATATTTTGAAACATACAGATTATGTTGGAATGGATAAACACTATAAATTTATAAAATAAAAATAAATTTATGGAGGATATTATGTTAATAATTAATGGTGAACTGCATACTTCTCATACCGAGGCTGGGGAGTTGAAAAATTCAATTGGAAAAACAATTTTAATACATGGAATACTATATAAAATCCGAATGATGAGTGGATTTGCCTTTGTGGTTCTAAAAACAAAAAGAAATCTCGTGCAATGTGTCTACTCAGAAGAATATTCGAACTTTCCAATCAATGAACTCAAAGAAAACATGAGTGTGGTCATAACAGGCGATGTTGTAGCCGAAGAACGCAGTCGTACTGAATACGAAATTAGGATAAGGAGTTATACTTCATTGTCTTTAGCCGCAGAGCAGCCCCCTGTTGTAATCAATAACAAGGAGGTTGCCGCCTCACTTGAAACACTGCTCGATTACCGCCCTATCACTATGCGAAATGCCAAAGAACGGGCAATTTTTAAAATTCAAGAAGGTATTTGCAAGGGCTTTCGTGACTTTTTAATCAATAATCAATTTACAGAAATACACACCCCAAAAATAGTTTTGACCGGAGCAGAAGGCGGAGCGAACATCTTTAAGCTTGATTACTTCGGGAAAGAGGCTTACCTCGCTCAAAGTCCGCAGTTTTATAAGCAGATGATGGTTGGTGTTTTTGAACGAGTTTTCGAAATAGCTCCTGTTTATCGTGCTGAAAAGCATGATACATCAAGGCATATCAACGAATATATCAGTATTGACCTTGAAATTGGCTTTATTGAGAGCTTCTATGACATTATGCAGATAGAAACAAAGATGATTTTTCAGACTTTAAAGTTCCTTCAAGAACAATATAGCGAAGAACTTACATTGTTAAAAGTCAATGTCCCAACATACAATGAAATCCCCTCAATGAAGTTCATAGATGCAAAAGAGCTTGTTTCAAAAACTTATAAGAGAGAGATTACGGATTTTGAAGATTTTGAACCTGAAGAAGAAAAGCTGATATGTGAGATTGTTAAAAAACAGACCGGAAGTGATTTTGTTTTTGTAACTCATTACAAATCATCAAAACGCCCCTTTTATGCGCAAGACGATAAAGAAAATCCGGAATTCACAAACAGTTTTGACCTTTTATTTCGCGGCCTTGAAATCACCACCGGCGGCCAGCGTATTCATGACTACAATGAGCAAATAACGAAAATGAAAAAACGTGATATGACTATCAGCCTTTTTGACAGCTATTTAATGGCTCACAAGTATGGTTTACCGCCGCATGGCGGTTTAGGTCTAGGGCTTGAACGTTTTACTATGCGATTACTTGAACTTTCAAATGTGAGATATGCCACCATGTTCCCAAGGGATATTAATAGATTAGAACCTTAAATTTCCATCATTGGTTTTATGAAATAATGTACGGATATAATACATATGCATCTAGTTCAGCCCTTGAAATCGTAATGAAATCAAGGGCTTTTTAATATTTTTGGTATGAAAAACATTGAAAAATGTTATTTAAATATCGCTTCTTTTCACTATAAATATTATAACATAAAAAAATTATATTAACAAGACTGATATTTCTAAAAATAAACATATATAATTGAACCTAAAGGAGTTGATTGGATGAACAGCAAATATCTTGAATATTTGGTATCACTAAAAACGCACAAGCATTTAACAACGAACGGCGACGGCCTGATCACGATTGATGGAACCGAAAAATATGAGGTGATCAAAGGCGTACCGATTATGCTGCCGGTTGATACCGCTGCCCACTGGCAACGTGAGATGATTGAAGCAATCCTTTGGCAGTTCCCCGATGAAATTGAAAAAATGAGCTTAGAAATGCATGAACGGTTTAAAAAGGTCGGCAAGAGGCTTGACCCAAACGCATTATACAGAGAATATATCGGAAGGTTGCTCAAAGATAAAGACGGCATCATTTTAGCGTTGCAACAGTACGCTGATTGCGATACCACTGAATGGATTGCAATAAAAGAAGACGGTAACACCGTTTCCGCCGATGGAGCAGAGAAATTTGATAAATACACCGGTTGGTTCAAAGGCAGAAAAAGAGTAAATCGTACCAAGAAAAGTCTTGCACTCAAGGCGTGGGCAAAGCATCTGCCTTATTATGCTTCAGAGGTACATAAAACAAATCCGAAAACAATTGTTGAGCTTTCAACAGGTTCGGGTATGGGCACATCTGCCATATCAATCGGAAAGCCGCAGGATTGCGTCATATTTACCATTGATATTGATTATGTATGCCACGGTAATGTTGTTGGAATAGCAAAATATCTTAAACAACAAGACTCTTTGCTGGCTGTGGACGCAAACTTTTGGTATATGCCGTTTGCTGACGAAAGTATTGATGTTGTTTGTTCGCATTTCGGTTTGGATGAATCAAGAGAAAACAATAAAACCATTGCCGAAACCGCAAGGATTTTAAAAAGCGGCGGCAGATTTATCTGCACCGCAAGAAAGAATGCGTTTATGCGTCAATATTCAATTCTTGAACCTTTCGGATTTGAAAAAGACGAAACGGTTGAGATTTTGAGGAAGTGTCGTCTTTACAGTGACACCGAAAGCTTGGTCGCTTGCTGCGAAAATAATGGATTGTATCTTGAAAACAAAGAAGAATTTGCAATCAGCAAAAACCATACGGCAGTTGTTACGGTGTTTACCAAGAAATAATTCTTTTCGTACCATTGACACTTATTTCTAGAAGCAGTATTATAAAATCAAAATTAAATTTTGGACAGTGCGCTATGAATCGAATTAACAAAATCCGCATTTCGGAGGTGCTATATTGACATACCCCAAGATGATTATCTTCGACTACGGTCATACACTGCTTTGTGAGCCGGGCTGGGATCCTGCGCGCGGCAACGCAGCGCTTATGAAATATGTTGTCAAAAACGAAAAACACTGCACAGTCGAAGATGTGGTTAAGCATGCCGAAATCATATTCAATCAACATATCAGCAGCTTACGTGAGTTTGGCTATGAAATTTCCGGGCAGGTTGGAGACAAATTTTTATATGAATATCTTGGTATTGAGTTTTCTCTTACCCCGCTTGAGATGGAAACTGAGTTCTGGAATGGGGCTTCTATGGGCGCCGTTATGCCAAATGCTGATAAAATGCTCGATTACGTAAACGAAAAAGGCATTCGCAGCGCGGTCATCAGCAATCTTCTCTGGTCCGGCGAAGCACTTGCAGAACGGTTGAATCGGCTGCTGCCGAATAATCGGTTTGAGTTTGTCATCACCTCGAGCGATTATATGTTCCGCAAGCCGAACCGATTGTTGTTTGAGTTGGCTCTGCGCAAGACGGGACTTGACGCCGCGGATGTGTGGTATTGCGGGGACAACCCGCAGGCGGATGTGGAAGGTGCGGCACAAGTCGGCATTTTCCCAGTGTGGTACGACAACGCGCTTGAATGTGAGTACAGGGATAAATCCAAAGAACCCCTACCGAAATGTGAGTATCTGCTTATTCATGAGTGGGATGAAATGATTGAAGTTTTAGATGGGTTGAAATGAAAGAAGAACTGAAATGAATACAAACGACATGCGAAAAATCACAATTCATGATTACTTCGGATATGAAATACCGATGCAAGAAAGATACCGGCTTATCTCTGAAACGGGCTTTGACGGTGTAATGCTCGGTTGGTGTGTTGGTCCGGATAATACGAAAATGACAAAACATCATAATCCCGACCTTGCGCGAAAGAATAACTTGTATATCGAAAATCTGCATGCACCTTTTGAAAACAGCAACAGCCTTTGGCTTGAAGGTATCGATGGCGATGAATACCTGAAAACGCAGCTTTCGTGCATGGAAGACTGTGCCAGACATGACATACCGGCAATGGTTATCCATGTTTCCGGCGGCAACAATCCTCCGCCTATTGGTATAATAGGTTTGGAGAGGATAAAAAAGCTTATATGCAAAGCTGAAGATAACAATATCAATATTGCATTTGAAAATTTACGCCGCCCCGGACATCTTCGTTACATATTCGAAAACGTGGAATCAGAACGAATAAAATTCTGCTTTGACATCGGTCATTGGCATTGCCACACACCGAACGAAGATTTGCTCAGCGAATTTGGCGGTAAGATGATATCATTACATCTGCATGACAACGACGGTACGGACGACCAGCATTTGCTTCCGTTTGAGGGTACGATTGACTGGGGTAAGGTTATGCATAAAATTAAAAGTACCGGATACCAAGGAGCGGTCGGACTTGAGGTAGGAAACGGCGGATATGAAGCCATGTCACCTCGCGATTTTCTGCAACTGGAATATGAACGCGCCGTTAAGTTACGGGAGTTACTTGATCTTGGAAGCAACATAGCGTAACTGAGTATATAAATAATAATGCCATATTTAACTGAAAGAGATTGACAAATGAACAAACTTCTAATTATTGACGGCCATAATCTACTGTTCCAAATGTTTTTCGGTATACCGGCGCGTATCATTAATAAAGACGGAAAAGCCATTCATGGAACACTGGGATTTGTCGGTGCACTGCTGAAAATTATCCGTATGACACAGCCGACTCATGTTGTCGTGCTATTCGACAGCGAACAGGTCAATGAGCGCTGTGAACTCGACAAAGAGTATAAGGCGAACCGCACGGATTATTCCGCTGTTCCAGAGGAGGAAAACCCGTTTTCGCAGCTTGCGGATATATGGGCGGCACTCGATTATTTAAACATCCGGAACACGGAAGTATGCAGCTGTGAAACGGACGATGTGATTGCAAGCTATGCCTTAACATGCGGACAAGATATGCAGATTGTGATTTCGTCCTTTGACAGCGACTTTTTTCAGCTTATCAATGACAATGTTACAGTGCTGCGCTACCGAGGGGATAAAACTGTTTTTTGCGACTGTGAATACATACAGAATAAGCTTGGGATTTTTCCAAACCAATATGCGGACTTTAAATCGCTGACCGGGGACTCTTGCGACAACATCAAAGGTGCGGATAAAGTCGGCCCGAAGACAGCTACACAGCTACTGCGTGAGTTTGGTACACTCGACAGTATCATTGAAAACGCGGAGCACATTGCCAAGCCGTCTGTGCGTGAATCTATCATTCGGAATACCGAACGGCTGAAAACAAATCAAAAGCTGATAAAGCTTGATAACAGAGCACCGCTGCCGTTTGCGTTAGATGAGTTGCGATACGAATATAACGGCATTACGACAAATGAAATCCTTGCCGGAATCGGAATAAGGTAGGAGAAACATGATGGATACAATCGAAACCGAACGGTTGACCCTTCGTCAATTTAAAGATGCTGACACATCCGTACTTTATGAAATAATGCGAAAGCCGGAAGTTATGTATGCATGGGGGCATGGATTCACTTTTGAAGAAACACAAAAGTGGCTTGTCCGTCAGCAAACCCACTATCAACAAAATGGTCTGGGGTATATGGCTGTTATGCTAAAAGATAATGGAACACTAATTGGTCAAGCCGGACTTCTTGATAACGAGATTGAAGGACAGCCAATAACAGAAATCGGGTACATATTCGACAATACAGTTTGGGGTAAGGGCTATGCCACCGAGGCTGCCAAAACGTTGGTACAAGTTGCATTTGATACACTTGGAATCGATAAGCTATATTGCACCATGCGTCTCAAAAATTTGCCGTCAGTCAAGGTGGCAGAAAGGCTCGGATTTCAGCTCAAGGGCGAATACACAAAGGTTTACAACGGAATCATTATGCCACATTTGATTTATGAATTTGAAAGACGCGGAAGGACATTCTTTTTGCCGGTGAGCGAAAAATAATTAAATTTCTGTGGGAAGGCTTAAAGTATGAACAAGATAGAAATCGATAAGGCAAAATCCGCCGATGTTCATTATTTATATCACTATTTTGAACGCAGTTTTGGGCCATTCAGGTCGTTGACTGATTTGCCTATGGAGGAAGCACGGCAAATCCTTCTAGAGCGACGCGCTGCCGGTTATATTGGCAACCCTGATGTTGAAGGCTTTTTACGCAAAAGATATGACCGAGATAAAAAGCTGAGGGAAGCATTCATTGCTCACGGCGGAAAACCTGTTAGAGTCTCACCAATTTACATGATGCTGGGAGAACACAAGCAATGGGAATCTGCATTTGACGAACCGACTGTTATTAAAATTCCATTGGAGGAATTTGATCGTCTGACTGTGTCTTTTACATACGGTGATTCTTTTGCAATCTTTGACCCGACATTGTTCGGTGATGAAGAATATTGGAACAAGCTGTATTTCGCAGATGAGATACTGAATGTAATCAATCGCCACGGTTATCCACCCTATGTGGAGTACGATTATAAACGCTCTATTTATCCAACCGATAAACACATCAATCATCATCTTAAATATGTTGAAGCGCATATTTGGAGCGATGAGGTTTTGAATAAATATCGGGCTGAATGGATTGCCCAGAAAGGTGCCGACAAGAAATGATCTTCTATCATGGTACATCCCTACCCGGAATTACAGATCTAAACAGCGTATCGAAGACGCATGATTCGCTTCAATCGTCTGCGGTATATCTCACGCCGAACAGAGCGTATGCTCTTTTTTACATACGCGATATCGAAATTAACTGGGTTACCTGCGGCGTATCTGAAGATGGTATCATCTGCTATGATGAAAGGTTTCCAGGTCAGCTGTGTACGCTTTATAAAGGTGTCAGCGGGTACCTTTATAAGTGCACGGATAGGGGCTTGTTTGAGTCGACAGCCACAAGAGATGTATGGGTCTCAAAAAGCTCTGTCCCTGTCGAGGATGCGGAATTTATTCCGGACGCATATGAGGAGATACTCAAGTATGAAAAAAGCGGAGAGGTAAAAATCATCCGTTATGAAACGCTTTCAAATGAGCAAAAGCAGGGTGTATATGATATGATGGTACACTACATCTACAAGCTCGATTTGATCAATTCCACTGCCAAAAAGGCAGAGTTTATCAAAGAAAACTGCCCGGCGGCATGGCGCTATGTACTGTCTCATCCCGACATGAGACAAGCAAACCTTGACGCATGGAAGTAAATCACAAGAATTGATGGTTGTTTGTACACAAGAGAATCGTCCCGTTGTGTCATTCCAGATAGTGCACGGTATTAAATATATATAGAAAAACGCCATATTAAGAGATGATGAGTTAGCGCGGTTTGCTGAGAAAATGAAAGAAGTGCTGAGATGAAAGCAAACGACTTGCGGAAAATTGCATTATGTGATTACTTTGGTTATGATATACCAATGAATGAAAGATACAGGCTCATTCGTGAAGCAGGCTTTGACGGCATAATGCTCGGCTGGTGCGGGTATCCGGATAATCCTCACGAGACAAAACACCTCAACCCCGAACTTGCACGAAAGAATGGCTTGTATATTGAAAACCTGCATACTCCTTTTAGCGGCTGTAACAGCCTTTGGTTAGACGGTATTGACGGCGATGAATACCTGAACACGCAGCTTATGTGTATTGACGACTGCATTAAATATGATATTCCAACTATGGTTATCCATGTTTCGGACGGCAACAATCCTCCGCCTGTCGGGTTAACAGGCTTGGAGCGGATAAAAAGGCTTATATGCAAAGCTGAAGATAGCAATATCAATCTTGCATTTGAAAATTTACGCCGCCCCGGACATCTTCGTTACATATTCGAAAACGTAGAATCGGAACGAATAAAATTCTGCTTTGACATCGGACATTGGCATTGCCACGCGCCAAACGAAGATTTGCTCAGCGAATTTGGCAGTAAGCTGACAGCATTGCACCTGCATGACAACGATGGCACGGACGATCAGCATCTGCTTCCGTTTGAGGGTACAATTGACTGGGTCAAGGCTATGCGTAAAATTAAAAGTATCGAGTATCAAGGAGTGGTTGGGATTGAAGCCTTAAACGGCGGATATGAAGCCATGTCACCTCGCGATTTTCTGCAGCTGGAATATGAACGCGCTGTTATGCTCCGGGAGATGCTTGACTTTGGGAGTAATGATGAATTTGAATAGAATATCATCAGATTAAATATCAGATGAAAATGATTGGAGATAAGACAATGGACAAAGAAAGACTTGTTGATTTCGTCACACCATATTATGCGAACAAAGATATTATGCATAACATGTGGCATATTGAACTCGTAATTAAATATGCAGAGAAAATACTGAAATCAGGCAATTATGAAGTTGATTATGATTGTCTAATTTATGGGGCATATTTTCATGGCTTAATTTATTCGGATGAATCTATAGTTGTTGATTGGCTTCGTTCTCAGAATGTTGAGGAAGAAAAAATACAATTTATCGTAACGATTGCCAACGAATCTCAGCGCCCGGAAATACCGCAAACACTGGAAGGCAAAATTCTGCATGATGCCCATGTGATAGAAGGCGGCAAGCAATATTCTGTTGTAAAATGCCTGATTACCGGTTCGGTCAGGGGTCAAACCCTTCTGCAAACCATTGATTACATTGAGAAATTTATTGTTGACAAAAACAAGTGCTATTTACCTGAAACAATTCCGCTGTGTGAAGAATCAAACGAGTATTTAAAAACGTTTATACAAACATTGAAAGAAGATATTCGATGAAGTTTCGCAGATGATTAACAATGTTGGGAACGAAAGGGAGGAATCCATAAATTGATATTATCAGAAGAACAAAAAACGATAATACGGCATGAGGAATATGAGTTTCCAAAGCTGTTTACGAATTTTAGGGAAACGGAATATGGCATTCTGTATTATAATGAACAAAACAAGGATTCCCACGACAGCAATCATGCGGTTATTTATCCGGATCGTATTAACAATCTCTCAAGTGTTTTGAAAGAGATTGACGCTTTTTATAACAAAAAATCAATAGTACCTGCGGTATATCACCCTTTTGTTGAAGGGTATTTCTTGAAGAACGAGAAAACTTTTGCGGAGCAGGGTTTCAAGATTACCTATGAGAAAAGTCATCGCATATCGGTGTTGTCCGAAAAAAGTCAGATTATACCAAATGGCATCCTTGACATACACAAGTTAACGGAATGGGACCATCGCATCGCGACTGATATCCTCATACCAAACGATGAGAATTATGAAATTCCTGTCGGTGAGGCGACCATGAAGCACAATGGCAGTCATTTATTTGTCGGATATAAAGACAAAAAAGCGGTTGTGTATGTGATGTTCCATGTTTCGGCGCTTGGTTACACCCGCTTTGACTACATTGACATCGCAAAAAATGAGCGGGGTAAGGGATATGCGCGGCAGATTTCACACCGGGTGATGGAATTCTGTCTAGAGGAAAATCTTCCGCTTCCTGCAACATGGTTTGCAAATCCCACAAGCGAGCGGTTAAATTTTGAAGTGGGCTTCCGTCCGTCTGATTTATCGATTGAAAGCGGTTATGCAGTGTTTGAAGGGGTATCAAAATGAAAGGCTTGTGTTGAATAATGACGTATTCAAAGAATCAATTATTGTTAATCAGACCCAGTGATGAATATACAGGTGAAATACGAGCCTATCGGCAGGAATTTCTTGATAACAACGACCATTTTCATGGCGAAAGCGGGCTGCGCAATTTTGAAAACATTGCAGATTGGATAAAACAATGCCGGCTTATGGAACATGAAGAAACAATCCCTATACCCGAATGGGTAGAGGCTGAACAGTTTATTCTGGTTCACGGCAGCGATAAGTGCATACTCGGTATGATAAATTTTCGCCATTATATGAATGACTATCTTGCGGAATACGCCGGGCATATTGGTTATAGTATTCGCCCGACAGAAAGACGCAAAGGGTATGCCAAAGAAATGCTTTCGTTTTGTCTTGAAAAATGCTGGGATTTTGGATTGGATAAAGTTCTGATAACTTGTGATACAGATAATGAAGCAAGCCGAAGGACGATTTTTGCAAACGGCGGAGTATTTGACCGATTAACTCAACTCACGGATGAAAACAAATACTTAGAGAGATATTGGATTAGCAAAACATAAATGTCTAATAAGCAAGGTTGATTGTTTTGTTATAGGAAAGGTGAGAAAGCTATGAAAAAGCTCATTCTCATAGAAGGTGTGTCCGGTGTCGGTAAATCCACCACAGCGGCAAAGCTGTGCGAAGCTTTGAACGACCGAGGGCTTTCAGCAGTATGCTACATAGAGGGGGATGCCGATAACCCTGTGGATCTGTTTGCATGTGCCTATCTGACAAAAGATAAGTTTTCACAGATTTTGCTTGATTTTCCAAACGACGCGAGCCTTTTGACAAAAAACAGCAGGCATGAGGCGGATTATGTCCTTGTTTCATATTGCAATCGAAATGCTGCCTGCTTTTCTCCGCTGCTTTTAGAAGAACTGAAAGCTTGCGAAGGGTTTTATAAGCCTGCAAAGCCTATCACGATAGAACAATACACACAGGTTTTTACGGATTGCTGGCGGAAATATGTCAGCAAAGATTTTGATAAGGATTACGCGATTTTTGATGGTAGTTTTTTATATCACCGTGCTAATGACCTTATTGATAATTATAATCCTACCAATGAAATGATTGCCGATCATTTAAAATCACTGCTTTCGGCAATGTTGCCCTGCCGGCCAATGCTGTTTTATCTTTCTTCAGTTGAAGTCGGCGAACGGCTCATCAAAGCACACGAAAGCCGTGGACAAGGCCCGGCAGAAAAAGCGCGGATTGCTTTTGAAGTAGAACGAAAAAATAGGCAAATGAAGATACTCGAGCTTTTGCCTATTCAAGCTCAAGTTATTGATATTTCACACGAAAACTGGACAGAAGCGCTTGATAAAATGATTGAAATTGTCTGCGAGTAGGGATGAACAAAATCAACACTGTGGTCGGCTCTTTTGTTTTTATTAGTCTCTCTAACGGTTATTAGGCGATTTTAGGAAAGGCTTGAGGTGCCACAATGATTAAGGCGGTATTTTTAGATTTTTACGGGACAGTCGTACATGAAGATAATGTAATTGTTAAGGAAATCACCCAAAAGATCTTTGCAACCGGAAATGTAGAAAAACAATCCGATATCAATGCTTATTGGTGGAACTGTTTTCAAAATGAGTTTCAAAAATCAAACGGTGAATCCTTCAAAACGCAACGTGAATTAGAACTTATTTCTTTACAAAACACAATTCTGTATTTTAAGTCTACTGAGGATGCTTCCAAGCTAAGTAAGCTGCTGTTTGAGTTTTGGATGAAACCTACAATATTTGAAGATTCCAAAACGTTTTTTGAACTTTGCCCTGTGCCAATCATCATTGTATCCAATATTGACACGCATGATATTATAGAAGCGTTAACCTATCATGGCTTGCAGCCGTATGGAGTTGTCACAAGTGAGGAAGCCCGTGCTTATAAACCTCAAGCTGTTATGTTTAATTATGCTTTGAAAAAGTATGACTTAAAAGCTGATGAAGTTGTACATATAGGCGATTCCGTCACAAGCGATGTTTTGGGTGCAAAAGCGGCAGGTATTGACTCGATTTGGCTAAACCGTTTTGGCAAGCCTGTGCCTGATGGGGTAGATACTGTGGCTGCTAATTTGATTGACGTGCTGAAGTTAAAATGTTTTAAGAATGTCAAGTCTTTGACCCCTTGACATTCCTGCTGTTAGAATTTGGAGGAATTAGATGCAAACAAATAACGATTATATTAAACATACTCTTGCCAATTACGAAATAGCGATAATCGGATTTGCCGATTTGTCAGCGATTGATGAAACCATACGCCGAGGCTTCAAATACGGAATTTCTATTGCAGTTGTTTTGAAGGTATTTCCGAGTATGGGTGAAGCGACCGTCGAATATTTCAATGAATATAAGCGAGTGAGCGCTGTTTTGAAAGAAGCAAGTATTTACCTTGCTGATAAAATAAAAGAGTACGGTTATGATGCTTTTTCCCTTGCAGGAGAACGGCAAAACGAACAATTTAGAACACCGTTGCCTTTTAAAACGTTAGCAACACAGGCAGGAATTGGTTGGATAGGTAAATCTGCAGCACTTATCACGAAAGAGTACGGCAATGCAATAAGGCTCAACGGTGTATTGACCGATATGCCGCTTGAAACGGGAATGCCAATCAACTCGTCTGAGTGCGGTGATTGTTGCGAATGTGTAAAATACTGCCCCGGAAAAGCAATTAAGGGTAATTTGTGGGATATACATACCAACAGGGACGATTTGCTTGATGCCTTTGCCTGCAAAAAAGCGGTAATTGAAAGAGGACAAGCACTAGGAGTAACCGAAGGAAGTTGCGGCATATGCCTAAGTGTTTGCCCGTGGACAAAGAGATATATTGAGAATAAAGTGTCAATTCCCTTGATATAAAATAATTTGAAAAGGATAGGTAAATGGAATGAAAGCATTGATTTTATGCGGCGGCTGGCAGGGACATCAACCGAAACTGGTGGCAAAAAGGTTTAAGGACGTTTTGGAAAAAGAAGGCTATGAGGTTGAAATTGTAGATAGCTTAACTAAGGCTTCGAAAATCGATTTCAAAGAATACAATTTAATTATGCCGCTTTGGACGATGGCAAAAGACGCGCCAATAAACAATAAGGTAATAAAGAAAATTTGTGAGGCTGTCAATGCCGGCTGCGGTTTGGCCAGCTGCCACGGCGGAATTATTGATGCATTCAGGCAATCAACCGATTGGCAGTATATGACAGGCGCACAGTGGGTATATCATGGGGAACAAAGAGAATACACGGTTAAATACGTTGATGACGACGATTTTTTCACCAACGGATTGAAGGAGTTTTCGGTCAAAGGCGAACAGTATTATGTCCACGCTGACCCTGCGGCTAAAGTGCACGCTTATTCCGAATATCCGAATGAAGATGTGACAACGCAAGGCAACGGCGAATACCGTATGCCGGTCATCCTGACAAGAAATTACGGCAAGGGCCGCGTTTTTGTGCTAACCGTCGGTCATCAGGACCATGAGTTTGACATTCCGGAGGCACAGGAAATTATGCGCAGGGGTCTTTTGTGGGCTGCCCGCAAGGAAGATATTAAACCGGCAGCAACGGTCCCGGTTCCCCTGAACAGCATAAAAACGGAGTCAATCAAGACCTTTAAACCTGTCGATAAAACAAACGGAAAGTTAAGGGTAGCGGTTATCGGCTGCGGAAATATCTCCGGCATCTATTTCACCAATCTAACAGGAAAATTTACCAATATAGAGGTTATCGGCTGCTGCGACCTGATAAAGGAAAAGGCGGAGCATGCACAGAAAAAATATAATCTTGCTAAAATTTATGAAAAGGATATTGATGCCTGCACGGACCCCGATGTCGATATCATATTAAATATTACTTATCCGAAGGCGCACTATGATGTGTGCAAATTAGCGCTCACAAACGGGAAGCATGCTTATGTTGAAAAGCCTTTGTCACTATCAATTGAGCAAGGCAAAGAGCTTGTTGCCCTGGCAGGTGAGAAGGGTTTATTCATCGGCGGAGCACCCGATACTTTCCTTGGAGCGGGCATACAAACAGCCATTGCGGCAATTGACAAAGGCATCATCGGCAGGCCCATTGCCGGCACGGCGTTTATGACTTGCCGCGGCCATGAAAGCTGGCATCCGGCGCCGGAATTTTACTATGAAGTCGGCGGCGGACCGATGCTCGATATGGGCCCTTATTATGTAACCGCGCTTGTTTCCATGCTTGGGCCCGTGGAAAGTGTAAAGGGTTACGCGGAAATCAGCTTCCCCGAAAGGACCATCACCAGCAAACCTCAGTACGGCAAGGTGATTAAGGTTGAAACGCCGACACATATTGCGGGATTGATTAAATTTAAAAACGGCGCAATCGTAACGATTATCACAAGCTTTGATATCCATGCCGCAAACTTGCCTGTTATTGAAATTTACGGCAGCGACGGTACGCTGTCTGTTCCGGACCCGAACGGTTTCGGCGGAGATGTAATGGTTATGTTGCCCGGAAAAATGAATAGGATTAAGGCTTTTCTGCCATTTGTTAAGCAAAACAGGTTGTTTAATAAAATTCCGCTGGTAAAGGGATATACCCAAAATTCAAGAGGTCTTGGGCTGTCTGATATGGCGAGTGCTATCCTTGAAAAAAGAGATGCAAGAGCAACCGCAACAATGACATGCCACGTTCTTGATGTGATGCTTGGTATACTGGAAAGCGCCAAAACCGGCGAAGAGTATATGCTAACAACAACATGCGAAAGGCCAAAAAGGTTATAGTTCAACTTGTACTTTCTATCATCTAAAGTTTTTAATAAAGCAGCGAGGAATTATTTACGCAAGACAAAGCTGTTACAAGTTTTTCTTACATAGCCATTCGAGTGTCTTTCTCCGGATAGCAAGAAAAAATGATTACATCAGTATATAATAGACAATTTAATTTATATTTTTTATAATTCGTAAAAAATAATTTTATTTAAAACTGTTGACTTTTAGACTTTGATGTGATAAAGTAAATTTATAATTTAACATTTATATTTTTGTTACAACTATTATTTTGTAGCGATTTGTTTGATGAAAATGGCAAACTTGTCGAAAGACAGGGACGCAAAGCTAAAGGGCCTTATGATGTAAATCTATGGCAGCCAGTTGCAGTGTAACTATGCAAAGGTAAACAAAATATATTTTGTATATTTTTGTACAGGCAACTGATTTAATCGGTTGCCTGTATTTTTAATGTCGTAAGATTTCATTTAGAAGTTAACCAATAATAAAGAACAGTCATTTAAGAGTATGGGCACGATATAAATATTCTAATTAAGAAGATGAAGGCTCCATGTATCATGTAAAGGAAAATGGAAGAAATAACTGTAAATTTTATGATGATTTGAAATAGATAATAATCACACAAAATTAAAATCAAGGGAGAAACCTTAGGGAAGGAGCTTGCTATGCAGTGGAATACCGCACCTGAATACATTTCGTTGCTTTTCATATCTATTCTGATAGTGTATTCAAAGGAATACACTCTGATACCGACATTGAAAAACAAGCTGTTCCGTATGTGCTTGTACTTTGCCTTTTTCGAAATTATCATATCCATCGTTTCTATAATTGCCATTGAAAATTATCGAACAATTCCGGGGATTGCGAATCAGATAATCCAAACATTGTATTTCCTTGCCGCACCTTTATTAGCAGTCATATTCATGGCATACCTTATCGCCGTGGTTCGGGAGGATGATCCGAAAATCTGCAAATATTTTGGGATTAATGCAATACCATATGCCCTATATGCGGTTTTAGTACTGATAAATCCTGTGACGAGTATGCTGTACAGCATAAGTGAATCCGACGGTTTCACCTTCAAGGACGGATTTTTTCTTATATATAGTATTCCTTTGTTGTATACGCTCGTCATGATTTTTATCATCTTGTTCAACCAGAAAAGACTGAAAAGGCACCTGCAGATAATTCTGCTTTCCTTCCCGACAATTACGCTCATAATGCTTGGAATCCAATGGATTGATCCAACGCTTATTCTTTCCGGTTCCGCGGCTACATCCGCACTCATGATTCTGTATTTATATCTTCAAAACAATGTCATAAGGGATATTGCCGAACAAAAGAAAATTAAAAAACAGCTTGAGCATTATTTGAAAGATTTATTAGAATCTCAGCGTCTTGCTCACATCGGAACATGGAGACTGGATTTAGAGACAAATCAAGTTGTGTGGTCAGACGAGCTTTACAAAATGTATGGTTTTGACCCTTTATTTCCTCCCCCACCATTGACAGAACATATGAAGTTATTTACTCCGGAAAGTTGGGAGAAACTATCGACCTCAATTGAACACACAAGAACATCCGGAATCCCATATGAAGTGGAACTGGAAACTCTAAAATCAGACGGATCGAATGGATGGATGTGGGCGCGAGGCGAGGCGGAAAGAGATTCGAAAAATAGCATCATTTCTCTTTGGGGAGTTGCCCAAGATATCACAGAACGAAAGAAAACCGAATACGATCTGATTTATTACGCTTGCCACGACCAACTTACCGGGCTGTATAACCGCAGATTTTACGAAGATGCATTGAAGAGACTTGATACGATAACAAACCTTCCTTTAACCCTGGTTTTTGGTGATATAAACGGTTTAAAACATATTAACGATACCCTTGGACATACTATGGGGGATAAGGTTCTTATGAAAACAGCAGAAGTGTTAAAAAAGGGATGCCGCTCTGATGATATTTTAGCCAGACTCGGAGGGGATGAATTCGTTTTTATACTGCCTAAAACAGATTCATCTGTAGCTGAGCAAATTATTAACCGTATTAACAAACTGTATTTAGAAGAAAAAGTTGGCGGTATTGATGTTTCTATCGCCTTTGGATATAAAACCAAGAATAATGCGGACGAAAAAATTCATGAGATATTCATTCAAGCTGAAGATCAAATGTACATGAATAAGTCTTCTAAAACTCGAGAATGAAGAGCAAAAAAAATGGACAGTGATTTAATTTATTTTTCTATTCAGATTAACGAGTGTCAAATCCCAGTCCAAGTGACACAAAGTAAAGCTTTTGCATTACATCTGCAATAACTTTACTTTTTTTATACCTATTTACAGATAAAATAAAAGTGATACAATAATATAAGAATATAGAGATAAATATACTTAAACAAATAAGCAGGAATAAATCATTGGGAGAGATACAGTTGAAACAACTAAAAAAATCATTGCAGCAATTATTGGGTGCAGAATATATCGACGCTGTTCTTGCGGGAGCGGAACTGTTTGGTGAATTGGATAAAGACGAAGCGCAACGGCTGGCTTTCGATGAAGTGGATTTTATTCCGGCAGAATTTATTGCCAAAATGGACGGCTTGCTGCAAAAAGTAGGGACTCTAGTGATGCCCGCTGTAAAGTTTTCCAATACCGGCGCCGCCACGGAAGCATTCAAGAAGGCTTCCAACTTTAACGCGAGCCCTGTCGGTGGCATGGGTTATCTTCGCCTCGGGGAGGACGGGCGGCTCTATTTAACGGCGAAAAGCGAGCATTATCATGCGCCTGTCGGTCACAACTTCCCCGGTTACAAGCTGATTGAAAATGCCAAAGCGCTTGGGATAACAAACGCGACTCATAACAATGCGCGCGGGTACATCACACGGTTGATTGAAAGAGAGCTTGTCAGAACGGTTAACGGTATACAAAAAGAAGATACAAAGGCGCTTGATGAAGCGATTGATTCAAAACGGGCGCATGTTTTAAACCGCGTCATCAACCTTGAAACCGGCTCGCTGGCCTGTGAGGCGGGCATCAAGATGATGCTGGCGAGGTTTTACAAACTGGATGAGCATTCGCCTGAGCCGAAATATGCGGACAGAACACCTGTGGTTTTTGTCGTGGCGGACCATGAAGGCGGCGGGAAGGCCAATTACCACGGAACGACAATGATTGCGCAAACCATGCGGGATTTATGGCCCGGTTTTTCCGAAAAAATGAGCGAAGCCGGGATACTGAAAGTTTGCCCGGTGAGCATCAATAATTATGAGGATTTCAAAGCGAAGTTTGAGCAATATAATAAACCGCCGTTTAAAGCAGCCGGGTTTATTCATGAAATTATTATGATGAATTACGGTGGAATCAAACTGCAAAAAGACTTCCTTCAAAACGCCTATGCACTTTGCCATGCAAACGATACACCGACCATGTGTGATGAAATTCAGTCTTGCATGTGGTACCCGGGTATGTACCTGTTCAGGGAGTACGGGCTTAACCCCGATTTCGTCGTTATCGGCAAAGGGTTCCCGGGCGGGCAATACGCGGCGTCCCGTATTATCACGACGTATGAAATGGATAACCTGAACCTCTTCGGCGCTTTGGTCACCAACGGGCAGGAAGAATTGGCTGCCCTCGCTTATTTAATCACCATGGAATTTGCGCAGGAAAACGAGGAGTATATCCGAGAGACGGGCGATTATTATGAAAGTCGGCTGAAGGCTTTGGCGGAAAAATATCCTTCGCTGATTGAGCGCATAGAAGGCAAAGGTCATCTTTCCAGTATCTTCTTTTTTAACCCGGACAAGGTTTTGAAATTTACTGGCATATTGAATGCCGGCTGTATCGACATCAGCTCGCAGACCTACAAAGCCATGTGCCCGCCCGCGGCGCTGACAAAACCGCCGATTATCGCAACAAAGGTGATGCTCGATTATTTGATTAACATAATGGATCAAGCGCTTAATAGCTGTAAGGAGAACTGATAAAATGAAAGAACTCGGAATAGGCATTATCGGCTTTGGATTTATGGGCAAAACGCATACCTACGGGTATAAAACCATTCCGCTTTATTACAGCAATCTGCCGTTTAAAATAAGGCTTGTCGGTGTGTGCAACCGTTCTTTAGAAAAAGCACAAAACGCGAAAGAAACGCTGGGTTTTGAATTTGCCACCGATAATCCTGACGATATTTTCAACTGCCCGGATATTGATATTATTGATATCTGCACACCGAATATTTATCATAAAGAAGCGGTTATAAAAGCAATACAGACCGGCAAGCATGTTTACTGCGATAAACCGCTTACCGTAAACTTTGAAGAAACAAAAGAAATCATCGAGCTTTTGAAAGGTTCGCAGGTCATCACGCAAATGGCGTTGCAGAACAGGTTTTTCCCTGCTACTTTGCATGCAAAGGAGTTAATCGAGCAGGATAAAATCGGCAAAGTGACTTCTTTCAGGGCTTGCTACCTCCATGCCGGTTCGGTGGACTCGAACAAGAAAATCGGCTGGAAACAGGAAAAAAAGTTCGGCGGCGGTGTTCTGGTGGATTTAGGTTCGCATGTAATCGATTTAATGTATTACCTGCTCGGCGAATACGCGTCTGTTTTCGCGCATATGGATATTTTATATAAGCAGCGGCCGGATAAAGACGGCAACATGGTGGATATCGAAGCGGAAGACAGCGCTATTATGATTGCCAAAATGAGAAGCGACGTGACCGGCACCATCGAGGCTACTAAAACCGCGACCGGTACGAATGACGAACTGCGGTTCGAAATCCACGGCGACAAAGGAGCAATCCGTTTCAACTTAATGGAACCGAACTGGCTGGAGTTTTACGACAACACGCTGCCGGATGGCAATTATGGCGGAGAAAAAGGGTTTAATAAAATCGAATGTGTGCAGCGGTATAATAAACCGGGCGGAGATTTTCCGGGACCCAAGTTTTCACTCGGATGGATACGGGCCCATGTGCACAGCTTATATAATTTCCTGTGCTGTGTAGACGAAGGCAGGGAAGCAACGCCTTCATTTCAAGACGGTGCTTATGTGCAGTATGTGATGGAAAAAGCCTATGAATCCGACCGGAAAAAATGCTGGATTGATTTGGATTAATCGCATGGAAAGGGCAGCCGCAATATGACGGAAGAAAAGTATTTAATAGGCCTTGATTTGGGGACATCTGCCGTAAAAGGCGTGCTGATGTCCGCAAAAGGGTTGGTCATTGCAAAAGAAAAAGCGCAGACAAAGTATATAACAGCTGAAGACGGTTTGATTGAATTTGATGCCGAAGAGTTTTATTTGCTCGTAGCGGATATCATTCATCGGCTTGTCAATGCGATGCCAAAAGGTGCGTCTGTGGCAGGGCTCAGCATGGTGACAGCCAGCGGCAATACGGTTTTATTGGACGACGAAAACAAACCGTTGATGAACACAATAAGCTGGATGGATACCCGTGCAAAAGATGAAGCGCAGAAAGTGTTCGGGGAGCTGAACCCGGCGGAGATCCATGCAATAACCGGCTGGCCTTTTATCAATATGTTTCCCATCGTGCATCTCTGCTGGCTGAAGTGTCACAAGCCCGAACTGCTGCAAAATGCGGCAAAAATCTGCATGAGTACCGATTATGTCAGCTTTAGGTTAACCGGCGAATGGGGGATAGACTCCTCCACTGCCACCACCTCTTACCTGCAGGACCAAAAGGCAGGCGAATGGTACCTACCGTATCTCGAAAAACTGGGGATTCCGGCGGGCAAACTGCCGCCGATAAAAGCATCCGGAACGGTTTTGGGACGGATTACACCGGATGCCGCCGCGGCAACGAGACTGTCTGTAGGAATACCGGTTGTGTTGGGTTCTTTTGACCACCCCGGCGCCGCAAGGGGTTCGGGCGTGTTTGACGAAGGGCAATTACTTTTATCCTGCGGAACATCCTGGGTGGGATTTTACCCTTTAAAAGACCGAAATTTAGCGGTTAGCCAAAGCCTTTTAGTAGACCCGTTTTTGCAAAAAGAGGGTCTATGGGGTGTGATGTTATCGCTCAAAGCCATTTCAAACTATGTGGAAAAATACCTGAGCAGGTACATTTCGGATTCTCCCGAAAAATTCAAGGAGTTCGACAGCCTTGCCGCGTCCGCACCAATCGGCGCAAACGGCTTGCTGATTAACACCATGCAATATGATGAAACGAATGAGCTGAATAGTCGGCCAAAGGCAGACATCGCGCGGGCAATTATGGAAGGCACGGCGTACCTATTGAGGATGCGGATAGAACAATTACAGAAGGCTTGCATGCGGGTTGACTCCATCAACATGGTCGGCGGACCTTCCGAAACGTACCCCTGGCCGCAGATTATCGCCAATGTGCTTGGCAGGCGTGTAACAATTGTCAACGGCTCCTGCGCGGGCGCTGTGGGAGCGGCGGTTCTCGCGGGAATAGGCGCTGGGCTTTATGCTGACGAGCTGGCTGCTTACAAAGGGATGAATTTTGAGAAAAACGTTTTAATGCCGGACACCAAGGCGCATGAGGA
>CAYNMU010000026.1:0-25811 GCA_964398395.1 uncultured Eubacteriales bacterium
ATGAAGATTTTGACGGAGTTGACCCTTTAATCAAGCTTGCGGTTATCCATTATCAGTTTGAAAGTATTCATCCTTTTTATGACGGAAACGGCAGAACCGGCAGAATAATAAACATTTTGTATTTGGTTTTAAAGCAGCTTTTAGACAGCCCAATCCTATATTTAAGCAGCTATATTATCAGAAACAAAGCATCCTATTACAGACTCTTGCAGGAAGTTCGCACAGAAGAAAATTGGGAAGAATGGATTGTTTATATTTTAACCGGTATCGAGGAAACAGCGGAAGAAACGTTAGGGCTGGTTAAAAGAATAAATGACGAGTTGGCTCAAATGTCGGGCGAAATAAAAGAAAAACTGCCGAAGCTATTTTCAAAAGAGCTGATGAATCTTTTGTTTTATGAGTTTTACACAAAAATACAATACATTGAAGATGGGTTATCGGTTTCAAGGCTGACCGCGTCCGGCTACCTTAAAACATTGGAAGAAGAAGGCTTTCTTTATTCAGAGAAGATTGGTAAAGAACGAATTTATCTGAATAAAAGATTGTATGATTTGGTTAGGTATCCTAAAAGATAAAGCGGTGAAGGGATTGAAAAATCATGCAAGAACAATATAAGCACAACCGAATACTAACTCCCACCGCGCGTGAACTACGAAAAAATATGACACCGCAAGAAAAACAATTATGGTACCATTTTTTAAACAAGTATCCTGTAAGAATACTTAAGCAAAAAGTCATCAATAGTTTTATTGCTGATTTTTACTGTGCAAAGGCAATGCTTGTAATTGAACTCGACGGCAGCCAGCATTATATGGATGAAGGCTTAGCTTATGACGAAGCACGCACAGAAACAATAAACGCTTATGGTATTGATGTGATCCGGTTCAGCAACAGCGAAGTTGACGAAAATTTTGCAGGCGTATGCGAAGCAATAGATATAGCAATCAAGCAAAGAACAGCTATGTAATAAAAGCTGTATTTGATATACAAAAAGCTGGTAAAGCAATCCCCCCACCGCCTCGGGCGGTCCCCCTCCCTTTAACAAGGGACGTAAAAGAGGGGCTCGAACTTACAGCCTTGCTAATCGAAAAAAGGCTGTTTTATATCGAAAGCTTTCATTTTTAAACTAAATTGAAGATGCGCGTTCCTGACCTACCTTGTTAAAGGGAGGGGGACCACGGCAGTGGTGGGGGGATTGCGTAACCAGACCACCGTAGCGTTTTAGGGATTAACGAAAGCACCGTGCCAACCGGCACGGTGCTTCAACAACTAAAAACCAAATTATACTATTTCCAACCCACGCTCAACCGGCTCGCAAATATAAACATCCTTTACAAGTTTTTTTAAGTCAACAGCGCAAGCCTCAGCGTTGCTCTTGTTGTCAAATATGCCGAAAACTGTCGGGCCGCTGCCGCTCATCTGGCTGCAAAGAGCGCCGTGTTTTCTCATGACCGACTTTATCTCGATCCTTTCGGGGACTTCAATGCATTCCTCAAACACATTGCCGCAGGCTTCACAAATGCTTCTCAAATCCCCGGAAGCCGCTTTGCTAAGCATATTGACCGTATCGAGGTGATGGATGTAGCTGAACTCATCATAGGTCTTGTAGGCGCCCTTGGTGGAAACGCCGCTTTCCGGTTTGGCAAGTACGATGAAGCAGGGCGGGAGCGTGGGAAGGGAAGAAAGTACGCCACCGACATCCTGCACAAGCATAGTACTGCCCATGATGCAAAACGGAACATCGGAACCGACGGTCAAGCCGATTTCGCACAGTTGCTTTTCGTTAAGCGCTGTTTTAAAAAGCATGTTCAGCCCGGCGATAACCGCCGCAGCATCCGCACTGCCCCCGGCAAGACCGGCAGCGTATGGGATGCGTTTTTCTATATGAATATGAAGCCCTTTGTTTTTAAGACCGGCTGCCTTAAAAAAGGCTGTTGCGGCTTTGTAGGCAATGTTGCTTTCGTCTGTGGGTAATGCACTTTCGGAACAGGTTATTGTGATTTTATTGCCTTGCGTTTGTTCCAACTCAATCGTATCATAAAGCCCCACGGACTGCATCACCATAAAAAGGCTGTGGTAGCCGTTTGGAAGCAATGCTAAAATATCAAGGAAAAGATTGATTTTCGCCGCGGCGTTAATTGTTGTTTTCATTTTATGTCAACTCCTTAAGCCCTCTTTTCCAAAGAGGCTGACGGGCTTGGCCCGACGGGTAATTACGGAATCCTCAAGCACCATCCGGCATCAATGTCATTGAAAAAGAGCCAAAAACTAGGACTCCGCTAAATTCTCTTCGAGGAGACTTTCTTCTCTAATTCTTTCTTCTTCTATCAGTTGAACTTCACTGTCTTTTGCTAATCTTCTTTCTTTCAGTTCGTCAAGCACTTTCTTTTGGAATGCACCCTCAAACTTATAGAAAAGCATCGGTAAAAGCTGCAAAATAAAAGCTACAGTCATTGTCAAAGTCATTAAGATAAACAGCATGTGCAGCACTTCCGGATAGGTTTGACTGATACTTATCCCGGCATCCTTGGTTGCCTGCATGGCTTTGGAATCATAATTTACCATTGAAAGAATAAACATCGTCAGCGCCGAAGTAAGCGCGCCGCTTATTTTACCTACAAACTTAACAACTGCATAAGTGACACCCTCTGTCCTCACGCCCGTTTTCCATTCGGCATATTCAATGGAGTCCGCCAGGAGCAACGCGGTTATTGTTGCTGTTACGCCGCTCGGGAAGTTGGCAAAAAACCTGAAAATCATATAAAGCCAAACATTTTCAAACCCGATGAGGTAAAGTACAACGTTAAACACTGCGCCGGCTACGGCCATAATAATAAACATTTTTTTCTTGGATGCCAACTTCAGAAGAAACGGAACACAGAGAACCGAAAGCATCCAGGAAAGTCCGGATGTTATTTGCAGCGCGGGGAACAAGAATGCGGTGCTTAAGCCTGTGTCCGCATAGTTCCATGTGGTGAAGTAAACAAGCGCATTTCCCATCATACCCATCGGCGCGCCGAAAAGACTGACAAGCAATACAATAAGCATCGGCTTGTTTTTAAAAATTGGCAGTATTGTTTTTAGGATACTCTCTTTTTTATACGGGATAACTATTTTTTCTTTCAAAAACCTTGAAGATGCCATGATGCACAGGCATCCAATACCAATGATTAAAGTTGCTGAAATGAAGTTGCCCATCGGGCTTTTCTCTGAGCCGCCGATAAGCAAAACTAACGCGAAGTAAAGCCCGGACGGCAAAATGGACCCTGTGGAACCGATTGTAGAGCTTATAGAAACAGCCTTGTTTCTTTCCCCCTGCTCCAAAAAAAGGAGCGGCGATAACCCGCTGATAGGAACATCCACGGCGGTAAACAGCATATAGTAAATGATGTAGAAAATACCCGCGTAAATGGATTTGAATGAAGCACTCGCGTTTTGGATGGGTAAAAACATAAAAACGCTGGCAACAAACAACGGAATCGGAGCAATTCTCAGATAGGGGATACATTTCCCCCATTTTGTGTGAGTTCTGTCAACAATGAAGCCCATGAAAGGGTCGTTTACAGCTTCCCATATTCTGGCTACCAGAAATATGGTTCCGACAACGCCTACAGCTATATGTAAAACCTCGGTATAAAAGAAAGAGAGCGCGGAACCCATCAGTGAGCTGACCATACTGGTGCCAAATATCGTCAGGCTGAATGCCATAACCTCTTTCCCACCGACTAATTTCAAAAACTTTTTATTTAAGCTTGTTTTTTCCATATTACACATCCATTTGATTGTTATTGAGGTTGGAATGCTAACAACTACTCTATCGGTATTTGTATCGGTTCACGTTTTTGGAAAAGTGTTATATTCTTAAAACCGCAGCGTTCTGCCATCGCCATGCCCTCGGGGATACCGGCTGCAAGGTCCTTCGCAAAGTGCGCATCGGAACCGATGGTGATATATTCTCCGCCAAGTTCCTTGAATCGCTTAACAATTCCTTCGCCGGGCATTGTTTCGCCAATCTTTTGCCGCAGGCCGGATGTATTAATCTCGAGTGCTTTGCCCTTTTGAATAATTCCGCGCAAAAGGCAATCAATCTGTTCGGCGTAGAGCGAAAGGTCAACCTTAATTCCGTGTTCCCCTGATATGTATCGAAGCGGATAGGTTAAATGGGCGAGCGTGTCAAAATTACCCCAGTCAACCATCAGCTGCATTTCTTTGAAATAATCGAGCAAAATCTGATTAACATCCGTGGTAGTGTAGTCCAAATACATAAAATCGGGCAAACCTCTTAAATTATGGACGGAACCAATGACCTCGTCATAATGCAGCGCACTTACCACTTTATCGGCTGTAGCGACATCATACATCGGCTGCCCAAGCTCAATGCCGGAACAAACCAGGAGTTTACCCATAAAGGCTGAGCGTGCTTTCGCCGTTTCAAAATAAGATTGAACAGCTGTCTTGTCAAAATGATCCCGTTTGAAATAGTCAATTTCAACATGGTCGGTGAAAGTAATAGCCCGCAAGCCGAGGGATTCGGCACATTCGCAAAGATACATTGTGGAGTGGTGCCCGTCATAGGAGTTGTCGGTATGCGTATGCGTGTCTATAATTTTTTTGTATTCCAAAATTAACGCCTCGAATCAATTTATATAATTAATTTTAAAGTTTATCTTCACTGTATAATATAACATAAAATCCTCTTGTGCAACAGGGGGAAGGCAAAAAATGTTTGTATTAATGAGCAAATATGTGCTAATATATATTTAATTTCTTTGGAGGTGTTGAAGATGCGAGCAGTCATTACGGTTGTCGGCAAGGATATGGTCGGTATTCTCCATAAAGTGTCCGGCATTTGCGCAAATAGCAATGTTAATATCGTTGAAGTTTCCCAATCAATTTTGCAGGATATGTTCTGCATGATTATGCTCACGGATATCAGTAAATGTGGTATGCCGCTTGCGGAGTTCTCGGATATGATGAATGCTTTGGGCGAAGCGCAGGGTCTGGCAATCCATGTGATGCATGAGGATATTTTTAACTCCATGCATAGAATTTAGGCGGTGAGCATATGATAAATACCGGAGATATTTTAGAAACAATTCATATGATACAAGATGAAAATCTTGATATTCGCACAATTACCATGGGCATTTCACTTTTGGACTGTTCATCTGACAGCGCAGCGACGGCTTGCGCGAAAATTTATGAGAAAATTATGCGCCTGGCTGAAAGGCTCGTACCAATCGGCAACGAAATCGGCAAGGAATACGGTATACCGATTATTAACAAGCGCGTTTCCGTAACACCAATTGCGATGATTGCCGCGGCAAGCGGGAGCGATCCGGTTCAATACGCTTTGACGCTTGAGAAAGCCTCAAGGGAATTGGGCATTGATTTTGTCGGTGGATATTCAGCCCTTGTGCAAAAAGGCTTTGCCGCCGGGGACGAAAGGCTTATCAGAAGCATCCCGGAAGCGCTCAGCGTAACGGACCATGTTTGTTCAAGCGTCAATATCGGCTCCACCAAAACAGGCATTAATATGGATGCGGTTGCGCTCATGGGCAGCATCATTAAACAAACCGCACAAGAAACCGCGGATAGGAACTGCATAGGCGCTGCAAAACTGGTTGTTTTTTGCAACGCGCCGGAGGATAATCCGTTTATGGCGGGGGCCTTCCACGGTGCGGGCGAGCCGGACTGTGTCATTAATGTCGGCGTTTCCGGCCCGGGCGTTGTAAGATGCGCACTGAAAAAAATACCCGACGGAGACCTTACCGAGGTTGCCGATGTTATTAAAAAAACGGCTTTCAAAATCACCAGGATCGGTCAGCTGGTAGCCTATGAAGCAGCGCGCAGATTAAATGTGCCCTTTGGCATTGTTGACCTTTCATTGGCACCGACCCCTGCAGTGGGTGACTCCGTGGCATACATTTTGGAAGAAATGGGGCTCGAGACCTGTGGCGCTCACGGCACAACGGCAGCATTAGCACTGCTAAACGACGCGGTTAAAAAAGGCGGCACAATGGCGTCATCACATGTCGGCGGTCTCTCCGGTGCGTTTATTCCGGTGACGGAAGATGCAGGCATGGTTGCCGCGGCAAGAAGCGGCTGTTTAACCATTGAAAAGTTGGAGGCCATGACCGCGGTTTGTTCCGTGGGGCTGGATATGATTGTTGTGCCGGGCGATACTACGGCCGAGGTGCTTGCTGCAATTATCGCGGACGAAGCGGCAATAGGCATGGTGAATTACAAAACAACGGCAGTTCGCCTAATTCCCGCAATCGGAAAAGGGTTAGGGGATGAGCTTGATTTTGGCGGTCTGCTCGGCGGCGGTCCTGTTATGAAGTTAAATTTGGCTTCCCCCGCAGCGTTTATAAAAAGAGGCGGCAGAATACCTGCGCCGCTGCATAGTTTAAGAAATTAAATGTGCAGGCTCTTTTCTTAAAACCGTGAGAATGGTATAATTTTCCAGGGTGATCAAGAGTGAATGAATTCAAGAATTATGAGGACATGTTTGCACAATCGATAGGACTACAAGACCCATGGAAGATAGAAAAAGCAGAATTTGATGAAAAAAGCCGAGAAGTGCACATATATGTGGGGGCAAGAAAGACCGCTGAGTATCCCTGTCCGGAATGCGGGAAGATGTGTGCAAGATATGACGATGAGGAAACGGAGCGAGTATGGCGACATGGAGATGTGGTATTTTTTCCATGCTATGTACATTGCAGAAGACCGAGGATAAAGTGCAAGGAACATGGAACAAGAGTTGCAACAGCACCCTGGGCAAGAAAAAACAGTCGATATACATTGCTTTTTGAGAGCTATGCTATGCTTTTAATGAAATCAATGCCTATAGAAAACTCGAGGAAATTAATGCGAACAAGTCATACCGCAATGACGAGCATATTAAGATATTGGGTGCAAAAAGCAGTTAATGAAGATGACCTAAGCGATGTCAGCGTAATCTGTGTAGACGAGACCTCGTTTAAAAGAGGTCAAAGTTATGTCACAATAATCAGCGATGGCAAAGCGAGACGGGTAATAGATGTTGAGAGAGGAAGAGATAGCGAAACAATTGAAACCTTCTCATACAAATTAGAGCAAAAAGGCGGAGATTGTAACAAGATCAAGCAATTTGTTAGTGATATGTCAAAAGCATATATCAGTGGGAAAGCATTTTGTTTCCCGAAAGCAACGTTGATAATAGATAAGTTTCATGTAAAGCAGCTTATGCTGAAGGCCATGGATGCGGTTAGAAGAGCAGAACAGGGAAAAGAACAAAGCAGAAGTCGAAGCGCGGGGAAGAAGTTGTTGATGATACCTGAGACGAGGCAAACTGAACAACAACGAGAGAAAGTGCTTGCGCTATCAAAGCAGTATCCCAAAACAGGTCGAGCTTTTCGAATGGTACAAGGTTTGGACGAAATGTATCGATGTGACAACATTAATGACGCGGAAATGGTATTTAAGAAACTGTTTAGTTGGCTAAGGCGAAGCAGACTGGACCCGATGAAGGAAGTTGCGAACACGCTGAAAACACATAAAGAATCCATACTGTCATATTTTCGTTATCGAGTAACGAATGCTATCGCGGAAGGAATTAACTCTTTAATTCAGTCTGCAAAAAGAAGGGCGAGAGGTTTTGGTACTTATGAAGGATATGAGTGCATGATTTATCTGGTTGTCGGCAAGCTGTCTCTTTCCTGTCCAACATTATTCGCTTAACTTTTCACGGTAATAGGAAAAGAACCAATGTGCACACAAAATTGAAATTTCAGTGCATTTGTGCTATAATAAATCATCAACATAATATTCACAAAGGAGATTTAAAACCATGACATCAATCACAAAAGAAACCACAATAGGCGATATCCTTGACGCAGACAGAGGCACGGCAAAGTTTTTTCTCGAAATGGGCATGCATTGCCTGGGCTGCCCCTCAGCCCGCGGCGAAAACATTGAGCAGGCTTGCATGGTGCACGGCGTTGATGCCGACCAACTTGTTGCGGATATTAACGCATACCTTGCCGACCAATAAAAATCACTTACTCAAACTTAATTTTTAAGGATGACTATATGAACCAAATCGCCCGTATCAAACTTTCGCCGCGGTTGCAAATGGTGGCGAATATGGTGCGCACAGGCGCGGTTGTTGCTGATATCGGCACTGACCACGCCTATATTCCGGTTTACTTGCTGCAAAACGGTATTTGTCCAAGCGCCATCGCTGCGGATTTAAGGGAACGCCCTTTGGCTAACGCGCGGGCGACAGTAATTGCTAATGATTTGTCGGAAAAAATCACGCTTCGCCTATCCGACGGTTTGGATAAAATCGGCGCAGATGAGGTACAGGATATCATTCTTGCGGGTATGGGCGGCACGCTGATAACCGAATTGCTTGGGCGAACCGCATGGCTGCGAGACAACACAAAACGCTTGATAATTCAGCCCATGACGCATGCTGAGGATGCGCGCGTATTGCTTTGTAAACAGGGTTTTAAAATTTTATTTGAGCAAGCCTGTTTTGAAGAGCACAGGTGCTATGTGGCGATGTGCGCCCAATTTGAAAAAAACGTGTCAAAGCCTGTATCACCGGCATACTATTACTTGGGCGAGCTGCCTGCCAACGGCAATCAAGCCGCGCGGGAACATATTAAAAGGCAGCGTCAACGCTTAAAAAAGAGGTTGGACGGGATAACAAAATCGGGGCAAAACCCTGAAGAAGCAAAGAGTTTGATTAAAATTATGCAGGAAATTTCGGAGGTCAGCTATCATGACGAATAGGCTTTCTCAAGGCAAGCGTTTTGATGAAATAGTCTTTCCTGCCCTTTGTGCCCACAGAGGACTTTCAGGGTTAATGCCCGAAAGCTGTTTGCCGGGCTTTGCGGCGGGGATTGCGCTGGGTGCC
Source organism: uncultured Eubacteriales bacterium (assembly GCA_964398395.1). Taxonomy (GTDB): domain Bacteria; phylum Bacillota; class Clostridia; order Oscillospirales; family Acutalibacteraceae; genus UBA1447. The sequence continues at coordinate 8,909 of CAYNMU010000026.1, forward strand.
GACGAAATTGAATTTGATATTCGCCTGACAAAAGATAAAAAACTAATTGTATCCCACGACGATAAGGTGGATAGAGTTGCAAACGGCACGGGTAAAGTCAGTGAACTTACCCTGCAGGAACTGCAAACGATGCAGCTTCATTCACCCGGGGACAGTAAAATATGGAATGTTACCTTTTCCACGCCTGAGGATGTTTTTGCAGCAATAGGCAGTGCAACCGTTATGAACCTGCACTTCAAAGATTTTGGCGAAGATGTGGAATGGGTAGTTGCTGAAATGAAAAGGCTTGTTTATAAATATTCTTTGCAGGACAGCGTATATTTTTCATCCTCCGAGGAGGATACTATGCAGCAGTTTGTGGCTATAGCGCCGGAAATTCCGCGCAATGCGCTGGAACCTTGGCGTGAGGATTTGGATATTGTAGACTATGCGGTTAAATACGGCTGCTCCAGATGCCAGCTGTTTAAAGGCGTTTTTGATGAAGATAAGGTCAAAAGAGCAATAGCCGCCGGCGTTATTTGCAATGTTTTCTGGGCGGACGATGAAGAAACAGCGAGATTATTCCTGGATATGGGGATATCGGTGCTTCTTACCAACCGTACGAATTTGCTGAACGGAATTATTGATGAATACAGGAGGAAATGATGATTAAGATAAAAGATATTTATGATTATATTGACTCCATCGCGCCTTTTTCAAACCAGGCTGTGTATGACAACAGCGGGTTTCTTGTCGGAGACATTGAAAGATATGTCCGGCATATCGGCGTTGTGTTGGATATAACGCCACAGACAATATTAATGGCAAGGCGAATCGGCGTGGACATGATTATCAGCCATCATCCGGTTATTTTTGAAGCGCAAAAAAGCTTTACGGCAGGCAACATGGCATTTGAACTCGCATCCGCCGGCATTGCCGCATTATGCCCGCATACTTCTCTAGACTGCGCGTTGGGCGGTGTCAACGATGTTTTGGCGGAACTGTTGGATATTGATAAGCCTGAGCCTTTCCCAACTGCCGAATACCCTGCGGGAATGGTGCGGGTGGGCTTTTTACAAAAAGGCAATGCCGAAGAATTGGCGGAACATGTCGGAAAAATGCTTTGCGTCCCGGTTCGCTACTGCGACGGTGGGCGGGAAATAGAAACGGTTGCCGTTTGCGGCGGCGCAGGGGGCAGCTGCCTTGAAGAGGTTATTGCAGCAGGGATTGATGCCTTTATTACTGGGGATGCCTCGCACCACCATTTCTTAAATGCTGTGCAGGGCGGATTAACATTGATTGCCGCGGGCCATTTTGAAACGGAAAACCCGGTAGTGCCTGTTTTGGCTGAAAAAATCAAGCAAAACTTCCCCGATTTAGATGTTTCCGTCATTGAACAGGATATACCGGTTGAAACATACTACCCCGAAATTTTGAGGTGAGTTTATGCCCTTAGACGGAATGCTTCTGCATTTTCTGAAAAATGAAATAGAACAGGCGGCTATCGGCTGCCGTGTGGAAAAATTGCACCAGCCCTCCAAAGATGAGCTGGTGTTGCTTTTGCGTTCCCGAACCGGCGCGAAAAAACTGCTTATCTCTGCTTCCGCAAATAGCCCTCGAATTCATTTCACCGAGTACGCACCGGAGAACCCGCAAACACCCCCAATGTTTTGTATGCTGCTGCGAAAGCACCTGACAGGCGGAATTCTCGTCGGTGTTAGGCAGGCAGAAATGGACAGAATACTGTTTTTGGACTTCGACTGTGCTAATGAAATCGGCGATAGGGCAAATTTTACCCTCTGCGTTGAAATTATGGCAAAACACAGCAATATAATTCTCATCAATGAGGAAAATGTCATCGTAGATGCTGTAAAGCGAATTGACTTTACAAAATCCGAAATCAGGCAAATTTTGCCGTCTATGCCCTTTGTACTGCCGCCGGAACAGCATAAACTGAATATTCTCGACAATTCATCGGAAACCCTTATGAATAGCATATTGCAGCAAGGAGATAAGCGGGTTTCAGCTGCTTTGCTTAACATATTGCAGGGTTTTTCACCTCTAATTTGCCGGGAAATTACCGAAATCACTTGCGGAGAAGATGTAAAGGTAAATGACTTGTCAAAAGACAAAATTGAGCGTTTAGCCGATAGCCTGGGATCCTGCAAAAAATCACTTGAACAAGGCGCCGGCAAAGCCATTATGCTCAAAAATAGTGAAGAAAAGCCCGTAGATTTTTCCTTTATGAACATATCTCAGTATGGCTCGGCATATTCATCGCAGGAATTTGAGAGCTTTTCGGAACTGCTGGATGAATTTTATTCCGAGCGGGACCGTATTGACCGAACCGGTCAGCGCGCGGCAGATTTAGTAAAAGTAATCAACAATTCAATAGCCAGAACTGCCCGCAAACTCATTTTACAGCGTGATGAACTTCTAGCGTGCGCGGACAGGGAAGCGCTGCGAATAAATGCCGAGCTTATCAACGCAAATCAGTATAAGCTGCAAAAAGGCGCATTTTTCTGTGATGTAGAAAATTATTATGATGAGAATAAAGTTATCAGAATTCCGGTTGACCCCGCGCTCAGCCCTTCCGCGAATTCACAGAAGTATTACAAAGCTTACCGCAAGGCGAAAACAGCCGAGCAAATGCTTGCCGGACTCATTGAGCAGGGCGAACAGGAGCTGCAATACCTCGAAACTGTTGCCGATGCACTTTTTAGGGCAAGCACGCAGGCAGAACTTGACGAAATACGCAATGAACTGGCATCAGGCGGTTATATCAAACATCGCAGGAAGGCAGGGCAAAAAGCCGACAAACTGTTGCCGCCGCTCGAATTTGTTTCAGCCGATGGCTTTAAAATCCTCGTTGGCCGCAACAACCTGCAAAACGACCGGCTTTCTCTGCGAACCGCCGGTAAAAACGACCTTTGGTTGCATACACAAAAAATTCCCGGCGCACATGTGATAATTGTTGCCGACGGCAAGGATATTACAGCGTCAGCAATTGAGCAGGCGGCTCAAATCGCCGCATATCATAGCAAAGGCAGGGAATCTTCGCTGCTCCCGGTTGATTATACGCCGGCTAAAAACCTCAAAAAGCCGCCGGCAGCAAAGCCGGGCAAGGTTATTTACAATGTTTACAATACCATTTGGGTAAAGCCTTCTTTAGTTGTCAACGGTTAATAAACGGTGGATTTTATACGAAAATAAGTACAGTAATACCTCCTGTCTTCTAAAGTTGACAGGGGGTTTGCGCTATTGTAAACACAAAAAACGGTTGTCAAATGTATAGGGTTTGGTTGTTGCGGCTTAACTTATGTTTATGATTATTTTAAATCATTAATTTAAAACAAGAATAAATTCAGTCAACACCTTGAATTCTTTACAAACATGTGTATAATTATAATATTATATTTATATACTTGTATATACAAAATCGGAGGTAAAAAAATGGCCGAGAACGAAAAAAACAGCTTCATCCAAACAGAACTTGAAATGATGCGGTTCTGGGAGGAAAACAAGTGCTATGAGCTGTTGCACGAAAAGAATAAGGATAAACCAAGATTTCGCTTTTTAGATGGTCCCATAACCGCCAACAATCCTATGGGTATTCACCACGCATGGGGCAGGAGTCTGAAGGATATATTTATACGCTACAAAGCCATGCAAGGCTTTGATTGCCGCTGCCAAAACGGCTTTGACTCGCAAGGACTTTGGGTTGAAGTTGAGGTGGAAAAAGAACTCGGCTTTGTCAGCAAGCGGGATATTGAAGACTATGGGATGGATAAATTCACCAGAAAATGCGTGGAAAGAGTCGAACGCTTTTCGGGTATTATTACCGAGCAGTCCAAGCGGCTTGGTCAATGGATGAATTGGGACCATTCTTACTTTACGAATACAGATCAAAATATACAGGGCATTTGGCATTTTTTAAAGAAATGCAACGACAGCGGCTGGCTTAGGCGTGAATATAAACCGATGCCTTGGTGCCCCCGCTGCGGTACATCTCTTTCGGAGCATGAAATGACAGGCTCTTACAAGATGTTGACGCACAATTCAATCTTTTTCAAGTTGCCTATCGTCGATTTCCCGCGCGCGGCGGATGAACCGGCCCGCAAAATAATTGTTTGGACAACTACACCATGGACACTTTCCTCCAATGTCGCTCTTGCGGTTAACCCCGAGATTGACTATGTTGAGGTTAAGGTGAAGAGCGATGACGCCTATTTAATTCTTGCTAAAAACGCTATCAAACACCTTGGCGACGACAAACTTGAGGTTGTCAGGGTTTTCAAAGGCGCCGAGCTTGTTGGGTTGAATTATGATTCCTGTTTCCCAGAGTTTTTGGCACAGGAAGGTATCGAGCATAAAATTGTGGCTTGGGAAGATGTTGACGCGGCCGAAGGTGTCGGCGTTGTGCATATTGCACCGGGTTGCGGCGTTGAAGATTTTGAATTGGGTTCCAGCCTCGGTTTGCCGCAGGTAATGCCGGTGGACGATACGGGGATATTCCTTGACGGTTTCGGCTTTTTGAGCGGCAAGGACAGCCACGATACAGCCGATGAAATTTTTGAAGAGCTTGAAAAAAGAGGCAAACTGTATAAAGTTGAGCCGCATGAGCATAGCTACCCCGTTTGCTGGCGCTGCAAAACAGAGGTCATTTTCCGTCTGGTACCGGCCTGGTACATCGCAACCGAGGAGCTGAAACCAAGATTAATTAAGGCGTCGGACAGCGTTAAGTGGGAGCCGGAGTCAAACGGCAAGCGCATGAATGACTGGCTGCAAAATATGGGCGACTGGAACATTTCCCGCAAGCGTTACTACGGCATGCCTCTTCCGTTTTATCCATGTCAGGAGTGCGGCGAGGTTACGGTTGTTGGTTCCAAAGCCGAGCTCAAAGAACTTGGCGGCGAGGGCGTGGATGAACTGCCCGAGCTTCACAGACCGTGGATAGATGAAATTAAGATAAACTGCCCAAAATGCAACGCGAAAGTCAGCCGTATCAGCGAAATAGGCGATGTTTGGCTGGATGCGGGCATTGTTCCGTTTTCAACCCTTGGTTATTTTGAAAATAAAGAGGATTGGCGCAAAAATTTCCCCGTTGAATGGGTAACGGAAATGCGCGAGCAGGTTCGCCTTTGGTTTTATTCCATGCTGTTTATGAGTGTTGTGCTGGAAGACCGCGCACCGTATGAGCGTGTATTGTCCCACAATTCGGTTATTGCCGAGGATGGCTCCAAGTTTTCCAAAACAGGCTTTATGATTCGGTTCGATGAGGCGGCGGAAAAAATCGGCGCGGATTCAATCCGTTACCTCTACGCCGGCGCTCCCGTTGCGAACGATGTTCGTTTCGGCTTTAATTTGGGCGATGAGGCAAGGCGCAAGCTGCTGTCATTTTGGAACATCTTTACCTTTTTTGAAACTTATGCGTCAATCGACCTGCCGGTTTTGGAAGGGTACACACCGGACAAATCCGCTTTAAGTCCAACTGACCGCTGGCTTCTTATCCGCACGAACGATTTTATCAGCAAAGCCACGGCTTGCATGGACGATTATAAAACCTACGTGCTCATCAAAGAGTTCGAAGTCTTTGTGGACGACATTTCCAACTGGTATATCCGCACAAACCGCCGCCGTTTTTGGAAAACAGAGGACGAGGCGGATAAGATGGTTGCCTATTGGACACTCTACTTTGCAATCGACACCTGCATAAAAGTCATGGCACCCATTATACCATTCATGACAGAAAAAATCTGGCAGGATTTAACCCGCAGGGTGCTTCCAAGCTCACCCATCTCCGTGCATTTGAGCGAGTGGCCTAAAGTTCTTGAAGGGTTTGAGGATGACGGCATTATCGAGCAGACGGAAATGGCAAGGGATGTTATTAACACGGCAATGCGCCTGCGCAACGAACAACAGCTTAAGGTCCGTCAGCCGCTGAGTAAGATTTATATCTGCTGCGACAGTGATTCGGCGAACAAAATCAAGGTTTTTGAAAAGAACATTCTCGATGAATTGAACATCAAAGAAACGGAATATATCAGCGATTTCAGTATTTTAGAAACGCCGTACCTGACCGTCAACTTTAAGGCGGCCGGTGCAGTGCTCAAGCAAAATATAAATAAATTTAAACAGAGCCTTGAAGAAGCAACACCGGAGCAAATGCAAAAAATGGCAAAACAGGTCGAAGCAGGCGGAAAAGTAAAAGTTCCGGGTTGGGATGAAGAATTTGAAGCAAGCTTGTTTGTTAAGCAATCTCAAACAAAGCCGGGCATTGCCTGTGCGGTTTGCGCGGGGGAAATGACGGTTGCGCTTGATACGGTGCTTACCGAGCAGCTTGTAAGAGAAGGCGCTGTGAGGGATATTGTCCGCCAGTGCCAGATGCTCCGCAAAGAGGCAGGCTACATTGTTGAACAAAGGATTTGTGTAGCCATCAGCAGTGCCAGCGAGTTTATCATATCCGCTCTTGAAGAAAGCCGCAGCCATGTTGCCGCGGAACTCTTGGCGAACGAACTGTTGCTCAACGAAGAAATTGAAGCCGACATGGTAAAAGAATTTGAAGTCGGCGACGACATGGTGATCATCGCGGTTAAAAAGGCTTGACAGTGGTTAGTGTTTACATTAGATGATAGACATTAGACAATAGATACTAGACGCAAGAACGGCGGATTAGGGACGGGTTGTCCGTTCAGTATTTTAGGGAACGACCTCTGTCGTTGTTCCGAGGTGCTATGAAAAGGGGTTTATGAAATGAAAAAGTTTCTCTTTTATCTTATCGAATTCACATGGGCACTGCCTCAAAACCTTGCGGGTGGTATTGCTTACTTGATTCTGTCAAAAAAACACAAGCATGAGCGCTTCCACAACTCCTTCATCACCTATGTCTCCAAGAAAAACTTTGGCGGGGTGTCACTCGGCATCTTTATCTTTATGAACCCCGATAAAAAGGAAAAATGGCTGCATGATACAAAAATTCACGAATACGGTCATACTATCCAATCCCTAGTGCTCGGCCCTGTTTGGCCGTTTATAATCGCATTGCCTTCCGTTATCTGGTGTGGTTCCGCAAGGCTTGTCAAGTACCGCAAAGATAACGATGTTTCCTATTACTGGCTCTACTGCGAGGGCTGGGCAAACCTTTGGGGTGCCAGCTGGAGCAAAGAAAACTTTATAAGCGATGAAATGCGCAACAGAGGTTACTTTGGCAAACCGCTAAAAAAGTACATTGAGGAAAAACAAATATAAATAGATGCAACCGTGAAACGGAGGCGATTATTGAAATGGAAGAGTATGACGCGTTTTCGGCAGGTGTCGAGTTTGGCGGACTTCGCAACAGGCACGAGATAAAACTGCTTATCTGCTTTTTGTTGGAAAACCTTGACAGATCTCTTTCAAAAGCTCAGTTAAATGAAGTTATGCAGGAGCAGGGGCTTGCCAACTATTTTGATGTCAACCAAGCATTGGGTGAACTGATTGATAACGGTACAGTAGGCATGGAATTGTTTGAGGAGCAGGAAATTTTATCGTTAACCGGAATAGGCAGGGATGCAACGCAGTTGCTTGAAAATGATCTGCCGAAGACGGTGCGTGAGAAGGCTCTGAACGCGGCGGTTAAGCTGCAAACAAAAGCCAGGCGAGCGCGCGAAAACAAAATTGAGTTGGAAAAGCTTGAAATCGGCTACAATGTAACCTTTACTATTTCGGACAAAGACGATATCCTTATGCGGCTCACGGTGTATGTTGCCGATATTACTCAGGTAGAAACCGTTAAACAAGGTTTTCTCAATGATCCTGTCAGTCTATATTCCGGCATTATCGCGGCGCTTACAGCTTAACGAAGTGGTTAGTGGTTAGTGGTTAGTGGTCAGAATTGAAGGTATGTTTCGAGATAATAGAATTTATATGTATTTTTTTGAAAGGAACGGTGCTTGTTATGTTCAAAAAATTATCATGCGTTCTCTTTGCTCTTATGTTAATACTTGTGACTTTTGGCGGCTGCGGTGGCAAACAAGTCGTAACGGCAAAAGTGGACAAAAAGGCTTCAATAGCGAATTTTGCTGCTTATAAGAAGGAAATAATTGATATTATGGATAAATCCGGAGTGAAATATAAAAGCAGTGATATGGAAGTCGGCAATAAGGCAGGTGCCAAAGCGACAGACCCTTACATGCTGCTTATAAAATTTGATTTGCAGACCGAACTCAAGGAAGAACTTGCTGTGGTCTTTACAAACAAAGATAAAATCGAAAATTTCGTTGTTTCCCTTGTTGTTAACAGAAAAACTCTTGAAGAGTGTAAGCTTAACATTAGCGATTACTCTTATGTCCGAAAGATTTTTAACCTGGTGTCCGAAATTGATGTATCTTCTTTTGCCTGCAACAGCCTTTTAAGGTCAGGGCGCAAAGGCGTTGAGGCAAAATTAGCGGAAAATCCGGACAGCTTTTATAACAGCAAAGATAAGTTCTTCAGCAGGGATAAAACAAAAACATGGTCATTGAATTATACAATCTACATGGACACCGCGCCAAAAACTCCGGTATTCTCGGAAACGCTTGCGTTCAAAGGCAATTTGGCGCTGCGTTCTTAAAAAACAAATTCATTCAAAGCAGTTTAGCTAAATAACCGGGAGGACGATTAATTGGGCGAACGATTCAAGCGGGCAATAGTCGTTTTGGGTGAACGGACCAAGCGGGCAATAGGCGTTGAGGGCAGTTTTAAAGAGGCGATTTTGCCGATGATCGGCTACAACTCCGCTAATATTATGTTTGGCGGTGCCGGTTATATTATTAGCATTTATTTCTTGGCTTTTTTAACCCAGGTTGAAGGTTTGCAACCAGGTCAGGCAGGGTTGGTTATTTTATTCGGTCAGCTTTGGGATGCGGTAATTGACCCGGCAATGGGGATTATTACGGACCGCACCCGTTCAAAATATGGCAGACACAGGCGCTATTTTCTTTGGGGTGTAGTGCCGGTAGCGCTTTCCTACTTTATGCTTTGGAATTCATTCGGAATATCAGCTCTAAACAATTCAAACTACACCATGCTTTATTACATCATTGCATATATGTTTTTCAACACGGCTTATACCCTTGTTGCGGTTCCGCATGTCGCTATGCTCCCCGAGCTGGCCCCGGAGTATTTCTTAAGAACGCAGTACAAATCCGTTGAATATTTAGTGAATTCCGTTGGTATGATTTCTTCATTCATGCTTGTTTCATTTACTTTAGGTTTTGTTAACATGAAAACGCCATCACCGGCAATGCGTCCGGCCTTTATGGCGTTCGGCATAATACTTTGTTTTTGGTTTTCTTTGCCGCTGATTTTTACATTTAAAAGCACAAAAGAACCAAGCTCTGTCAATATGGTTTTGCCTCCCCTTGATTATAAATCACTGATAAATGAGTATTTGCAGGTTTTTAAAAACAAGTCTTTTCGCAGGTATTTTTACATCAGTCTCTTTTTTATGATGTGCAGGGGCTTTTATGGCAGCTCAAGCCAATATTTCATCCGTTATATAGCGCAGAAAAATAACCGCTACAATTTAATTATCTCTGTTGCGGGTATTGCGGAGGCCTCAGGTTTTCCGCTGAATTTTTGGCTGACAAAAAAATACGGCAAACAATTTTGCGGTAAATTGCTTGCGCCGCTGATGTTTTTGGGGATAGCATTAAACTTTTTTGTCGGTCCCAACACGCCGGTTATCATATTATTTATCGCAGTTTCTCTTTATTCTTTCGGCTACTCGGGCGTTGGTTTTGTAGGCACAACTATCCAACCGGATGTTACAGATGTTGACGAAATGATAACAGGCAGACGGCGCGAGGGTGTTACAGCAACTTTCAGCTCATTAATCAAAAAAACAATCAGCGGGCTGATGAACGCAATGACAGGTTTAATCTTAAGCTCTTTCGGATTTGTAACAGGCAAAAAAGACATAACGCAAACAGCAAGCGCAGTTTTCGGATTGCGGCTGACTTATATTGTCCTTCCTCTTATTTTCGCTGTTTTGTCAGTGCTTGCTATTTATCTGTATAAGATGACAAAAACCGACCATGAAATGATTAGGACTGCAATTGACGAAAAGAAAGAAAAAGGCTTTGCAACCCTAACCGATGAGCAAAAGGCTGTTTGTGAGGATCTTGCGGGGCAAAAGTTTGAGGATATGTGGATATCTGGACAGTAGATGATAGATATTAGATGTTAGACTTTCAATTAGAGTTAGTATTTTACTAACAACTATTTACTGACCATAGACCACAAAAATTTACCTTGGGCATTGGCTTAAGCGAAAGGAATGGGATAAATTTGAAAACAATCCAAAGAGTTATGGCAGTAATAATGAGCTTTATTATGTCGTTATTTTCTTTTGGCCTCAGCTTTATATTTTTAGATAATTCGGAGGTGTTTGACATTAAGACATATGCGGGGAACGCCTGGCAAGGCGAATACCTTTACATTGATAATAAGATTTCAAAAATTACCGTTGAAAAGGGTGAAACCCTTACAGGTCAAGCCTTGCCGACTTTTCAGTTTGCTGACCAACTGATTATTCTTGTCAATGGCATGTCCAACAAATCATTCAACTACTATGGATTTTCACTGCAAAGCAGCGAGCCACTGAAGGGTAAAATAACGTACGGCATTTTAGGCAAAGACTGCACGGAAGAGTTTTTTATTGAAAAGACCGATAAAGCCACAGAGTTTTTCAGCTTTATTGACGGATATTTCAAAAACCTTAAGGGCTTTAATATTAGCAAAATCTCCTTCGACAATTTAGGCAGCCAACCGGCAACCCTCAAAATCGGTGGGATAGCCTGTTTTAACCGCAAAGTGCTTGACAATACGATTTTTATCAGCGATGCAAATTATAAAATCGGCGCATCCTTACAGTGGGGCGGGGCTTTAAGTTACCTCGAATATCTAAAAGCCGATGTGCAGGCGGTGCGAACGGCCGATGATGTGATTATCGGTGTTGACAGCCTTGCAAAGTACGGCGGAAAACTGATAACAGATAAGGTTAACCTGATTAACCGTGCCGATACAGGCAGGCTTGTTCAGCAGTCTTATTATGGGACCAGCGGTGAGCATGACGGATATGTGCAAGGCGAATGGATGGGCACCAAGTGGACATACAATCCTGTTCAAGGCGGCAACGCATTTGGCGGAGCGAGTAAAATCGTCGATTGCAGGATTACCGGCAATTCTATCTTCATAAAATGCCGTCCGATGGACTGGGCAAAACATGACGAGGATATTACACCTTCCTATATGGAAGCAACTTATACATTAAAAGACGGCTATGTCAAGGTCGATTGCCGTTTTGTTGACTTTTCAAGGTGGGAAAGTGTTTACCGTGGCCAGGAATTACCGGCCTTTTACGCGGACGAACCGCTGAACTCCTTCCGTTATTACGGCGGGAATTCGCCTTGGACCGGTGATAACCAAATAAAGCACGAAGATAACCTCATTTTTTGGCCTGACGCAGGAATGCCGACATTCCAGGCAACGGAGTATTGGTGCGCCTGGACGAATATGGAGTCTGATGGCTTCGGTATCGGCTTATATGTCCCCGGCATCAGTAATATGCTTGCCGGCGTTGCAGAGCGTGGCGGAAAAATAGCGGACGACCCCTCAACATCAGGCCCAACCTCTTATGTTGCGGCGCTGAAAGCCCTGACCATAAAAAGCTTTGTCCCGCTGCAATACAGTTATTTGGTTGCGGCAGGCAATGTCAGCCAAATCAGGCAAACCTTTGTTCAAAACAAAGATGTTATTGATAATACTGCGCTCAATATATATTAATCAGGAGGTCAAACCATGAAAAACGAAAGATACGAATTTGCAAAGGAGATTTACGCACAGGCGGGTGTCGATACCGATGCGGCAATCGAGGCACTGTCTAATGTAAAAATTTCCATCCATTGCTGGCAGGGCGATGATGTAGGCGGCTTTGAGAGTAAAGGCGAGCTTTCCGGCGGTATCGCCGCAACAGGCAATTATCCCGGCAAAGCGAGGAACGCCGAGGAATTGATGGCTGACATTGATTTAACCCTTTCATTAATCCCGAGCAAACACAAGCTCAACCTTCACGCCATATATGCCATTACCGATGGCGAGCAAGTCAGCCGCGACAAGCTCAAACCTAAGCACTTTGCCAAATGGGTGGAGTATGCCAAGGCACGCGGGATTGGGCTGGATATTAACCCCACGCTGTTTTCACACCCCTTGGCGGCGGACGGCTTAACCCTTTCGCATCCCGATGAAAGCATCCGCAAATTCTGGATAGACCACTGCATAGCAATGCGCAAAATCGGCGAGTATTTCGGCAAAGAACTGGGGATGCCATGCGTTAACAATGTTTGGATACCGGACGGTTACAAGGATATTCCTGCAGACCGCCTCGGTCCCCGTAAACGCTTAAAAGATTCGCTTGACCAAATCTTTGCGGAAAAAATCGACAAACGCTATTTGATCGATACGGTTGAGTCAAAAGTTTTCGGCATCGGTGTTGAGTCCTACACAGTCGGCTCGCATGAGTTTTATATGAACTACGCGGCAAAGAACGATGTCATTTGCCTTTTGGATAACGGTCACTTCCACCCGACAGAGGTCGTTTCCGATAAAATCCCGTCGATGCTTTTATTCTCGGATAAGGTTGCCCTGCATGTTACCAGAGGTGTGCGTTGGGACAGCGACCATGTGGTGCTTTTCGATGACGAGACCAAGGAAATTGCCAAGGAAATTGTGCGTTGCGACGCGCTTGACAGAGTGCTAATCGGGCTCGACTATTTTGACGCGAGTATTAACAGAGTCGCGGCTTGGGTGACAGGCGTTCGCAACATGCAAAAGGCACTTCTCTTTGCACTGTTAATTCCGCATGATAAGCTTCGCAAATTGCAGGACGAAGGCAAATTTACGCGCTTATTGGTAATGAGCGAGGACTTGAAAGCGTATCCGTTTGGCGATATTTGGACGGCCTTCTGCAAACAGCAAAAAGTCCAGCCGAGGGAGGACTGGCTTAATACAATTGAGCAGTACGAGAAGGATGTTTTGAGTAAAAGGGTTTAAGGGTACATTTCAAAATAATGGGACGGTTTTAATATTAGAACCGTCCTTTTTCGCAAATATTTTATATTCGTGTCATTTAGTGTTAAAATACTAGAATTATTGGTGTAAATATACACGAATAAAATAGCAATAATGGTTGATTATTACACGAATGTGTGATACACTACAGTTAATGTCGAAAGGATGGTGTTGTTATGTATAGGAAAATCACTGAATATTTAATTAATTGGAAGAACAGTTCATACCGTAAACCGCTAATTTTACAAGGCGCGAGGCAAGTAGGCAAGACCTATTCAGTGTTGGAGTTTGGGCGGGAGCATTATGAGAATGTAGCCTATTTTAATTTTGAAACCAATCCCGCGCTTATTAAAACCTTTGAAGAGAGTATTGAACCGGCGGTCTTAATTCCTGCTTTGTCTCACATTGCAAGCCAAACGATTTTTAAAGGGACAACGCTGATTGTGTTTGATGAGGTTCAGCTTTGTGAAAGAGCTTTGACATCTTTAAAATATTTTTCAGAAAATGCGCCGGAGTTTCATATAATTGTTGCCGGCAGCTTGCTTGGCGTTGCGGTTAACAGGGAGCGGTTTTCATTCCCTGTTGGGAAGGTTGATATAAAAACTTTGTATCCAATGGATATGGAGGAATTCTTACTGGCCTGCGGTGAGGGCGATTTAGTTGAGAAGATTAAACAATGCTTTGAGAACAACTCGCCGATGCCAAATGCTTTGCATGATGCTGCGTTGCAATTTTATCGTCAATTTCTTGTTGTCGGCGGTATGCCTGACTGTGTTAACAAGTTTTTTGATACGAAGGATTACATTTTGGTAGGGCATACGCAGAGCATGATATTGCAGAGTTATCTAAACGACATGAGTAAATACAACAACACAAATGAAATCAAGAAAACGCGCTTGGCATATGATAATATCACTGTTCAGCTATCAAAAAAGAATACAAGATTTCAATATAAATTGATTAAAAAAGGGGCAAGGGCAGCGGAATTTGAAAACGCCATTGAATGGCTTTGCTTATCCGGCATAGTCAGCCGAATTTACCGAATTGAAACCATCAAAAAGCCGCTTGAAAATTATCGCGATATTGATTCCTTTAAGATTTATGTTTCTGATGTTGGATTGCTCTGCGCTAAAAAGGAAATTGTGCCGGAAGATGTTTTTTATCTTTCAAGCGAGCTAAACGATTTTAAAGGCGGAATGGTTGAAAACTATGTTTGCAATCAACTCATAGCAAATGACTATACGAATTATTATTGGGAATCCGAAAGAGGCGCTGAGGTCGATTTTATCGTTCAGCGAGCCGGCAAAATTATCCCGATTGAAGTGAAATCGGCTGACAATACGCGGGCGAAAAGTCTGAATATGTATATGGATATGCATAAACCCGAATATGCGATAAAGCTCTCCGCAAAAAACTTCGGCTTTGAGGCAGGTAAAAAAACGGTTCCTTTGTACGCTGCTTTTTGTATTTGATTAATCATATTTGCTAAATTATCAGCCCGCAGTGAAAGCTTTTGCTTACCCTGCGGGCTTTCAACAGAGCTTAATAAACTACTTGTCGAACAGTTTCATTATCATCAGCCCTGTTAAAATTTCGGCAACAGTCCAGCCGCTTTCAATGGAACACGGTGCCCATCCGATGTCATGCGGTACGCCGTATATCTCACCAAGTTCCATGTCAAATGCGCGTGCCCAAGCGCCGTCAACCGTTTTTTCTTTGCTGCGGATTTGAGACAGGCAGAAGAAACGGGCAATATCCGCCCAAAGGTCATAAAACATGCTGTCTTTCGTGACAAAAAAGGCATATGAAAACCCGAGCGGCAGCCAGTTGACGGAATAAAGCAGGTCGGCAACAGGGTCGCCGTTTTCCGCTAATAGCGAACATTCTCCGGCCTCACGCCTGGAACAGCCCGCTTGGTAGCCCGTATCCCATTCCGCATATCCGCCGCAGGCGTGCCGCAGCCGCTGCAGGTCGGCGGTTACCCGGTACAGCATGTTCTTATGCTTTTCTTCGCCGCTCATTTCATAAAGGCACGCGAGCGGAAAAACAAGGCGGCACATCTCCTGCGTTTCGCTTTGTTCGCGTTTTGTTTCGGGGTAAGTCTCCATGATAGCCTCAAGTCCATTTTTCGCTGTGTCAAAATATTCCTGTTTATTATAGACTTTGTATACAAGCAGCAACGCGGCATGATAATAAGCGTTGTAATGCGCGGATGACTCGCCGCTGACAGTTGAATGAATTCTGTCAACATCCTGTTGTGAAAGGCTTGCGCAATCCGTCCGGTTGGGCCGCAACCCGTTGATACCGGTTGTTTTTACAAGGAAGTCGAGTGCGGATAACGCATCGTCAAAATGGCGGCGTGAACCGTCTTTATCCGAAAATGCTGCCTTTAAAAGTGTCGGAATAATCACGCGGGCAACATCATCCTGGTAGCAGGTCTGCCACGCACTTTGAGACCATCTGACCATTCCTTTATATAGCCCGACTTTTTCCTGAAGGTAATCAAAGCAGAAATCCTCAATGTTTTCTGCCGTCTTTAGACTTTCGGCATTGCCCGTTAAAAGGTAATCAAAATAAAACGCTCCGCCTGTTTCTCCGCAGCAGTCCGTTCTGATTTGGGTTGCCATCATCTGTTTGCCGTCTTTCGCGTCAATGTGGTGGCTGAAGCCTTCGCGCACGCCGTGTTTGCCGTTCTCAACAAGCATCCCCGCGTTTTTATACCAGCCGAGCCCTCTCTTTATGCAGTCATCAATGCTTTGACTGCCGTCATGTGAAATGACAGGCTTTGGAAAAACTGCCTTCACTTTCGAACCGGCAAGCCAGCCGGTGATATAGGCAACAAGCGCATGCCATTTTAAACTCGGCGCAAGCCTTGCCCTGTTAAAATTACACAGCCGAAAAGCGCAGACCATTGTATTACTTTCATAAAGCCAAAGCGAAGGGATTCCATAAAGCAACTCGTCAGCCGGCAGATTTACCTTGCTGTGCGCGCAAAGATATTGATGGCATACGAGGATTGGCGTGATGTTTTCCGGCTGAAAATAGTAGGTTATGTTTTCGTTGTAATGCGTGTCAAAAAGGTCTCCTATCTCAAGCCCCTCAATTCCGGCTTCGCCGGTGTAAACACTCCTGTGGTGTGTCAGCCGTTCGGGCGTACCGCTGTAAAGCTGCCCTAAAGAGCAAATGAACTCACTGAATACTTTGCCTCCCGCAGTGCGGAAGTCTTCAATGCTGTTCCTTGCGGCAGCGTCAAGCGTCACGGGGGTGTCGCTGTTGCCCGCAAGCAAAGCAACAGCATAATAATCCTTGATGTTTGTATCGCCGAGCTGGCGGAAGTTAATCATTTCAGCATCGCACGATGCCAAGATTACACCGGAGAGGTCACTATCACTGTCGGAAACAATCAATATCTTGTTATTCATGTTTAACCTCCGTTTTTGGTTACTAACCTTAATATTTTAAATTATTGTATCATAACGAATAAACATTGTCATTAATTCGCATAAATTAAGACTTTAAAATATTTTTTCTGAAAAACTTACAGCACATATTCCAAAAACTACCTCAAATTATAAAGTTTTGGGAATGAAATCCAAAAACTACCCCAAATTACCAAGTTTTGGGAATGAAATCCAAAAACTACCACAATTTACCAAGTTTTGGGAAACGAATCCAAAAACTACCTCAAATTACCAAGTTTTGGGAAACAAATCCAAAAACTCATCAAATTTATTAAGTTTTGGGAATGTAGACCAAAACAGCCTAAGTTATCGGCGAAATTTATGTGATAACTCAGGCTGTTAAATTTTAACGATTGAAAACAGATGTTTTTGAG
>CAYNMU010000027.1:0-25776 GCA_964398395.1 uncultured Eubacteriales bacterium
TCCGAAGCGGTCTCGATCCATGCCGGGTTGACGGCGGCCACGCGCGGCACGGTGACCGCCGAATTGCTGGCGCTGCTGCCGCGGCACGGCATCCTGATCAACACCGCGCGCGGCGACATCGTCGACCAGGACGCGCTTTTCCGGGAACTGGCCAGCGGGCGACTGCGCGCAGGTCTGGATGTGCTGGCCGAGCCCGAGCGGCTGCCTGCCGACCACCCCGCCCGGCAATGGCAGAACCTGATCTGGACCTGCCACGACATCGAACGGGACTGGCCCACGGACGGCGAGCCGCCCAAAAAACTCCACGCCATGCACGAGATCTGCCTGGATAACCTGCGGCGATTCCGCGACGGCCAGCCGTTGCGCTTCACTATGGACCGTCGGCGGTTCGAGTTAAGCACGTGAGTTGGGGCAGCGGGCGATCCGAATGAGATCGAACGGCTTGTGGAATGGGGCAAGGTATTCATCAAGCGAAGGCCAATGTAAGGTAAATATTCGCTTGTGGGGTACTGGTTCAAATAGTATATTTCATGTATATAGGATTGAGTGGATATAGTTTGGATAATCATATGAAGTCATTGATACAATTTGGAAAACGTCGTTTTTCTTGTTTGTCGCCCACGCTCGTTCGTCTTGAGTATGCGCCGGATGGCGTATTCGAGGATCGCCGCAGCATGGTGGCTTACGCACAGCAGAAACCCATCGCCTTCAAGTCTGTCACTCGTGACGGCGCCTGGGAGGTGCTCGATACCGGATTCATGCAGCTCCGCACAACGGACAACAGCCAGCCGGCCAACCGGCTGAACCTCGAGATCCGCTGGAGCGACGGCAAGCTCCTGCAGTTCTGGCGGCCGGGCGACCGCGACTACCAGAACCTTGGCGGTACCGTCCGATCCCTCGACCGCTACGGCGGCGAGGCCTGCGTGCTTGATGGCGTTCACCCGGCTACGATGGAAGCCCCCGACGCCAGTGGCACCAATTGGCCGGCCTGGACCCAGTGCGAGGTGGATCCGCTCTACGACAAGCTTCACCCCAACGCTCCGGCAAATTTCAACCGCGGCCATTGGTTGTTGGAGGCGAAGCGGGAACGGAACGACGGTCGTTACCTGGAACGCACCTTCAACTGGTACAAGGACGCCCGGAAATTCTGTCCCGGCGTGCTCTCCGCCAGCGGTTACTATTTCCTGAACGATTCCGAAAGTGCGGTTATGGATGACGACGATTTCCCCGTCGAGCGCAACCGGCCCGGCTGCCAGGACTGGTATTTCTTCGCCTATGCCAGGGACTACAAGCAGGTGCTAACGGACTTTCGCCTGCTGAGCGGCCCCGCGCCGATGTTGCCGCACAAGAATCTGGGCATCATCTTTTCCCGCTGGCCGGCGTTCACGGAAAAGGAGGTCGAGACCATGGCGGCCGACTTTGCCGCCAACGGCTATCCGCTCTCCACCCTGGTCATGGACATGGAATGGCACAAGGAAGGGTGGGGGCATTGGGAATTCAATCCCGAACTGATCCCTGATCCCAAGCGTTTTTTCGCCCTGTGCCGCAAACACGGGCTGGACGTCACTTTTAATGACCATCCACTGGACGTGCGCGATGACGATTGTCATTACGCGGACTATGTAAAGCAGGCTGGGCCTGACGTTGAGATCCGCGAGCGTGAGTACAATGGCAAAACGCTCAAGATGGCGAAGGTGGATATCTGCAACAAACAACAGAACCAGGCTTTTCGCAAAGTTTGTCACACGCACATCCTGGATCTGGGGTTGGACTACTGGTGGAATGACGGCTCACGCGGCCAAATGAGCGAGACCGCCGGGCAGTTGGTCTGCAACAAGACCTTCTTCGAGGAATCCGAGCGTGACGGACGGCGCGGGATGCTCCTGGCGCGCTACGGCGGCCTGGGCTCGCACCGTTATGGCGGGTTTTTCACAGGCGATGCCACCTCGGACTATGACGTGCTGCGCCTGCAGTGCGAGTTCAATATCCGGGCCGGCGGGGTGGGGCTCTCCAACATCAGCCACGACATCGGTGGATTCTGCCTCGCGCCCAGCCAGGTGAAGAAGAACAAGGCAGGGGTGGAGGTCATTGATGCCGAACGGTACCTTCGTTGGCTGCAGTTTGGCGTATTTAACCCGATCCTGCGCTTCCACAGCGCCCCGGGCAGCGGTAGCCGCCGTCCCGACGACTACGACGCCGAATTGAATGGCGCCTGCCGGCATTGGCTGCGCATCCGCCATAGCTTGCTGCCCTACCTCTACACGACAATGCGACACCATCACGAGACGGGTGTCCCGGTGACGCGCGGCATGTTTCTGGAGGAACCGGGCAATCCGGACGCCTACCGCTTCGACCAGTTCTATTTCGGCCCGGATATGGTGGTGGCACCGGTGCTGTCTGCCAGCCGCAAGCGCACGATCTATCTCCCTTCGCGTCGCGCTCAAGGGTGGACCGGGCCGTCCTCGGCACGGTCAGACGCCGCCGGGGACGTCGGCGTCCACCTTGACGCGAACGACGGGCTATGGTGGGAGTTTGAAACGGCTAAGCGCGTCAGCGGTGGCGTGGAGATCACCCGGCCGGTGGCGTTGAATGAGGTTCCGGTCTACGTCAAAGCTGGCAGCATCATCCCGCGGCAGGATCCCGATGGCGAGATCCATGCCGGACATATCCACGAGCTGGTGCTGGACGTCTATCCGCAACGCGTTCTGGAGCCGGCCGTCCCGGCCGGTAGCGGAATCCTCTACGAGGACGACGGTCGTTCCCCCTCGTACCGCGACGGAACCTTCTGCCGTACGCAGTTCACTCTGACAAACAACTGTCTCACCGGCGAGGTAGTGGAAGGGAAACCGCTGGGCATGAAACGCCAGATCACGGTCATCCTCGCCACCGAGGTGATGCCGCGGGGCGCGATATTAAACGGCCAGCATGAGATTGTTCCCGAGCCCCATGGTTCAAACCGGAGTCGCTTCATTCTCCCGGAGTTGCCTGCGGACATGCCCTTTAAATTGGAGATCAAGTGGTGAAACCCTGGCTTAAGACAAAGAAAACTATTCGTAGTCCGGGCAAGGACATGACATGGGATAGTCGTTCGTTTCTGCTTGAGGGCCGCCGCCAATTCCTGGTCTGTGGTGAAGTCCACTACGCCAGGGCGCCGCGCGCCGAGTGGGCCGGAATCCTGGACCGTTCCCTCGAATGCGGGATCAATACGATTGCCACTTACATCTTCTGGAACAACCACGAGCCGCAGCGGGATGTGTACGATTTCTCCGGTGACCGCGACCTCGGTCATTTTCTTGATCTGTGTAGCGCGCGGGGATTGAAGGTCTTTCTCCGGCTGGGCCCGTATTGCTGCGCGGAGTGGAATTACGGCGGCTATCCGCCTTACCTGCGCGATGAGCCGGGCGTCCGCATCCGTACCTTCAACGAACCCTATCTGCGCCGGGTGGAGAAATACTTCGCCCACCTCGCCGCCGAGGTGGTTCCACGCCTGGCGACGCGGGGCGGTCCAGTGCAAATGGTGCAGGTCGAGAACGAATACGACAATGTCGCGGGCCGCTACGGCGCGGACGGGCAGAAGTATCTGGGCTGGCTGAACGACCTCGCCAGCCGGCTTGGTTTCGATGTGCCCCGCACGATGTGTGAAGCGGGCTCAAGCGAGAAGGGTGCCGCCATCGAGGGAGCCCTGGCAACCGTCAACGGCTTTTCGATTTCCGCCGAACGTGCCGCGAGTTTCCGCCACGCGCATCCCGGAGCGCCGATGCTGTGGACGGAGCTCTGGCCGGGCTGGTACGATACATGGGGCTTCCAGAACCACTCCCGCGATCCCGTGAACATTGCCCGGTACATCCTTGAATTCGTGGCGCTCGGGGGCTGCGGCTGGAACTACTACATGTGGTATGCCGGGACGAATTTCGGCAGGACCTCGATGTACCTGCAAACGACGAACTATGGCTTTGGGGCTCCATTGGACGAGTTCGGGCGCATCACGCCCGCCGCCCGTTTTCTCGCAGAGTTGCACCAGATCCTGCGGAGCAACGAAGAGATCCTGCTCGGCGGCGAGCGGACCTGGTCGGCGAACCGCACGACGTGGAAGCTCGGAAAACGCACCGTCATTCTCGACGTCAAGAACGGACACGCTGTTCTGCGGGAGAAGTCGGGTCGGGTGCTCTTCAACACCGCGGCGGCCTTGCGCAAGGCGGGCCGGAAAGCGGTGCCCCGCTGGAAGAAGCTCGGCGCGCCGACCGGGTGGGTCAGTTGGGCTGAGCCACGGCCCGAAGCGCGCACGGATGCCGTTGCTTCCAGGGATCCGGTGGAGCAACTGTTACTCACGGGAGACGCCAGCGATTATTGCTGGTACGCGAGCCGATTCGACACGAAGAAGGCGGGCGCCGTCACCCTCGACATTCCGTATGGGGGTGATTTCCTGCGAGTCTATGTGGACGGACGTGAAGTGGGCTCAACCCCGCTGCCGCTTGCCGAGTGTCGCGGGTCCACCATACCGGGGCGCGGTTCCGGTGAAACGGTGGTGCAGGGTGTTGCGGTTGACCCGGCGGGAACGGACTCGCGCTACGCGTCACAGTTTGTGTTCCGGGTTGGGGCCGGGGCGCACCGGTTGGAGATCCTTGCGGCGTCGCTCGGATTGATCAAGGGCGACTGGATGGTTTCGGCCAGTATGGAGACGGAACGCAAAGGGATCTGGCACGAGGTCCGGCTTAACGGCAAGGCGCTTCGGAACTGGAAGATGCATCCCTGTCTCGAGGGAGAGAAACTTAATGTTCCAGGATGCCTGTCGGTCGTCAGGTGGAAAGCGCAGCGCGGGACCTGCGCCTTGGCATGGCATTGCGCCCGCTTTGCGGTGCCACGTCGAATGCTCGATGGCGGTACAGATTTCCGGATCGACGCGGCCGGGCTGGGCAAGGGGATGCTGTTTGTCAACGGGCATGCCCTTGGTCGTCATTGGCTGATCAAGGGGGATGGATTCGGGCATGACAGGTTTTGGGTCGAGGCGGAGAAACACGGCCTGACTCTGGGCGCGTCCGATGTGCCGACCCAGCGGTACTACCGTGTGCCCGCCGTCTGGCTGCGCGAGAATAACGAACTGGTCATTTTTGAAGAAGAAGCCTGCTCAACGCGGCAAGTCCTGTTGCAGTGTCGTGAAGGGGCGGGCATTATTGATGATCCCATAATAATCCAATCATGATCCGGCCACCGCTTATCAGCGGCGGCTACGTAGCCGCGCCTGGTAAGGCGCGGATTTTTCTGGATCATGTCCAGATTATTTCAGGGACGTTAGAATGCGGAAGAAGGTGGAGAAATGAAGAACGTAACAACTAAAGCTTTTTACATCAGTGGCACGCATTGGGACCGGGAATGGTATGAGCCGTTCCAGGAGTTCCGGATGTGGCTGGTCCAGATGCTGGACCAGACCCTTGACCGCATGAAGTCGGATGAGCGGTACCGGGTTCATCATCTGGATGGCCAGGCGGCGTTGCTCGATGACTACCTTGAGATCCGGCCTGAACGACGCGGCGAGCTGATGGCCTTGCTCCAGCAGGGGCGCCTCTCCGCAGGCCCTTGGTATGCGCCGCCGGACCTATGGCTGGTCTCGGGTGAAGCGCTTCTCCGAAATCTCAATCTGGGGCTCCAGACTCTCCGTGAGTTTGGGGCACCCTTCATGCCCGTCGGCTACACACCGGATCTGTTCGGACACCCTGCCGCCATGCCGATGATCTATGCCGGCCTCGGCCTGCCCTACGCGGTCGTCTGGCGCGGTATCAACGACAGCCAGGTGGGCGGGGAGTTTGTGTGGGTGGGGCCGGACGGGTCGCGTGTGTTGACGCACAAGCTACCTGACAATGCCGGATATGGGTGGTTTGGCTGCCGGGCGCGGTGGGAGTGGAAGAATAATGCCTTTGACGATGCCAAATTGGTGGCGGCTTTTGCCAAAATCCTTGAGGAAGAGCGACCTCGGCTGAAAACCCCACTCCTGTATCTCAGCGATAACAGCGATCACCAGATGATGCCCTGCCGGATTCCGGAAATGCTGGAGGCGTTGTCGAAGAAGTTCCCCGACGTCGAGTTCAGTCATGCCCGGATCGAGGAATATTTCAAGGCCTTGGAGGCCTTTCGAGCGTCACTGCCTGAATTCCAGGGCGAATTGCGATATCCGGCCCAGCGGATGATGACGTGGTGGTTTGCGCTCATCGCCCACTGCCTGTCGGCCCGCTACCCCCTGAAGCAGGCAAACGACCGTTGCCAGAACCTGTTGACGCTGTGGGCAGAACCGCTGGCGGCCTACCGCCTGATGGCGGGGCGGGCACTGCCTGCAGGCTACCTGCGGACCGCCTGGAAGCATCTGATCCAAAACCAGCCGCATGACTCGATCTGCGGCTGCTCGGTGGACGAGACCCATGCCGATATGCCATTCCGGTATCATCAGGCGGAGTTGATCGCTGACGGACTCCGCCGGCAGGCCATGGCGGGATTGGCGTCGGCCTCGGCTGATATCTCCAAGGCTTTCACCAACGTGGTGGTCTGGAACCCGTTACCCTGGGAGCGCCGGGAAGTGGCCGAAGTGGATCTGCTCTTTCCGAAGGACTACCCGAACAAGGTGATCCGCAGCGGGCACACGGGGCCACTCCAGAATTCGTTCGAATTGATGGGGCCGGATGGGGTGTCGTTGCCTTATCAGGTGTTGGCTGTGGAATCTTCCCGCAAAGTCAAGATTCCCGATGCGTCCGGGAAGCGCGCCTTGGCTGCGCCGGAAACGGATGTCTACCGCGTTGTTGTGGCGCTGACAATGCCGTCGGCCGGGTTCACCACCATCAAGGTAAAGCCGCTTGAGGACCGCGTCCATCGTAACGGGTCCAGTTTGCTGACCGGTCCACTGGCTGCTGAGAATGAACACCTGTGCGTGCGGCTTTCTGCCAATGGGTTGGTCGAAGTGGAGCACCGTGACACCGGTCGGATCTATCGTGAGTGGTTCGGCTACGAGGATAGCGGGGAGACGGGGGATGGATGGACCTTTGTGCCGCCGGCCACCAATGGCGTTGTATTCTCGCCCGGTATGGTGGTTCAGACCGGAGTTGAATGCGAAGGGCCGCTTCAAGTGACCTTCCGTATTGATCGTGTGTTGCGGGTTCCCGCCGGGTTGGATCCCCGCAACAGCGAACGCCGGTCGGAGGCGCGCGTGGAACTGGCGGTGACCGATTTCCTGACGTTGCGGGCTGGCGATCCCTGCCTGCATGTCCGCACGGTCGTCGAGAACAATGCCTGCGATCACCGGTTGCGCGTCTTTTTCCCCACCGGTCTGGCTACGGAAACGTATGAATCCGACCAGCCGTTCGCCTGGGTGGAACGCCCGGTGGCCACGGCAGCCGGTGGCCATGCCTTTAAGGAGCCAGATCCCGTGGAGCGGCCGCATCACAGTGTGGTGGCCTTGTCCGATGGTAAAGCCGGACTGGCGTTGCTTTGTCCCGAAGGGCTTCATGAGCACAGCATCGGTGCTGATCGGCAGCGTGCGCTGGCCTTGACCCTTTTCCGGTCCGTGGGTGCAACCCCGCAGGCCGATGGGGAGCCCGGCGGGCAGGTGCAGGGGCGGCTGGAGTTCCGTTATGCGTTGATGCCGTTTGCCGGTAAGACAGCGCGGGGGCCACTGCTGAGGCAGGTGATGGCGCTACAGGCTGGTATCCAGCGTCACTTCAGTCTCCACCTGCCGACACCAGTCAGTTCGCTGCACGTGGAGGCGGGCGACGATGTGGTGGTGACGGCGATCAAGCCGGGTCGGGATAATCGTTCGATCGTGGTCAGGCTTTGGAATACCGGCGCAACGGTGGCGACAGCGGTGATTCGTCCCGCAACGCCAGCCAAGACCGCCTGGTTGTGCGATTTGAAGGAGGATCGACTCGCCTCCCTGGAGGTCGATGGCACGGGCGCGGTTGGCTTGACCGTACCTCTCTGTGGGCTTGCCACAGTAAAGTTGAACGCATAATGGTTATCCGTACGGAAGGAATCACATCGATGAAGGATGGTTTTACACTTGAACGCATCAATCAAACCCTGGATATATTCCGCGCTTTCCTGCGTGGTGAGCGGCGTGAGCCCCTGTTGAGCGTCCACGCCGTGCCGGACTACCGGCAGGAAACCAATCCCGAGGTGATGGTCGAGAAGGCCTGTGCCCAGATCCGCGCCGATGCGGCATCGAACGAACCCCATATCCTGCCCACGTTTTGGGCGGATTTCGGGACCATCTCCACGCCGAAGCTGTGGGGCGGTAAGATCATGCCGGCCTCGGGTGGCGGTGGCGTCCACATTGAGCCGGTCATCTCCAGTCTGGGCGAGTTGGCCAATCTCCAGATCCGGGAGTCGTTTGAGCAATCCGACTACCGCAAGGCGATCACCCTCTATCGGCGCGTGTGCGAGCGGCTGGGGACGGGTGACGTGTTCATCCGCACCCCGGATTTCCAGGGGCCGATGAACACGCTGGCGTTGCTCATGGATCAGACGGAACTGATCTGCGGATTGTACGAGGAACCGGAATTGGTGGAGAAGGCGCTCGATCATGTGACCGATACGCTGATCGAGTACGTGGGGCGATTCAGGAAAGAGGTCGGCCCATCGAAGGTTATTGGTAATATCTGGCCCTACACCACGCTCCCTGACGGGCAGGGGGTGGCCATCACACAGGACTATATGCCGCTATTGAATCCCGAACTTTACGAACGCTTCGAGATCCCGCGGCTGAAGCGGATCGCTGATACCTTCGGTGGGGTCTATATCCATTGTTGTGGCGAATATGCGCAGCATCTGCCGGTGCTAGCCCGGGCCGACTTCAAGATCTGGGGCATCGAAGTCCATTATCCCTGCACCAAGATCTGGGACGTCTACGAGGCGCTTGGAGACCGGGTGGTTTACACGCCCTATGTGGCGAATACCGGGGTGGCGGAATACCCGTTGCTGGCGGACTTCTGCCGGGAATTGGCGAAACGCGACTGCGCGAAGGCCCGGTATTGGTTTTGTGTCTGTCCTGAGTGGGGTGACGTGACTGAGTTACGGCGGGCCGTGGAGGGGTTGGGACGATGAGGAAGACGAACCTGGGCGGGGCCGTGACGGTGGTGTTCAAGACCCATCTGGACATAGGTTTCACGGATCTCGCGGAGAAAGTTGTAGCACGCTATTTTTCGGATTTCATTCCGAGAGCGATGGCGCTGGCGGAGAGTTTGCGGGTACGTGGCGGGCCGGAGCGGTTCGTGTGGACAACCGGTTCATGGCTGATTTACGAGTATCTGGAGCGTGCGGGGAGTCGTGACCGGAAGCAGATGGAGCAGGCGATTCTGGCGGGAGACATTGCCTGGCATGCGTTGCCGTTCACCACGCACACAGAACTCATGGATGGCAGCCTCTTCCGCTTTGGGCTGGGATTGTCGCGGCAACTCGATCAGCGCTTCGGACGCAAGACGATTGCCGCCAAAATGACCGATGTACCGGGGCATACGCGTTCAATAATTCCGTATCTGGATGAGGCTGGGGTGCGGTTTCTGCATATCGGGGTCAATCCCGCCTGTCCAGCGCCTGACGTGCCCCCTGTTTTTCGATGGCGTGAACCGGGTGGCGCGGAGGTCATGGTCATGTACGGGGAGGGCGCCTATGGAAATACCCACGAGGTCCCGGGACTGAAGGCGCATCTTATTTTTGCCCATAGTGCTGACAATGCCGGTCCGCCGCACGAGGACGAGGTCGTTTCGGTGTTCGCAAAACTTGCCGAGCGTTTTCCCGAGAGCCGCATCAAGGCGGGAACCATGGATGTGTTTGCCCGTGCCGTGGTAAAGGTCTCTGACCGCCTGCCACTGGTGGAGCAGGAAATTGGCGATACATGGATACACGGAGTCGGTACGGATCCCCTCAAGGTGGCCAGATTCCGCCAACTTTGCCGGCTTAGGACGGAGTGGGAGGGCAAGGGTATCATCCGTGATGACAATAAGCGTTACAACGAATTCAGTCGGCGCCTGCTGCTCGTGCCGGAGCATACGTGGGGTCTGGACGAGAAAACACACCTGCCGTCAGCGATAAAAGCGCCCGAAGTGGCGTTTGAAAAGGATGCCACCTATGCCGCTGCGGCCTTTCAGCGGGCGCGGCGGAAGCCCAAGTTCCGGGCGTTGGAAGCATCCTGGTCTGAGCAACGAGCCTATGTTGATGAAGCCGTACGGGCTTTTGGAGTTTCGGTCTTGGGCTCGGCTGCCCGCCGGGCATTACGGGACCTGTTGCCGAAACGGCCCGGTCGTGACGGCTATACAAAACTTTCGAATGCCCCACTGGCCATTGAGACCGAGCATTTTTCTGTTCGTCTTGACTCACGCACAGGCGCACTTGTGGGTCTGATGGACCGTGGCGGGCAGGAATTGGCGGGACCTGACCATCTATTAGGGAGTGTTGTCTATCAGACTTTTTCAGAAGTTGATTACCGGCGTTTCATGGGACAGTACAATATCAATCTGGAGCACCGGTGGTGTTCTGAATGGGCTGTGCCGGATTTTTCAAAACCGGGCATTGACCGGGCCGGGGCCTTGAGTGAGGTCTTTACGCCGTCGGTTCGGTGGGTGGGAGTACATTCCGGGAAACTGTCTGAGACGCTGCTGGTCGAGGCTGTTTTCCCGGCGGCGGTGTGCAAGCGTTTTGGAGCGCCACGGTTGGTGACAATTGAGTATCGCTTTCCCCGTGCGGCGGCAACCGTTGAGATCAACTTGCAGTGGTTCGCTAAAAAAGCGTGCCGATTCCCTGAGGCCCTCTGGTTTTCGTTTGTCCCGAAAGGGGTGCTCCCCGGAACCTGGTTGTTGGATAAGATGGGATTTCCCGTTTCGCCGTGCGATGTGGCTCGGAACGGGAACCGGAATCTCCATGCTGTCGAGGAGGGGGTCAACGTGGGGCTGCGTGGCGGTCAGCGATTGCGGATCGACAGCCGTGATGCGGCGCTTGTGTCGCCCGGAGAGCGGAGGTTGTTGCAGTTCGACAATACCCTACCCGCACTGGAAAATGGAATGCACTTCAATCTTTACAATAATATATGGGGGACCAACTTCCCCATGTGGTACGAGGATGATGCTCGGTTTCGCTTTGCAATCGGATATTCACAGGAAAGACAACAAACATGAAACATGACTCCAGAGAAATCTTCGGCGCCGAAATCCAGTATTTCCGGACCGATCCACAGTATTGGCCCACGCTGATCCAACGTCTGAAGGACACCGGTCTGCGGTGTGTCACCACTTACGTGCAGTGGGGAACCCACCTGGTTGGTGCGCCTGATAAGAAGCACCCGGCCGGCATTCTGGATTTTGAAGGCAAGACTAATCCGCGCCTGAACTTGATGAAGTTTCTGGATCTGGTACAGGAGTCGGGGCTTAATATGAACTTCCGCTGCGGCCCGTTTTGCTGCAACGAGATGATTCACGGCGGTTACCCGGAATGGCTGGTGCTCGGCGATCCGAACATGATGGTCTGGGATTATCAGAACCGCACAACCCAGGGGTACTGGATCGGCAAGAAGGAAGGCTCCCAGCCCTCCTACCTGCACCCGGAGTATCTGGCTTGGTGCAAAAAGTGGTTCGCCGAGGTGGATGCCATCATCCGGCCGCGTCTGAAGTCGAATGGCGGCTTCATCACCATGCTCAACCTTGACAACGAGATCAGTTATATCGTCAAGGACAGTTTTCTCGACTCCGATTACAATCCGGTGAATGTCGGGCCCGGCGGGTTCTATCACCAGTTCCTCAAGGAGAAGTATGGCTCGGTGAAAAGTCTGCCCTATGGCCGGAAATATGATTCATTCAGGGATATCGAACCGCCGCGTGCAGTGCCGGAAACGATCGGCGCCGATCTGGCTTGGTACATCGATTGGGTGGAGTTCAAGACCTGGTGCATGTGCCGGTACATCCGCGAACTACGTGCGATGCATGAGGCCAATGGCGTGAAGGATGTCACCTTCATGACCAACTTTAATCCACACCTACCCGAAGGCGTGCCTACGCGTATGCCGGACTTCGAGAAGGCGGTGGGACCTGGCGGCGTTGTCGGTTATGACTTCTATCGCGGTGTTTTCATGAGTTACTCCGGCTATCACTCGATGGCGCGCGTGCTTAAGTTGATGAACGCCAGCCTGAAGTACACCTGGTCGGCCGAGTTTATGTCCGGGACCTGGGTCAGGAATCTGGGCAACACCCGGGTGTCCGATGACCATATGCGATTCATGGCGCGTTGCGCCCTGGCGCAGGGGTGCAAGGCGATTGACTGGTTTATGTTCCATGACCGCGATTGCTGGGGTGATTCGCCAGTCAGCACGCATGGCCATGTTCGGCCAAGCCATCAGGTGCTCAAGGAAACTCCCAACCTGCTCTTCAACAAGATCAAGGATTGGGATGGGCTGGTGCCGCAGATGGATACGGCGATTATCTATGATCTGGTGCAGCACCAGCATACGGCCGTTGGCGATCCGTCACCCTGTAACGATAATGATTTGCATGTTGGCAAGCCGACTGTGGATGGTGCCCAAGCTGGGTGTGCCTCCCAGGAGTACCTGGGCCTGTTCCGGTTGGTTGAAGAGAACGGCATGCAGGCGGCTGCGGTGGATACGGTGCATTCCTGCAAAACTCTTTCGAAATATCCCTTGGTTTTTCTGCCGGGTTCGCCGGTAATTGGTGGTGTGACGAACAAGTCCCTGCTCGCGTATGTCCGGAAGGGCGGCGTGGTGGCGGTGACCGGTCCCTGGCCGGCGCGCGATGAACGCGGCCGTGCGGTGAAGTTCTTGGGATTACCGGCACCGGGTAAGAAGACTGAACTGTGCAAGCGGATCGGGAAGGGGGCGCTGAATTGGCAGGCGACTTATGTGGCGCAGGACAAGTCAGAAGAGGAATCGCTCCAGAGCATCGCGTGGGTGGGTGGCCTTCTCAAGCGGTATGTGAACCGCGCCCATGTCCACATTCAACCTGCGGCGCCGGTGGAGTGGGTGGACTGGCTGCCGGGTGGCGGGGGTGGTGTGCATAAGGGGGAACGCAACCTCAGTTCGGCAGTGATGCAATGCAGCAAAACGGAAAAGGTTCTTTTTGTTCTCAATCACTACATTGATGCAGTTTGCTTTGCGCTGACCTTCAAGGATATCCGTAGTGGCGAACTGCGCGATCTTGACACAGATGAGGCAGTCCCCATCCGCAACAGTAAGTGCGTGGTGGACGTGGATCGAAAATCTGCGGCCATATATCGCATAAGTTGAAATCCGAGCCCAAGACAAGAGTGGCAGTTGGACGAAAAAATATTACTACCTGAAAGGCTTTAAAAATGAATTCACGCGAACGTATGTTGGCTGCCATCAACCACCAGCCGGTCGACCGGATTCCAACGGACATCTGGGCGACACCGGAAGTGTTCGCCAAATTGCGGAATCATTTTGGCGAGGGAGTTGATCTGTGGCAGGCGCTGCACATTGATGGCATGGCCAGCATCGCCCCGGCTTATGTGGGGCCACCTCTGCTGCCGGGACCGACCCTCTACGGCATCTTCGGCATCGAGACGAAACCGGTCGCTCATGCGGGGGGCGTTTACGACGAACAGTCCACTATCCCCTTGGCGGAGGCGCAAAGTGTGGATGATCTCGCCCGATTCCGTTGGCCGCTTGTCGATTGGTTTGACTACTCGGCGATGCGGGCGCAAGCGGAAGAAGCTCGTCGGAAGCAGGTGGTCTTTTGCGGCTACATGGCGCCATTCTACTTCCACAACATGCTGCGCGGTTTGGAACAGTCGTTGATCGACCCGCTCCTGGATTCGGAGTTCACCCATGAGTTGATTCGCCGGATCTCCGATTTCTTCTATGCCTATCATCGCCGGATGTTCGAGACGTGTGCAGGCTTGATCGACATCGCCCAGGTGACCGATGACCTCGGGAGCCAGACCGGTCCACTGATCAGCCTGGAAATGTACCGGGAGTTTTATGCGCCGCAGCACAAGCGATTCATCGACTTGTGTCACGAGTTTGACATCAAAGTGTTTCACCACGACGACGGTGCGTGCCGACCGTTCCTTCCGTTGCTGGTCGAGATGGGCATCGACATACTCAATCCCATCCAGTGGACTTGTCCCGGGATGGATCGTGTTGAGTTGAAACGGGAGTTTGGCGGACAGATCTGTTTTCATGGAGCGGTCGAGAATCAGCGTATTCTGCCGTTTGGTACGGCAGAGGAGGTGCGGAAGGAAGTGCGCGACTGTATAGACCTGCTCGCCAGCGACGGTACCGGTTTCATTCTCGGACCGTGTCATAATTTACAGATCAACACGCCCGTCGAAAATATTATCGCTATGTATGATGAAGCCTTCCGCTATGGAAAACATTAGAGATATTCTCGTGCGGAATTGCGTAACTAGTTCCGAGCATGTAACCTTCTCAACATCAGGACAGTTATGAATATTGACTTTAATACCCACCGGTGGAGCGCCGTAAAACAGAATTACCGTCGGTGGTGGAACGGGAATCTGGAGCGCCCATTGATCCATGCCACGTTGCACGGACGCGCCCCACAACGAGCGAAACCCGACATACCCTGGCATTCCTTCAATAGCTTCTACGACTTGTCTGTTCCGGTTGATACGATCGTGGACTGGTACGAATACAATCTCGAACAAGAGGTGTATCTCGGTGACGGGTTCCCTCATGTGCTTCCCAATTTCGGACCCGGGGTTGTGGCTGCCTATATGGGGGCCGAAGTGATCAATAGTGAGAGTGTGGGTACCACCTGGTTTCATCCTCAGTCCGTGGTTTCTGCAGATGAGACCCGGTTGAAATTTGACCCAAACTCGCCGTGGTGGAGGCGAACTGTAGATCTCTATCACGCTGCGCAAGAGCGGTTCCAAGGCCTGGTGCAACTGGATATGACCGATCTCGGTGGAAATCTCGATATCGCCGCGAGTTTTCGTCCTAGTGAAAATCTGTTATTCGACCTGTATGACTGCCCCGATGAAGTGAAAAGGCAGACCTGGGAGGGGCATGCGGCCTGGTGGCATTCTTTTGAGGAACTTGCCGGCATCGCAAACTTAAATCAGGGGTATACGACATGGTGTCCGATTTACTCTGAACAACCATCGTATATGCTGCAATGCGATTTTTGCTACATGATCGGTCCCGACCAATTCGAGGCGTTTGTCCTGCCTGAGTTGGTTGCAAGTTGTCGCAGACTCACGAACCCGTTTTATCATCTTGATGGGCCTGGCCAATTAAAACATTTGGACTTCTTGTTGAGTATTCCGGAATTGAAAGGCATCCAGTGGGTGCCGGGGGATGGACAGCCGGATATCACGCATTGGCCTGATCTCTATCGTAAAATTCGTGCTGCCGGCAAACGGATTCAATTCTATGCGGGGCAGACCTCGCATGGGTGGGATGCCCTGGACATCATTGCCGATCAATTGGGTAGTGCCAAGGGCCTCATTATGATTGGGACAGGCGGCATGGAGGACGTAGAGAAGGTTCAACGGTTACTGGTGAAATATGGTTGTGAAACGATTTTGGAGGATAAACGATCATGACTCATCGAGAACGAATAAAGAATGCACTTAACCATCAGGCCGGGCCAGTTCCCCTGGACTTTGGCGGCACGGCGGTGACGGGAATCCATGTGTCGGTCGTGGCGGCGTTGCGTGACCATTATGGTTTGGAGAAACGGCCCGTCAAAGTGATTGAACCCTATCAGATGCTGGGTGAAGTCGAGGATGACCTTAAGGATGCCATGGGTGTTGACACGACGGGCATCTTTGGGCGTATGGCGCTGTTCGGGTTTGCGCTGGAACAGTGGAAGGAATGGCAGGCGCCCTGGGGGCAGCCTTTGCTGGTTCCCAGTCAGTTCAATGTCACGGTTAAAGGTAAGGATGTCTACATCTATCCCGAAGGGGACACGTCGGTTCCGCCAAGCGGGCATATGCCGGAAGGGGGCTATTTCTTTGACACGATCATCCGGCAGCAGCCTATCGACGAAGATCGGCTTAATCCTGAGGATAACACAGAGGAGTTCGGCCCTATTTCAAAGGAGGCTCTGGCCCATTTCGCACGCGAGGCCAAACGGGCGGAAGCGTCCGGACGGGGTGTGATCGCCAATTTCGGAGGAACTGCCTTCGGGGACATTGCCCTGGTTCCCGGACCATTCATGAAGCACCCCAAAGGCATTAGGGATATTGCGGAATGGTATGTGACAACGGCCATCCGGCAGGACTACGTCCATGTCATGTTCCAGAAACAACTCGAGTATGCTTTGCTCAATCTTAAGGAAATCCATGCTGTGGTTGGGGATAAGGTGGATGCAGTGTTCCTGTGCGGCACCGATTTTGGGACTCAGAGCAGTCAGTTCTGCTCGACGGACGCTTTTGACGAGCTCTGGTTGCCGTATTACAAGAAGATGAACGACTGGATTCACCAACACACCACCTGGAAGACGTTCAAGCATTCCTGTGGCGCGGTGGAACCCTTCATGGAACACTTCATCAAGGCGGGTTTCGATATTATCAATCCTGTCCAATGTTCAGCCGCCGGGATGGATCCCCAGATGCTGAAGGACAAATACGGTGATCGGTTGGTCTTCTGGGGCGGTGGGGTTGACACGCAGAAGGTGCTGCCGTTCGGGACACCAGCCCAGGTCCGCGAACAGGTGTTGCAACGGTGTGAGATTTTCTCGAAGAGCGGCGGGTTTGTCTTCGACGCCATTCATAATGTCCAGGCACGCACCCCAGTTGATAACGTTGTGTCAATGGTGAGCGCCGTTCACGAGTTCAATGGAACATGCGACAAGAGGATGAATTCATGATTCGAGCAAACGACCACATTTTATTTCAAGGGGATTCCATCACCAACGCCTTCCGCAAACCGGAAGAGCTCTGCAACGCCTACCAAATGGGGTCGGGATACGCGATGATCGTGGCGGCGCAATTACTGGCAGTTCGGCCACAGGACAACCTCCGGTTTACCAACCGTGGAGTGTGCGGGGAAGGGGTCAAGGGATTGCAGCAACGGTGGCAGGCGGACTGTTTGGATTTGAAGCCTGACATCCTTAGCATTCTTGTCGGCATCAACGATGTCTCACCCACCCAGCCATGCCCGGCCACTTCGTTGGAGGAATACGAGCAGCGCTATCGGGGACTGTTGGCTCAGACCCGTGCGGCATTGCCATCGGTGCGCTTGGTCTTGTGTGAGCTGTTCGTACTCCATGTCGTTGATGTTCAGGAACGGGCGGTGAAGGATGTGGCGGCGCGTGGCGAGATCGTGCGCCGGCTGGCAGCGGAGACTGGTGCGGTTCTCGTTCCGCTTCAAGCTGTATTTGCTGACGCGCTGAAGCGGGCACCTGCCGACTATTGGTCATTTGATGGCATCCACCCCAACGCCCAAGGGCACTGGTTGATCGCCGAGGCATGGTTGCGGGCAGTAACATCTCTGAAACGACAGGATGACGGTAGCCCTTCGTCTGGGAATGAAGTGTGAATAAACCCCCTTCTTTGCTCGTGAAATCGTTTGAATCAGTAGCCCTTGACTCATGGCATTGGATCGAGGCAGTCTTTGCCAACACACCGGCGGTCGAGTCGCAACAGGCGTGGCTGGCCGAGCCGGAGACCGAGTTCCGCCCCATGCGCGTGAAAGTGGGATGGACTCGAGATGCTCTGTATGTCTATGCCGAGATTGAGGACTTGGACATCTTCAATCCCGAGAAGCGGTTCAATGAGCCATCATTCATGTCTGGAGACGTTTTCGAGATATTCCTGCGTCCCTGTGACCAGGAATCATATGTCGAAATCCATGTGACGCCCGAGAACCAGAAGTTTCAGTTACGCATTCCCTCTGCGCGTGAGTTTGTCTCACCCCGTGCCAAGCCCGGTATTCCGCCAGAATGGTTTGTCGACCGTGTTATTGAAAGTCGTGTCCGGGTGAATCCAACCGCCCAGCGGTGGGAAGTGGTGGCGGAGATCCCCTTCGACATGGTCTGCGAGGTGTTCCTTCCGCAACCCAGTGACCTGTGGCTGTTCTCATTCAGTCGCTATGATTACACGCGCGGTCGGGAAAAGCCGGTATTGTCCTCCTCATCACCTCATGCTGTGTTGAACTTTCATCGGCAGGAGGAGTGGGGCGAGATGAGGTTCACGTGAGACATATTGAGCACATGACGCCCTGATTAATGCAGTGGCCTATTGCATTCCTCCGCAAATATGCAATATTCCCCAACATAACGAGCATGCCACAACGGTATGCCGATATACTTAAAGGAGATATAGAATGGCAAAAGCATTGCCGAAGAGTCAGATCGTGGCGAGCGTGGCGGAAGCGACCGAACTCACCAAGAAGCAGGCTGGCGAGGTAATTGAGGCATTGGTCGCTTTGGCGTACAAGAATGCCAAGAACAGCTTCACCCTTCCCGGCTTGGGCAAACTGGTGCTTGTGAACCGCAAGGCGCGCATGGGCCGCAACCCCGCGACCGGCGCAACGATCAAGATCCCGGCCAAGCGCGTGGTGAAGTTCCGCGTCGCCAAGGCTTGCAAGGATGCGATCCTGGGTTAATTGATGCCCCGATGGAATTCAGAAGGCTGCAGCCGAAAGGTTGGCGGCCTTTTTTATCGGGGTGTGCAAGAGTCGAAATGTTCAGTCCCTCCGGCTCTCTTCCCGTCGCATCCCTCAGAATGTCGCCGTAGTTGGCGTCCCAATCTGCTGGCGGACACCGTCATCATTCCCGAGCGCCGAGTAGTCAAGTTCAAGTCGGGCAAGGAAATGAAGGCGTGCGTTTTGAAAGAGTAATCGACAGTACTGCGGCATCGCCGTTAACTGGATCTTCGGAATACCAAACAGTACATGAACATGATGTGAAGTGTCCGGTTGCCGAAACGTGCGTCTCCGTTTTTGTCCCGATTCCGCTTTTCCCCGCTCCCGCCCTGCACAGCCCATCCTGTTCCCTGTTCGCTTCATGCCCCGGCGGCTACACTATTTTTAACGATAGAGCCTTCTGTTGGGGTGTGCGGCAATGGACACGGAAAATAAATTACTGACCCTTTCTGAACTGGCGGCTTTTCTTGCCGTCAGTGTACGAACTGCTCGTCGTTTGGTTGCTTCAGGCGTGATTCTGTATTATCGCCTTTCACGGAAGGCCTTGCGATTTAGTGCGGAAGAGGTCAGTAAGGCACTCATCAAAATTCGTATTCCATCTCGGATGGAATTGTCCAAATGAGGTCATTTTTTTGTGACAAGACTATTATCCTCCTAACTAAACCGCCCATTTGGTAGGCAATGATCCGATCAATTTGGAAAACTCGACACCCATTATGCCTGTGATATTATGACAAGCAGTTTGCAAATAGGATGACTCGAAGAAATGACGACGGCCAAACATAGTGGTATTCCCGTTGAAAGTGAAACAGCGGAATGGAAGCAGTCTTTCGGTGAATGGAAGGAAATCGTTGAGACCTGCGCTGCCTTTGCGACCTCCCATGGAGGAATAATCTACATTGGCATCAGCCCGAACGGTGAGCGGGTGGGGGTTCAGATTGGCCAACGATCCCTGGAGGATCTGGCCAACAAAATCAAGATCAATACTGATCCTCCCCAGTTCCCGGAAATAGGCGTGGAAGGCTCCGAGCAGTCGGCGCTCATTAAAATCCTTATCGAGGAAAATCCGGTGAAGCCTGTCTGGGCCTTCGGGCGACCAATCAAACGTGTTGGCCGAACCAATCAATGCCTGCGTCGGGAAGAAGCTCATCGGCTGTTGGAGGTGACAACGGGCCGGACATGGGATGCCTTTATTTGTTCCCGATTCACGACCAAAGATGTGGACAAGAAAGCGGTCAGGGATTACTTGGAGCGCTCCGGAATGAGCCTCGCAACACCCGTTGAGGATTTGCTCCGCAATATCAAACTGCCATTTAGCTCGAAGGGGTACTGCAATGCGGCTGTGCTGCTTTTCGGCAAGTCGCCCCAGAACTTTTTTATCGAGGCCCAATTGAAGTGTGGTCGATTCAAGGGGATTGATTCCGTTGACTTCGAGGATGAGCAGACCTACGAAGGTCCCATACTGAGACAGCTCGACGATGCGATGGCGTTTGTGGGAAGGCATACCCGGCGCGCTTACAAAATCACAGGTCGTCCTGAGCGAGAGGTGATCCCGGAATATCCGGAGGATGCCGTCAGGGAAGCGCTCATCAATGCTTTGTGTCACCGGAACTATGCGACGGTTGGTACCATTCAAGTCCGGATTTATGATGATCGAATAGAGATTTGGAATCCCGGCCATCTTCCCCCGGACATTACTCTGCGTAAGTTATATCAACGGCATGCGTCATGTCCCAGCAACCCGTTGATCGCGCAGGCATTGTATCGTGCCCGGTTGATCGAACATTGGGGCACCGGGACATTGCGAATTATACAAGCTTGCCGGAAAGCCAATATCAAGGTGTCATTTGAGGCCGCAATGGGGGTGTTTATCGTTACCCTTAAGAAGCGTGAGGCGGGAACATTCTCGGATTCTGGGAGTAGACGGCCTGAGGCCCAAGTCGAGGCCCAAGTCGAGGCCCAAGAGGCCCAAGTCGTTCTGACCGCTGTGGAGAGCGGTATCTTGATCAGTTGTCGACAAGGACCAAAGGCGGCGAAAGATCTTCTTGTCGTGGTCGGCTATAAAAGCAGGACAGGCAATTTCAAGAGGAGTCTCGAAAAGTTGATTGAGAAACGACTTCTGGAGTTGACCATACCGGACAAACCCAACAGCCGGTTGCAGAAATACCGGCTGACGGACAAGGGCCAGACGATGCTGGCCGACGCCAAGTAGTTCTCAGCGGTGTTCCATGTTCCCGCCAGCAGAGTCTGGAAGAACGCATTGCCATCAGCCTTGATCCGTGCCCGGCATATCCCAATTTCGCCCGCCAAGCTCCATGCTGTTCCCTGTTCGATATAGGCCCCGACGGCTACACTATCTTTAACGATTGAGCTCTTTCTTGCCGAACGGAGTAAAGATCAACACAGAGGAAGCATGTTGCATTCGGCAGAGGGCTCTCGGGAAAAGAACGAGGCTCGAAGTCCATGAATGCCATGACACAAAAGGTCATCGAAACAGTCCTGGTCGCTGACGTGAGTGTCACGCCCGATCAGCGCGATGCGGTTATGGCAGTTCTCAATGGACGGATTCCCAAGCAGTGGCCACCTCTTCGCGACCTCCTTGAGAAAAATCAGATTTCTTTGAGTTCCGCAGGGCAGAATCCATCAGGCCAAAAAA
The DNA here is from genome assembly GCA_964398395.1 of uncultured Eubacteriales bacterium. Lineage (GTDB taxonomy): Bacteria > Bacillota > Clostridia > Oscillospirales > Acutalibacteraceae > UBA1447. Next base: position 21,267 of record CAYNMU010000027.1, read on the forward strand.
CATATCTCAGGCGGCATGAAGCTGCGAAATATCTTGGGTGTAGTGTTCGCCAGATTGATGTGATGAAGCACGATGGCGAACTGCCCTTCCACATGTTGGGACGCCGACTGATCGTATTCAGCCGGACCGATCTTGACGCCCTGATGGCCAAATATAAAGTCGCTTGAACGCGGGTTTTGGCTCTCCGAAATTCATCTAAAGTTTGCCTCGTTTTTGCTTCAACTTTTGAGGGATTATTTGCCTTTACGTGCCTTTATGTGCAACATGCGTGTTGTGTATCAAGTTGTTGTGCAAGTGGTTGCGGTTTTGTTGATTTTAGAGCAATGGCGCAGGCAGGATTAGCAAACCGCTGCTTTCGACCACTCAGCCACCTCTCCAGATGTTTGAAATCAACGACTTATGACTAAATTCGTATTTCGCGCTTGCTTGGGATATTTTTGGGACATTTTCCTGAAAAGGAGGATAGAGGGAAAAATACCCCTATCCATATCTGTCACATGACCAAGAGCTATAAGCGTAAGTGGATTCACAAGGGCGGGATCATACGCCAACGAGGGAATGGTTTTCAAGTTGAAATTTATTTCATTTTAAAACGCATCAGGGAGATCCTTGAATCGCTTGATGTGGCCAAGTTCCGGATCGAATAATTGTATACAGAGTTGTGGATTTTTCCTGTCACACCACAAGCCTGTTGGCGGCATCAAGACCGTAGCTGTACTTCTCGTTGATATCATTGTGGGTAAATGAAGGGTTTTGTAACCGCCGGCGGACTTCTGGATTTTATAAGCCCGGTGATATCATTGGGAAGGTATCCAGGTTTCTGTTTTTAGGGGGCGGAACCAAGGCTTTAAAGGGCGGTGATTCACGTAGGGGTGTGAATCGCGGGTCATCTCGCAGAAGTCCTCGGGCGACTTCTCCGCCGCCTTCAACAGCCTTCTTCAAGGATGCAAATGCCTCCTGTGGTTTGTTAAGAACGAATTGGGTGTAGGCCAGATCAATCCAGCTCTTGAACGCATTGGGTTCACGTGCAAGATATTTCTGAAGCGCGAAAACACGAAGGTCCCAGCGTTTGTTGGCTTCAAACAATTGACTGATGGTCAGGCAGGTCTCGGGAGGGAGATTGGTGGTCTCAAGGAGGCTGCGTGTCAAACCTTGAAATTGGCCTTCCATACCAAGCCGGAGATAGGTTGTGGCCAGATCCATGGCGTTATTAAAGTCAAGTTTGCCGCCAGACATCAGTTTTTCCAGATCCAGTCTGTGGTTATTATCCTTCTCCGCATTCCGGATGGAGGAGAGGAAATTCCCAGCATTAGCATTGTATGGATCCAGCACCTGATAGCCTTCCATCACCTTGGCGGCCTCAGTGTAGCGCTGCTGGCGCATGTAGAGATCGGCCAGGCGGAAACAGGCTTCCGGGCTTTCCGGGCACAGCTCACGGGATTGCTTAAAGGCATATTCAGCCTCGCCGATCACGCCCCGGGCCGCGTACAAACCTGCAATAGCCGAACGCATTTTTGAGAAGGATTTTTTGGCGTCCGAGTTGCGCCGGAAATCATCACGGTCAATGAAGTCCTTGGTGAGCTTGTCCCAGTAGGCACGATCTTTAGCTGCAATATCTGCCCAGAGTTTCGGGTTCTCCTGGGGAGAGGGAACTGGATCCTTTTCGATTTTCATGATGACGCCGTAAGGAGTCAGGTAGGCATACATCCAGGGGATGACATAACTTTCTTCAATGTAGAAGGCGTGTTTGTCTTTGTTCTTATCGAAGATCCAGCGGGCGAGGATCCCATTAATGGTCATCACGCCGCCGACGCCTTGAACGCTGACGCGGCCATTTTCAATTTTGATGTCCGCGCTGGCGGGTATTTTCCCGGTTTGTACGTCGTGCACATATTCCTGGAAGGCCCGGTTGTTGTCATCCGCGCTCGGTATATAGATGGGTTCCACCGGGTAGGTTTGATCACGCTTGAGCAGGCGCTGAAAGGGTCGATCATTTTTTGGCCGCGAGTAGTCGTAATGATCGCGGATGTAACTCATGTAGGTGGTGTCCGCCAGCGCGTTCTGTGTGATGATATAGACATCCGAACGGTCGAAGGTTTTGTCCCGGAATTTATCCTTGGGTGCCACGCGGCTCTCGCAGAAGATCATATAGGTGGGGACGAATCGGCCCGGGTCAGTGCCGCCATACAGGACGGAGTCTTTTTGCATGGGTTCATAGCCATTGCCGGGGTTGAACATCAGGTATCCAAAGAGATAGCCGAAGTCATAGCCTCGCAGGTTGCAGAGGGACCAGTTTTGTTTCCAGGTTACGAGCGGCATGGCGAGGAGCAATACGCAGGCGACTCGGATCAGGATGGGTCCGAATACTTTTTTCTTCCAGGCGAAGATGCTGAATAGGACGGCGATCCCATAGCCGATCAACATGGCGTAGAAGCCATGGGCGGGGGCAAAGAATTTGATGATAATTTCCTGTTCCTGCCGCTCCAATTTCGGATTGATAATGGATAGTAGGCCCAGACTGGTAATCAAGAAGGCCGTCCCGACGAAGATCATCCATGACCGGCCGCGGGGTTTTACGCGCTTCCAAAGTATAAGAATAGCGATGGGTGACACGAGCCCCAGTAGAGGTAACGTGAGTGTGTTGATGGTCTCCAGTATCAAACGCAGAGTTGCAGGGAAATGGCTGAAAACACTTTCAGGGAAAGAGTACTGGTTGATCAGGGCCTGAATGAAAAGCTTGATCTTCATCAGGAAATCGAAGCTGAGGAAGCTGGCCAATTCGATTTTCTGGTATTGGCCCCGGGTGACGGCGTGTACAAACCCTTCTTTGGTGGCTGCGTAACCCCAGTTCATGGGCGGGTTGGTTGCTGCGGCGAGAGGCATGTATATGTAGACACTGACGCCCGCCATAAAGAAGAGTGCACAGATGAGTGCGCGGCGGGTATTCCACCAGTCCGTCCTTTGCGCAATGATGACGGCGGCAATTCCGAGCGCGCCGCAGGCGATGCCCTGCCAGAGGGTGGAGCTTTTGAGCATCGCAGCGGTGTCGGGAGTTGTGAGCCATGCCCAAATGATCAGGCCCACCAGAAGGCTGAAGAATCCGGCGGTAGCCAGTTCAAAAAAGCTCGACTGGGTTTTCATGAACAGGTGCAGTTGATTCGGGGCGGTGGGAGACTTCCGGCGTGCGGCGAGGAATTGATCCAGGCCCATGGCAAAGATGCCAACGGCAAATGGAACCACCATGACGGCGATGGTCTGGTGGTTGGAGAGGCTGAGCCCGAAGATGAGCAACATGGCATAAAGAAAGCCGCGTCGATGGGGTTGCATCATCCAGGCGAAGAATACGCAGCTCACCAAAATGAAGGAGAAGACGTTAAGGACGCGCATTTCGGAGACGCAGGCCCAGAGCCAGACCCCGCGGTTAAAGCCGAAGAGGAGTGCGCAGCTTGAACCGATGAAAAGGGCCATCCAGTGATGAAGCCGTTCATTGGTGGAATCGCTCCAGGGAAGTGAGTGTAGGAGCAAGCGTAAACTGCGGGTCATAATGATGGTGGTAAAGCCCACGGTCAGGGCGCCCGTGAAAACGGACATCAAGGTCATGCGCCAGGCAGGATTACCGAAGGGCACAATAAAATGAGACCAGATATAACCCAGTAAGGCCCATAGGGGATAGCCTGGCGGGTGGGGAACGCCGAACGAGAAAGCGCCGGTAACCAATTCTCCGGAATCCTGTAACGTGACCTCGGGCGCCATATAGTAGAAGAAGGCCAGGCCGGAGATAAGTGTTGTGACAAATGCGGCGACCCAGTCTTCAGGCTTGAAGAAATGACGCAGGCTTTCGGTGGGTTCTTCGATTTGTTCGGGCGCAGCCAAGTTGATTCCTGGCCCTTTCACGGCTTGAGTCGATTTAGTTAATGACATTCAGACATTCTCCCTGAAACAGTTGATGCTCAAAATAACCGTGTAAACATAGCAGGTTTATTAGTGATTGCGCAACGTCTAAGCGCCAAAAACAAAAACGGGAACTGGCCTTTCGACCAGTTCCCGTTGAGTCATTATCTGACTGATAGCTTACCGGCGACCACCTGCGCCGCCACGGCCACCGCCGAAGCCACCGCCCGCGCCACCACGTCCGCCACCGCCGCCGAACCCGCCCTTGCGATCGCGGTCGCCGCCGCCACCACCACGGCCGCCGCCGAACCCGCCACCACCACCGCCGCCGCCAACGCGCGGGGCCGGGGGACGTGCTTCGTTCACGATCATGGCGCGACCATCAAGATCCTGCCCGTTCGTGGCCGCGATCGCTGCCGCTGCTTCTGCATCGGTGCTCATCTCGACAAAGCCGAAGCCCTTGCCGCGACCGGTCATGCGATCAATGATCACATCAGCCGATTCCACTTTACCATGCGCGGAAAACACTTGTTGCAGTGATTCGCTCGTGACGCCATAGCTCAAATTGCCAACATACAGTTTCTTACCCATCTTCGATCTCCTCAGTGAGGACTAGCGG
>CAYNMU010000028.1:0-25770 GCA_964398395.1 uncultured Eubacteriales bacterium
GGCTGATCGGTATATATCACAGGCGACAAGCAATGGCCGATTGCCTTGATTTTTAAGCATTAACGCGATTTTTGCACTATGTGTAGTTTTACCGGAGCCTTGAAGGCCGCACATCATGACAATTGTCGGGGGATGCGGGGCAATGGCCAGGCGGGAACGAGTGCCGCCCATTAGGTTGATTAGCTCCTCGTTTACGATTTTAATAACCATTTGGGCAGGGGTAAGGCTTTCCATCACCTGTGCGCCTATTGCTCTGTCCGTAACTGTTGTTGTAAATTCCTTTGCAACCTTATAATTGACATCTGCCTCAAGCAATGCAAGACGAACTTCTCTCATTGCCTCGCGAACATCTGTTTCTGTAAGGCTGCCTTTGCTTCTGAGTTTTTTAAATGCAGCCTCTAATTTATCTGAAAGACCTTCAAATGCCAAAGTTTCCACCTCATTGTAATAACAATTGTGCCACAGTTTTAATTTTTACGGTAAATTCGTTAATTTCTCTGGAAAGGCTGTGCCGAAGGTTATAGTCGCTTACCTCGTTGGCAAACTCGATAATTTCGCTCAACCCTTTACGCATCTCTTCGAAGCGGCTGGCAAGTTCCAAACGACTTTCCATTTCAAAAAGCTGGGTCTCCGCTCTTTTTATGGCGTCTCGGACGCCCTGGCGTGTAATACCCTCATTTTGGGCAATCTCGGAAAGAGACAGATCATCATTATAGTAGTAACCCAAAAAGTCGCGTTGCTTTTCGGTGAGCATATCACCGTAGAAATCAAGTAAAATTGTTATTTCAAGATTTTTGGCCACAGATACACCTTCTTCTTTCAAAACAAAAGATTGGCTTACATAACCGTTACCGTGTAAAGTATTCTGCTTTACAGAGTGTCATTATACTAAAAAGATAAGCCGGTGTCAAGCATTAAATCTCGACATCTGCTCTCTTTTTTCAACATTATTTTGTGGAAAACAGGTTAAGAAGGGTGGGGAAAGTTTTTATTTGCAACCAATAGTGTTGATGAGCTCCATTTACCACTATATATACATATAAATAAGTGGAAAAGTTGAAAAGTCGGTGGAAAAATATTTTTTATTTTTTTATTAATTTTCTGTAAACTAAGCAAAAAACTAGAGTTTTTCGAAGCTATCAACATTCAAAACAAATATTGTGGCGCCCTTAACTTTTGCTGTCACCTTTACATCTGCCGCGCCAAGCCCTCTGCCGAGCGAAGAACTTGTAGGCACATTCTTTTCCCTTGTGTAGCTGTGCTTTGCAATAATTTCTTTAATTTTATCTACCTCGTTATCTTCCGCTCCAATAAGCAGGGTTGTGTTGCCGGCCATTAAGAAGCCTCCTGTTGTTGAAAGCTTGGTGATGAAATAACCCTCATTTGTTAAGGACGCTGTGACTTCTGCGCTGTCATCATTGTTTATTACGGCTAAAACTAATTTCATGGCAACCTCCTAAAATTTTAAAGATATGGATTTAATTTACGCATGCTCTCTTTGCCCAACGCCGCCAAATCCGGTATATCATAGCGATTATCGCTGGAATCCTTAATCATTACTCTTCCGTCATAAAGCATTTTAATATCCGAGTGGGTATTTTTTATCTCAAAGCTGTGTGGACCGTTGTCGGTTTCAACCTTCAGCAATAATTTGCCGTATTTTTCAACAATGGATAAGATACTTGTTATTTTTGGAACGAGATAGTACTCATTCAAAACATCCTCAACAACTTTGCGGCTTTCGGGTGTAAGGTTGCTTAAATCACGGATAATTGCCTGCTCAACACCTTCGATGTCCAAAAGGGTTATATATTTTTGAAGCCCCGTCAGCGGAAACAGTCTGCGCGCTTCGACATCATCAAAAATTCTGCCGTCATACATTTCAACCTTGAGCAGTATGCCGTCATTTTTTGTAATGCGCGCGTTGTCATATTCGATGTAGGTTCGCTCTTGCATCGTGCTTTACCCCCAATAGCCGTTTTCTTTCATTACGGACGACCAAAGGTCGCCCCTACAAAATAATTTTCAACCTGAGCGGAGAATTCAAATTCCACTGCCCACTATCCACTAACCACTGACCACTTACTCAAAGTTTTCCGCTTCTTTGCCTTCTCTGATTTTTTCTGAAAGCGATTGAATTTCGATTAGTTTAAAGTACTTGCCTTCTTGCGCCATCAGCTCGTCGTGTGAGCCAAACTCGATTATTTCACCCTTGTCCACCACAATAATTTTGTTTGCTTTTCGCAGGGTGGAAAGCCTGTGGGCAATCATCAATGTAGTGCGCCCGCTGATAAGCCGCTCAATAGCCTGCTGAATAAGATGTTCTGTTTCGGAGTCGACGGCTGCCGTTGCCTCATCAAAAATCAGTAAGCTTGGGTTTTTAAGTACTGCCCTTGCAATTGAAATTCTTTGCTTTTCCCCGCCGGAAAGGCCGACTCCGCGCTCACCGAGCATTGTGTCGTAGGCGTCCGGTGTGCGTGCAATAAATGAGTGAGCGTTTGCAACATCAGCCGCGTGGATTACCTGTTCAACATCCGCATCGGGTGAGCTGTAGGAGATGTTGCGGAAGACAGTATCCTTAAACATCATCGGCTCCTGCTGCACATAGCCTATTTGGCTTCGGAATGAGGTGATGTCAATATCCTTAATGTTGATGTCATCAACAAGTATGTCACCCTCGTAGTTGTCATAAAACCTCATAAGCAAGTTTACCAAGGTGCTTTTCCCGGAACCGGTTGTACCGACAATACCAACAATATCTCCGGGGTCAATAACAAAGTTAACGTTGATCAGCGTTTTTTTTATTCTGTCGAAAGAAAAGCTGACATTCTTAAACTCGATTTTACCCTTTAATCGATTAATTATATTTCCCTCACCGAAATTTTGTTCCGGTTCTGCATCAATAATATCCAAAATTCGTTCCGCTGAGGTAAGCGCGCTTTGATAAGTGTCATTCAATGTTGCAAAAAAATTGATGGGGCCGTAGAACATGCCTGTATAAGCAATGAATGAAACAAGCAAACCTACTGAAATCCTATCCGGCGTGGTAATAACCCAATAGCCGCCCATGCCCCAAATGAGAAGGGAACCGCAAGTGACAAAAAAGGTGACAACGGAAGGGAAAACATTTGAAAGCACGGCCGCTTTTCTATCCTCCTGAAGCCAATCGTTGTTATAAGCCTCAAATTTATCTGCAGCCCTTTGCTCACCTGTGAAAGATTTGATGACTCTGATACCGGGCAAGGTATCAGATAAAATTGAGCTTACCGCCGCCCATCTGCGCCATATTTTGCGGTAAATAGGTGCAATTTTTATACCAAAATAGCGCGCGCCGATAACAACAAAAGGCACCGGTAAGAGCGATAGCAGGGTTAGTTTCCAGTTCATAATGAACATGATTATAATGATGCCTATCATCAAGAAAAACTGGATAACCGCATCCTGTGAAATTCTGAGCATAAAGGCCTGTAAAACAGCGGTATCGCCGCTGACGCGCGCAATAACGGAGCCTGTGCTGGTTTTGTCATAAAAGTTAAGCGGTAAGTACTGCGCTTTTTCATAAATGTCGTTGCGTAGGGAAGTAACAATTTTGTCCCCGGTGATACGCATGTAATAGCCTCTTATCGCTCCGATTGTATACTGCAAAATGTAGATCCCGAGCAGTGCGCAGACCAAAAAAGCAAGAAATTTTAAAATATTATCTCTGGGAATACTGCTATTGGTAATTTTGTCAACTAACAGTTTAGTCGCGTATGGGGGCGCGAGCGCCAATGTTGTGGTAATTAGAGAAAGGCCAAGGCAAACCAACATCACCTTCCATTCAGGTAAAATATATTTTGCAAGCTTTTTAACCAATTTCCCTTTTGAAGCGCAATTAATGCATTCTGCGCCCTGACGGCTTAAAACACGCCCGCATTTTGGGCAGACCGATTTTTTCTTTTCAAAGGTCGCCTCAACAATTTCAAACTCTTCTTCCGGGTCTTCGCCCTTAGCAATGTTTTCGGTAAACATTGCGGCGGCATCGCAGAGTTCTGCAATTGAATAGGTGAAGCGGAAGATGTCCAGTTGCCTGCCGTCTTTTTTCACTCTGAGCACCGCGTTGCCATACATACGTTTTACACTTGATTCTTCGACTTCAGTGTGAGGGAGGATGAAAACCCCGTCCTTGTGACATTTATCAAAAACAATCAGACGCTTATCCGTTACAATGAGTGCCGAGTTGCCGTACTTACCAGCAAGGTTTAAATCACCAACGATTGAAAACAATGCTTTTTCGCCCTCAAGCAAAAGTTCATCGGCCTTTTGGCTGAAGCCTTGCGGCAACGGAACATTCGTGAGTATGTCTTTGGGCAACATATAACCCCTCCTTTATAAAAAGAGAGCTTCAAAATCAAACTCAGTTACCTTAGTTTTATTTTGAAACTCTCCGTCAAATAACAATTTGTTGTGTTTCTACGCCCCCGTTATACCATAAAGAAAAGCATAGCGCAACCCTTATTCGAAAATTCTTTTATTAATTGTTAAAAATCGTTGTATGGGCTAAAATTCGGCGTAAATCAGCGGGATTTTAGGGCAATATTTTATTTCAATTCCACAATCGAAACGCCATCAGCGCCCTCACCGTAACCGCCGAGCCTGTGCGATTTCACATAGGGGCTGTCCTTTAGATATTTTTGGACTGCCTTGCGAAGCGCACCGGTGCCCTTGCCGTGGACAATAGTAAATTCCGAAAGACCTGTGCGCAGTGAAGCGTCAATAAATCGTTCGAGCTCAATAAGGCATTCGTCAACGCTCATTCCTCTGAGGTCAAGCCTTGTGTTGGCTTCCAAGGTCATTCTGCTTTCAACCCCTGTCCGCCCGCGGACCGGTGTAATTGCTTTGGACTTTTGCGGCTGCTCAACCAAGCGTAATCCTTGCAGTTTGACTCTTGTCTTCAGTGAACCTGCCTGAACTTCAACATGGTCGCTTTTGTCGGGGAGCGACAGCACCTTTGCTTCTTTACCAATATCTGTAATAATTACCGAGTCCCCAACCTTTAACGGTCTTGGCAGTTGATAGTCACCGCCGATGTCAATATATTCAACCACCGGGTCGGATGCCGCGTCAATCGCCTCAATACCGCGCTTGACAGCTGCCCGCGCGCGGCGCGCCAGTTCGGTTGCATCTTTTGTTTTATCCTTTTCTTTGCGTAGTTTGTCAAGCTCTGCCAAAAGGGTATAAGCCTCGCGCTTTGCCTGCTCGGTTATCTTTGCTGCCTGCGCCTTAGCTCTTTCAAGTTCCCGGTCACGAAGCGTTTGAATTTCATCCTTTGAAGCCTTTGCTTCGCTCAATGCGGACTGCGCCTGAGCGGAGAGCGATTGGGCATATTCATGTTCTTTTTCCATCTGACGGCGGCTGAACTCAAGTTTGTCAACAACATCTTCAAAACGCAGACTTTCGGAAGATACAAGTTCCCTTGCTCTGTCAACCACATCTTTTGACATACCTAAACGCTCGGATATCGCAAAGGCGTTTGACCGCCCGGGGACGCCGATTAAGAGCCTGTAGGTTGGGCGCAGGGTGGCAACATCAAACTCACAACAGCCGTTTTCAACCCGCGGAGTTTGCAGGGCATACGCTTTTAGTTCCGCATAGTGGGTTGTTGCGGCTATTTTTGCGCCTTTGTAGTGCAGTGATTCCAAAATAGACATCGCCAGCGCGGCGCCCTCAACCGGGTCAGTGCCGGCACCAAGTTCGTCAATTAAAACTAGGCTTTGGTCATCCGCTCTTTTTATAATGTCAATAATATTTGTGATATGTCCGGAAAATGTGGAGAGGGATTGTTCAATACTCTGTTCGTCACCAATGTCGGCAAGCACTTCATTAAATACGGAAACTTTGCTCTTGTCACCCGCGGGGATTAGAAGCCCGCACATTGACATGAGGGTTAAAAGTCCGATTGTTTTTATTGAAACAGTTTTGCCGCCTGTGTTGGGGCCGGTTATTACCAAGGTATCAAAGTCTTTGCCAAGCATAATATCAACAGGTACTACGGTCTTATCATTAATTAACGGATGCCTGGCTGCCTTCAGATTAATTTCACCATCATCGTTAAGCTCGGGAACGGTAGCTTTGATACTGTAAGCGTAATTTGCCTTTGAAAAAATCAAGTTAAGTTCAACAGCGCATTCATAGCTAGCCTTAATGCCCTGCGCAAAGCTGCCGGCAACAGCGGAAAGCTCGGCGAGTATGCGTTCCATTTCGTCACGCTCGTTGCTTTTCAACACCTTGATTTCATTATTTGCCTCAACAACGGGCATTGGTTCAATAAATACGGTAGCGCCGCTTGAGGATGTGTCGTGCACAAGACCGGGGATTTCGTTGCGGTATTCATTTTTGACCGGTACAACATAACGACCGTTTCGCATGGTGATAATGTTTTCCTGCATAAACTTTGAATAAGTTTGCGAACGGGCGAATTTTTCAAGCTGTTCACGTACCTTTGATTCCTGAACACGGATTTTGCGGCGGATATCATAAAGCAAAGGGGACGCGTTATCCGCCATTTCATCCTCCGAAAGGATTGCGGAATTAATGGCATCCTCCAAAAACTTGTTCGGCGTAAGCGCACCGAAATAAACATCCAACACACTCGCAATACCGCTGTTTGAACTGCGCCATTGGGTAAGCCCGCGGATAATTCGAAGCACATTTGCCACATCTAAAAGTTCTTTCATGTTAAGTACGCTGCCTGTGTCCGCTCGGCTCAAAGCATTGTTAACATTTTTAAGCCCGCCGAAGGACGGACCGCCGAAGCGTGCCAAAAGCATATGGGCATCGCTCGTCTGAATTATTTGTGCCCGTGCAAGATTTAAATCATGCTGAGGCTCAATATTGAGCGCTTCGAATCGGGCATCATCGCAGGCAGTAAATTCTGCAAGACGCTCGAGAATTTTATCAAGCTCAAGGGCTCCGTAATGTCGATTTTTTTGAACGGTCATAGTCTCACTCCCGTAAAATGTGAAAAATTATATTACTGCATGGTTAAATTATTAAAAAATTCCAGCGTTTTGAACTTTCGCTGGATATGGGTTGCAAGATAGCTTTCTGTAACCTGAGAAAGCAGCTTCAAACTCTCGACAGGAAGTGTAAAGGCATATAGCTTTACAGCTTCCGAATAACAAATGTGCCGCATAGCTGTTACAACGCCCATGCCAACAGGTACACCCTTTGGGCTGCATTCCGAACAGAAAAGCTGACCGTTTTCTTTATCAAAAAACATCAGCGTATCTTCAAATTTTCCGCAACTTTCGCAGGCTGTTAAATCTGGCATATACCCCGAAAGGCATAACATCCGCAGTTCCGTTAACGCTTTGAGCAATAGCTGAGGGCGCGTGCCGTTTGCCAAAAAACTCAGGGAATTGAGCATAAGCTTTAAATAGTCATCCGCTTCGTCCATTTCAGGTGCAAGCTCGCCGGCAAGTTCGCAAAAATACTGCGCGAGTGTAAGTCTTTCAATATCCTGCCGTAACTTAAAAAAAACCTCAATACTTTGAGCTTCATTAATTATATAGCTTTCTTTGCCTTGGTAAATTGAGAATCGGGAATAGCTTAGAAGCTGTGTTGCGCATTGGGAACTGCTTTTTATTCGTTTTGCGCCGTTCGCGAATGCGCGAATAATGCCGTAATCCTTTGTAAGCACAGTCACGATTCGGTCATTTTCACCCGTGTCGGTTTGCCTTATCACTAAGCCGTCGGTATTCATCTGCATTGTTTTGCCTCCAGGAAGTGTGCATTTCTGCGGACTATATTAATCTAATCCGAAATTATGGATAAGCCCTTCGCGGTTTCTCCAGTCTTCCTTGACTTTTACCCAACAGTGAAGATTAACTCTGCACTGAAAAAACTTTTCCATATCTTCTCTGGCGCGGGTGGATACTCTTTTGAGCATTTCTCCGTTTTTACCGATGATGATACCTTTGTGGCTCTCACGCTCGCAGAAGATATTGGCATCAATATCCAACAAATCCGTACCCTCACGCTCCTGCATTTTTTCAATATTTACTGCTATTCCGTGCGGGATTTCTTTGTCAAGCAACCTTAAAAGTTTTTCGCGTATAATCTCCGCGGCAATAACTCTTTCAGGTTGGTCTGTCAAGGTGTCCTCGGGGAAGAAGTGCTCTGATGGTTTGGCAAGCTTATTAAGCTCATCTTCAAGAGCTTCCATATTATCGCCCTTAGTGGCGGAAATCGGAACAACCGCATCAAAATCAAAAAGGGATGAAAACTTTACAATGCGCTCAACGAGTGCATCTCTGTGCAGAAGGGTATCGATTTTATTAATTGCCAGAATGACAGGCAGTTTTTGTTTCTTAAAGGTTTCCAAAAGCTCATGCTCTGCTGTGCGCAGGTCGCCCTCCGGCTCAACGACAAAAAGACAGGCATCCACGCCGGAAATGCTTTCGTCAATGGCTTTTACCATCTTTTCACCCAATTTTGTGCGGGGACGATGAAAACCCGGTGTATCTGTAAAAACAAGCTGGATGTCATTTTTGGTTAAAACGCCCATTATTTTGGTGCGCGTTGTTTGCGGTTTTTCGGAAACTATTGCAATTTTTTGCCCCAACAGGCGATTTAAAATTGAAGACTTACCCACATTGGGGCAGCCGACGATTGCGATAAATGCGGTTTTGGTCATTGCTTTGCTCCTTTTATCTTGCTTTTCTTATTTGCTTTTTTGGGGTTCTTGCCTGTGAAAAATGCCCATATAGATAGAGGTCCAATCATTATATAAATAACACTCACAGCGAGGCTTATTATCAGACATATAAGCATTGAGATATTGCTTGTGTAATAATTAAAAAGCTTAATAAAAGCTTCTGGTTGCCAAAGTAAGGCAACACCAATTGCCACAGCAAAAAAAGCGCCGACAAGCACGGCAGCGGCAGCAGTGTCTTTGGCAACTTTTGCCATTTTATTGTATTTTTTTTCTATAAGGTTAATTGTGCTCTCAACCGCCGTATTTAATAGTTCGCCTATAAATACGATAGCGTTTGCTATAAATAATACCGACAATTCAAGGCTGCTAAGCTTAAAAAAATCAAAAAACACAAGGAAGGAATACATATACAAAGTGAACACAAGATGAATCCTCATGTTGCGTTCATTGTGAAGGCAATATATAAAACCTTGCCAGGCATATTTGAAGCTTCTGGCTAAGGCCTTCATGCCTCATCCTCCATGTAATAGCTGCCGTTTCTCTTTAAACCAAGCTGCGTGAGGGCTGTTTCCTCCTTCTCACGCATACGGACAAGCTCCAACCCGCCGTTTTCGTGGTCATATCCTAAAAGGTGCAGCATCGAGTGAACGGTCAAATAACCTACTTCACGCTGCAAGGAGTGCCCATAACGGGCAGCCTGCTCAACTGCATGCGGCATGGAAATTACGATATCACCAAGAAGCTGCGCACCGGTGTCGTTGTTAAAATCATAAACGCCGTCAATGCCCAATGGGAAAGAAAGCACATCGGTACTCGCATCCTTATCACGATATTTAAGATTTAGGCGTTGAATTTCTTCATCATCAACGAGCCTTACGCTAATCTCCGCGGCACCGTTAAAATCCTCGTTAACCAAAACCGCCGTGCAGCAACGGCGCACAAGCATTCTAACTCCGGTGGGTATTTTAATTTCCTTCTGGTCGTTTGTAATGACAACCTTAACTTTTTCTATCATTTCTTTTTCTTTGCCTCCTCATTTTTTTCATAAGCTTTAACAATATCTTGAACCAATTTATGACGAACTACATCTTTTTCGGATAAGCGAACTGTAGCAATGCTGTCAATACCTTTTAAAACTTTGACGGCGTCAATGAGTCCCGAACGCTTGCCTTCAGGCAGGTCAATTTGCGTTATATCGCCGGTTACAACCATGCGTGAGTTGAACCCGAGACGGGTTAAAAACATCTTCATTTGTTCGGCAGTTGTGTTTTGCGCTTCGTCAAGGATGATAAAGCTCTCATCCAAAGTGCGCCCGCGCATATAGGCTAACGGTGCCACTTCAATATTGCCGCGCTCCTGTTGCTTTTGAAAGTTTTCCGCTCCGAACATTTCAAACAAAGCGTCATAGAGCGGGCGGAGATAAGGGTCAACCTTTTGCTGTAAATCTCCTGGCAGAAAGCCGAGCTTTTCTCCGGCCTCAACCGCGGGTCTTGTCAGTATTATTCGAGTTACTTCCTTTGCCCTAAGCGCTGTAACGGCCATAGCAACCGCCAAGTAAGTTTTGCCGGTACCGGCAGGGCCTACACTGAGGACAATTGTGTTATTTTTCATTGCCTCAACATAATTTTTTTGACCGAGCGTTTTAGCCTTAACAGGCCGACCTCGGGAGGTAATGCAAACACAGTCTGCCGCCATCTCCGAAAGCTTGTCCTCGTTATTTTCTTTTACCAAAGATAGCACATAACGCACATTTAAATCGCTCAGCGTTTCGCCTCGGCTGATAAGTAAAAGTAATCCGTTAATCGCACGCATGCTTTTTGCAACGTTGTCTTCTTCGCCGGTCAGCTTAAGCTCTGAGCCCCTAGATACAACTGAAATGTTATACTCGTTTTCAATAAGCTTAATGTTTTCGTCAAAACTGCCGAAAAGGCTGATAGCTTCTTCCATACGATCAACATTTATTATCTGTTCGAACATCTTCACACTCCTGAATTTTGTCAAATGCTATAATTTATTTGAAATATTTTGTTAGATTATAACATAATATTTTCTAAATGTCACTTGTTATTAGAAATTATTTGTAAAAAACAACAAAAAAAGGACATTCACGGTAAAAAAACCATGGATGTCCCCGGCTTTTATTGTAAGCGGCTGAATAAAATTATAAAGTATTTCAATTAACTTAAAGTCCGAATATATTCTAAAACGAAATTTGCCAATTGCAGGTCATACGGGGTTGTAATCTTAAAATTATAGAATTCGCCCTTAATAATGTGAATAGGGATACCCTGAACAAAGCATACCTTGGTGGTTTCTGTCAAATGCTTCCTCGTTTCGGCGTCAAGGTTATTAAAAGCATCAAGAAGAACTTTAATCTTGAAGCCTTGCGGGCTTTGCCCTGCAAAAAGCTCAGAGCGCACAGGTATGCCGGAAATGCTCTTGCCGTTGTCGGAGCTGACGATTGTATCGTTCACCGGTATTACTGTATTGCATGCACTGCAAAATTTCATTTCGGCTATTACATCATCGATTATGCGTTGTGTCACAAAGGGACGAACAGCATCATGTATCAAAACCACATCGTTTTCGATAATTTCATTTTCTATGCAAATGCCGTTGAGAATATTAAGTAGGGTCCCTTCTCTGTCGGCTCCGCCTTCGCATAATTTTATGCGTTCATCGTCACTGCAATAATCTTTAATTTGCTCTTTAGCCAGTTCATACCAATCGCCGTTGGAACCTATCCAAAGCTGTTTGATTCTTTTATCCTTCAAAAGTGTTTGAACGGAATGGATAAAAACCGGAGCATCCCCGAGCATTAAAAACTGCTTGGGGACAGGAGAGTTCATCCTTGAGCCGGAACCGCCGGCAAGCACGGCGCAATAAATATTCCCAACATCAGGCATTAGACACACTCCTTATGCTACATTTTCTTTTTGTTTGAACATGAACTTTGGGATTTTTATGTTTTGCAAAGCCTCAAAGGGTATTTCAAAAATTCTAAGGGATAAAACCAAAGTTAAAGCAAGTACAATAAATATCATTCCGATTCGTCCGTAAAAAGTATTAAACGGTTTCCACCAGTCATACTGAATATATGCAAGGAAAATAAATCTGTGCAAAATATAAACCTGAAGAGTCCTGCCGCCAAACCTAGTGTAAAATGTTTTAAATCTTGGCGTTAACGCAAGGAAAGAAAGACCCAATCCCGCGGCAAAAAAGTAAAATACAGCTCTACCTATAAATCTTAAATATACGGGGAGATCTTTTATCATCGGGATTACGCTGTAAGAATTGTTGCAGGTTATTAATGCCGGCTGAATATACTTTAAGAAAATGAAACACAGTGCAATTGAAGCAGCGATGAAAGAAACTGACAATATTCGGGCTTTTTTAGTAAAAAGTTTTTTCATGTTAATTTCAGTGAAATAGTATCCGGCCATAAAAAACGGAAAATGAACAAACAATCGTGACAAGGCTGCAAGATTGCCGACTTTGGAATCATATCCAATAATCAGCCCAAACAAAATTGCACCGATCATCACATATTTTGGATTGAACTTATCCACTATCGGTAAAAGGATGAACCAACCCACCAAACATTGAAGGAACCATAATGAGGTTCTTGCCTGAAAAATGCTGATTGCAATGTCGGCATTCAAAACAAATTTTTCAAACAAGGTTACGGCGATCTGGGCGGCCAAATACAAAACTATATAGGAGAAAAGCCGTTGTACATTTATCCCGTTTGGCCCCGATAAATACCGTTTTGCAAAAAAACCGGAAACAAAAATAAAACACGGCATATGCATGGTGTTTATTATTGACCACAGTACCATGTAACTTGGATTGGAAGCCTTGAAAAATGAAATTGCATGCGCCAAAACTACCAGAAAAATTAAAACAAATTTCGCGTTGTCGTAAAAATACAGTCTGCCTTTCTCATCGCTGAATTCAGTACGATTAAAAAGCGGATTTTTAAGTTTGTTGGCCGGTTCAGTCATTAAATGTTCCTCGTTTCAAAAAATGATAATCGTTATTTCAATCTGTTATTTGCCAAGTAAACTTTTCTCTAATTCTTCCGTTGATATGTTTGCGTATTTCCCCAAATTATATTCAAAAACATAGTGATGAGATTTTCTTGTCGTTTCGGGAGGCATTTTCATGTAATCGCCGAAATGGCAGACAAGGTAATCCTCCCAGTGCGCCATTGTCGGCAGCATATGTCCCTCAAACTCCATATAGACGGGTTCGCCCCAATATCCTTTTGGAAAGCGCTCCTGTTCATAGGTGTAGATACTTGCGGGCAGACACACCCAACTGTCTGTTTCCTCTGTGCTGTATTTAGCAGCCCAGCTATGCCAACGCCATTTTAGGAAGCGGCGCGGTGTTAACCTGAGAAAAAGTCTTTTAAAAAATAATCTGGTGGATTTTTTATTAAAAGCCATAGCCGGTATAGGCCTTGCCTTTTCAAGCATAAATGATCGCCAATACTTACATTTTGCTTCGTGCTGTAAGCGTTTGCCCATGTCTTCGGGGCTGCCCTCAAGTGCCAGTATATCAAGAAATATTCTCCCGTTCCTTAGTCCGGAATTAAATGTGGTGCCTTTGATTTCTATCCTGTTGTGGCAATAGGGGACGCAGTCCTTTTCTAAAATATATTCTTCAGGCAGCTCTTTTGGCGCAATTTTAAGGAGCTTTTCATAATCCGGTCGGGGCATCGTTATGTCAATATCATCGTCCCAGGGAATAAAACCTTTGTGACGGATGCCTCCTAAAATTGAGCCGCCCGCGATGTAATATCTCAGGTTGTGCTTTTTGCAAATCTTTTCAAACTCAAGCATAATTTGGAACACAAGCAACTGGATTTTTCTGGTATCGGCAGGGTCAACCTCGGTTACTTTTCTCTTTACGAGCCGTTTCTTGCCCCTAAAGTGGATCAGTATTTTAAGCTGAGTTCTCATTTTGAACGGCAAAGCAAATATTTTGCCCAATAAGCCCATTTCACTTAACGGTTTATTATATCCTGCTTGTATTTTTATGGCTTGTTTAACCAGTTTGTGTCTTTTGTAATTGAGATAACTCATATTTTCAAGCGAGAAAGATTTGAGCGCGTTCTGAACATTAAGAGCGCCGGGAGAATAACCTTCAAAATCCTCAAATTCCAGCAACGCAGGATTGATATAATCAATATCAACATCAGCTATACATTTATTGGCGTTTATGGCGTTTTGCAAAATCCACTCAGTCTGCTGTTCATCGATGATTATGCCGGGAAGAGCAGCCGGAATATCTGCAACGCCTACACCGCCAACTGCAAGCGCGGCAACCATATCGGGCAACACCAAGTTTTTATTTGTATATTGTTTGATAAGTTTTGCGGAATCAACGCCGCCGGCAAAAATATTTTGATATTCGATCCAAAATGAAATTCTGGCGAGCATTTTTATGTAATCTCTTTGACCAAGAATTCCGATGCTTTCATAAGCGATAAGAATATCCTCGACTTTAATCCCGCTTAAAACTGAAGATGAAATAATTTCACCGCAGGATACTTTTCCAAGGACAAGCGCCTTGTATATGTCGCTCAATATTAAGTTGTTTTTAAGCGAGGCGGTGATTTTAGATTTTACTTCTGCTCCGGTTTTTGCACAAAGATTTAACTTTTGGTTGTAGCACTCGACAATTTCGGCTATGCAGGTTAATCGGTTTTTTGCAAGCCCAAGCCGATAATCGGGAGCAAGAAGTTTCCTTACCTTTTCAGAATAATCATCACGGTTGCTTTTATCCATCAGTTCAGCAAGTTTTTCTTCGATTGCAAAGGTATCTGCTGCATTTAGGCAAATTGCAGGGTGACTGTCCCAGGAATAGTCGGCATCCTGCAGCAAAAGCGTTGGTATTCCTGCGCAGATACTCTCCATAACTGTTTTTGGCATATGCGACAGATGAGCGTAAGTAATAGAAACAGATGCCTCTCTAAGCGCTCTTAACGGCTTTAAAACACTCGTTTCAATTGTTATGCATCCCGCAGGAAGACCGGAAGAATTACTCACATTCGCAATCAGGCTTTCAAGCGTCTCACCTTTTTTTATCGCAGAAATAACGATAATTTGCATTTTTGCCTCAGGAAACCGCTCATGCAGTCTGGCAAATGCTGTAATAACCGACCTGCTGTTTTTGCCGATATAAGTTGTATAATATACGATCTTTTGCCCTTCCAATTTTGAAGTGGAAACCTCTTTATCATAGTAAGGAAAATAAAATGGTGAATGGATTGCTTTTTTCGCACCCAGAGACTCAATTACCTTGCTATCCTGTTCCGAAAGGCTTAGAACACACTCGGCGTTCTTAATCATATATAAGTATTCGGAAGCAGTTTTTACATGACCGGCCGCTATTGAAAGGTAGGGCGACTGCTCCTGCGCTAAAATAATGCATCGGCCTAATTTTTCGGCGGCGATAAAGCACTGGTAAGTTTTTGCGGTAAAAGGGGAAGTGAATATAACGGTTTTTACTGGTAACTCGCCCAATATCTTGTAGAAGGCAGCCGAAGTTGAATACCCTTCAAACTCCAGATAACTAAGGACAAACCTTTTTATGCCGGTATCGGTAACAAAATCTTCGCCGTTAGGCTGCTCATTGGTTATCAGATAAACGGTTTGCCCTAATTTGACGAACGCCGCCATAAGCGAAGCCATGGATTGCGCACCGGTTGAACTGCGTAAATTGTTGGCATAAAAAACAATGCTGTTTTCTTCCCAAACCGGAGTACCGGCAACAGCTTTGTGAATATCCGTCATATCTGATGGCATAGGTTCAATCCCTTCATATAAAAAGACAGCGTCCGGCTCGTCAAATTTCTGATATTGTAACACAGGTTAACTCAAAAATCAAGGAAATGAAAGGCTTGGATATTATTGCTAACTGCAAAGCCCCACAAGATAACGGCCGGTTTCAAGCATGAATTTGCTTGCGGAGATTACCAATTCTTCAGGGAAACCTCTCAGGAAATTATCAGCCTCAAAAGTAAAGTCGCCTGTATAATTTATTTCTTTCAGTGCCGCGGTAATATCCTGCCAGTTGAGGCTTTGTGTGAACGGCAGCGTGTGAATGTCCTTGAGGTGGTTATTGTCATGCACATGCAGCGCTTTCAGGCGGTCATGCCCGAGCGTTCTTACCATACTCGCGGCTGTCTCGCCGACAAGCCCCGCATGGCCTGTATCCAGACATGCGGTAAAATAACGGGAATCCAACGCATCAAGATATTCGCAAAAATCCTCTCCTGTGCTGCATACATTGGCGATAATCTGACCGTTATTTTGATTGCTGCCGAACATGTTTTCAATAGCGACAACCACATTGTATTCTTTGCAAACCGGTATAAGGTTATTGAAAAAATTTATATTGAAATCCTTCTGGTTTTCACGCAGTGCTGTCGGGTGGACAATAACATGCTTAGCGCCTAATATTGATGTGATAATAATCGAGCGGATAATCTGCGGCAAGGTCTTTTTATTATATTCATCATTGCCTGTCTTATAAGAAGGAAACGGTGCGTGTGTTTGATTAAAGCAAATTCCGCTTTCATCTGCAATATGCTTCAGTTCCGAAGCATATTTCTCAAAATCATCTCCGAAAAGAGGTGATTCCGTTTTGCTGCCGAACATTGAATAGTCAATGCAGTCGTAGCCTATTTCCGCCAGCATCTGAATTGTTTTTTTGTCGCCAAAAATGTTGGCAAGTACACAGGTTTGCGTTGAAATTTTCATTATAGACCTCCAAAAGCTGATTGTTTACCGAAAACTCTTTGTCAATTCTAACACAAAGGAAATGTGCTTTCAAGTATTGAAAAAATTACTTTTCGACTGTTTTTGTTAGATACACTATCTTGCAACAGCGTCATCAAAAATGTATAATTAAACATATGAACGAAATGCTGTTTTAAGCAAAAATGTACTTGGGGTGATTTACTTGAAAAAAGTAGCAATAGTATCGGGCGCGTCATCCGGTATCGGCAGGGAAACCGCTGTTATGCTGACAAAAGGCGGTTATACGGTATATGCTTTTAACCGGAAACAAACTGAGATTGCCGGAGTTGAGTTCGTTCCTGTAGATGTTGCGAAAATTGATACAATACAGCAAGGTGTGGCTGCTGTCTTGGCGCGCGAGGGAAGAATAGACTTACTTGTAAACAACGCAGGCATGGGTATTTCAGGCGCTTTGGAGAACACACCGGACGAAAGTGCCGCTTATATTTTTGATGTAAATTTTTTCGGAGCATTCAGGCTCGCGAGAGAAGTAATTCCTACAATGAGAGAAAACGGGGGAGGGCGCATAATCAATGTAAGCTCACTTGCGGCTGTGTTTAATCTTCCGTTTCAGGGTTTTTACTCGGCAAGCAAGGCAGCGGTCAATTCGCTTTTCATCTCAATGCAACTCGAGGTAAAACCATTCAACATAAAAATCACAAATGTAATGCCGGGAGATATAAAAAACGGATTTACCGATAATCGCAAGAAAAATGACCTTGTCAATCCGGCATATCGGGACAGAATCAAAAAATCGGTTGCGATAATGGAAAAAGATGAAGTGAATGGAATGCCGCCCACCGCTGTCGCAAGGGTGATTGTTAGACAGGCAAAGTCAAACAAACCTAAGTTTGCGGTTGTTGTTGGCTTTAAGTACAAGTTTCTTTTTATGCTTTCAAAATTGCTGCCCGCAGGGCTTGTCAATAATATTATTTATTCAATTTATGGCGGAGGTAAGTGAGAATAGGAGAGAAAATAGTATGCGAATATTAGTGGTTTCCGACTCTCATGGTGATGTGTTTGCCCTGCGATGCGCAATTGAAGCGCAAACCAAGGCGCGTATGATTGTCCATTTAGGCGACGGAGAGCGGGATATGGACTCGATTGCCGGAAGTTTGGGCGAGATTTTAAAAGTGCAGGTAAAGGGCAATGGGGATTTTGGGTCGCTATCACCTTACTCGAGTGTAGAGATAGTTGAGGGAAAGCGGATTTATTGCACTCATGGTCACCTTGAAATGGTTAAGTATGGCAACTATGAGCTTATTAGTTCCGCGAGAGGTGAAAAGGCAAATATTGTATTGTACGGCCACACTCATATGCCCGAAAATGACTATGATGATGGCTTGTATATTTTGAACCCCGGCAGTATACGCGAAGGTGATTACGGGGTTGTGGATATCACAAAAGCCGGAATTGTTTGCATTAATATGAAGTTATGAAGCTGATTTTAAAAACGCACCCTGCGACTTTTAGGCCGCAGGGTGCTTAATATTGTGTTGTTGATTATGCTTCAGCTTTGCCTACAATCTTTCCCAAATCAATGATGTCGATTGCTTTTGTTGGGCAAACATCTTTGCACTTGCCACAGGCGGTGCACTTATCGTAATCGACCTTGGCACAACCCTCAATCATTGTTATTGCGTTTGTCTCGCAAATTTTAACACAGAGCAGGCAAGTGATGCAACCTGTTTTGCATTGTTTGCGGGTAATGGCACCCTTTTCCTTATTGGCGCAAAGCACCGCCGCCTTAGCTAAATGCAGCGGCATCATTTCTATTAGATCCTTCGGGCAGACTAATAAGCATTTTTGACATGCCCGGCATGCCAATGGATTGATTCTGGCGATATCATCGCAGATATGGATAGCGTTGTAATCGCACACCTCGACACAGTCGCCGAAGCCAAGGCAGCCGTAGTTGCAGCTTTTTTGCCCACTGAACAACTGGGTTGCCATTTTACAGCTTTTTACTCCGCTGTAGATAAGCTTATTGCTTGTGTTGTGGGTGTTGCCCTGGCAGAGAACAACAGCTGCGGTGGGCAGAATTTCACCTGCCTCAAGGCCAGTAAGCTGGGCAATTTCTTTCGAAACATCCGAGCCTCCGGGGGCGCAAAGAGCCGTGTTAGTTGTTTTCCCTTCAGAAAGGGCTTTCGCATAGCCGGAACATCCCGAAAAACCGCACGCTCCGCAGTTTATGCCGGGCAGAACCGCTTCAATGCTTTCCGTTCTATTGTCAACGGGGACCGCCATAATTATCGAGGCAATTGCAAGCCCAAGACCTGATACGAGTCCGATGGCGGAAACAATAAAAACAGCAAATACTATTGGATTCATTTTTCCGCCTCCTTCTACTTAAATATTCCTTCAACAACACCGCCGAAGCCCAGGAAAGAAACGGACACCAGTGATGCAGCGATAAGGGTGATTGGCAATCCTTGCAGGAATTTCGGAATCTCGCAGCTTTCCATGCGTTCCCTCACACCCGCAAACATAAACATTGCAAGCATAAAGCCGACACCTGCGCCGAACGAGTTGACAAGAGATTGTGAATAGGAGAAAGATTTTGTCAGGTTCAAAAACACAACGCCCAATACCGCGCAGTTCGTGGTAATCAACGGCAGGTAAATACCTAAGGAGTTGTATAACGGTTTCATGTATTTTTTTAATATTGTTTCAACAAACTGAACGAGTGCCGCAATAACTAAAATAAAAACAATGGTCTGTAAATATTCCAGGTCGTATTTTACAAGCAAATATTGGTTAATAGGGAAAGTAACTGCGGTGGAAAGCACCATGACAAAAATAACTGCTACAGACATGCCCATTGCAGTATTAAGCTTTTTCGAAACGCCCAGAAACGGGCATATACCAAGAAATTTGGCAAGCACAAAGTTTTCGGTTAAAATGCCGGTGAAGATAATAGCCATAAAAATTTTCATTATGCGGTCACCTCACTCTTTTCGCATTTTTCAGTTTTGTCCTGAGGCTTTATCGAGCAGGAACCTGCCATTGGGCATTGTTTGCAGGCGTTGAGCTCAGCTTTTGGCATCCCCTTTTTTTCTGCTAATCGGTTTGCCACAGCCATCATAAGACCATAAACAAAGAATCCTCCCGGAGGCAGAATGAATATTGCCATAGGGGCGATAGATGTGGGAAGAATTTGAATATTCGCAAGGGTACCTGCACCAAACAGTTCTCTTATGATGCTCATGGTCAGTATGGCGGCGGTAAAGCCTATGCCCATGCCGATACCATCAACGGTAGAGGCTAAAACGGAATTCTTGCCCGCAAACGCTTCCGCTCTTCCCAAAATTATGCAGTTGACAACGATGAGAGGCAAATAAATTCCAAGTTGTTTGTCAATTGCCGGTGCGTATGCCTTCACAAGCATTTGAACAATTGAAACAAACGACGCAATTACTACAACATAAGCAGGTATGCGCACCTTGTCGGGAATTATTTTCCTTAATGCGGAAATAACGATATTGGAGCCTATTAAAACTATTGTAGCCGAAATGCCCATGCCAAGCGAACCGGTAACCGATGTGGAAATTGCAAGGGTGGGGCAGGTTCCGAGAACTAGGCGGAGCACCGGATTTTCAGTAAGAAAGCCCTTGGTAAGTTCCTGCCGAAGTGTTTTACTTTCAGCCATTATTTTATACCTCCAGCAACAGATTTATAAAGGTTAAGCGCAACATTTACGGCATTGGTTACACCGTTTGAAGATATTGTGGCACCTGTAATAGCTTGAATTTCAAATTTGCCGGGTGTGCCTGTAGTAACCGTAACAATATCGCGCTTACCGATATATTGACTTAAAAAACTTGAGTTTTTGGCATTCATACCTAGCCCAGGTGAATCGTTTATTTCTAAAACACTGACTCCGGTAATAATGCCCTTTGCATCGATACCGGTTAATAATTTAACTTTGCCGTTATAGCTGGTTGAATCCGTTGCAAAGATATAGCCTGTTATAGCACCATTCGTACCTATGCCGTTGTAATAGCTGTAGTCAATTCCACCCAAGGAGACAATGGCGGGGCCGTTGAAGCTCGCGGCTGCAGGCAAAAGCAGTTTACGGGCAGAATCCTCGGCATTTAATCCGGGCGAGGTTGTCGGCACTGCTTTGCCGGTAACAGTGTCATAAAGGGAAAGCGCAATATTGACGGCGCCGGTAACAGCACTCGATGTAATTGTCGCCCCTGTCATAGCTTTAATCTGCTTTTCATTTACTGTGGTTTTTGAAACGGATATACTTCCGCTCTTTCCGAAAAATTGTTTTAGGAATAGATCATCATACGCTTTCATGCCAAGACCGGGTGTTTCCGTCAGCTGAAGTATTTCAATACCAACGACAACGCCCTTGTCGCTAATTCCTGACATAATCTTTACATCACCGCCATAGCCCATGGTTACAGTAGTGAAAACATAGCCAACAGTTTTTTTACCATCCTGTGCCAACCCTTTGTAGTAGGTGTAGACAGTGCCGTCAAGGTCAACCTTAAGAGGGTTACTGAAACTCTTCGCAGTATCCAAAACGAGCATGCGCGCGGCTTCGGCATTTTTGTCTGCCAATGCGGAAATTTTTGGTTCGGTAATTTGATTGGTATAAGCTAAAAGCAAAGTTGTAACAAGACAGATTGAAAAAAGAATAATGCCCGGTAAAACAAGCTCTTTAAAACTCATCTTTTTCATTGCTTCACCGCCTTTTCTTCCTTAACCTTTTTTGGCGTTCCAAAAGGTTTTGGTGCTGTTAAACGCTCAATATGAGGAACAAGTATATTCATGATGATAATTGAGAACGACACACCTTCGGGAAGGCTGCCGAAAAGCCTTACAAGTGCCGTTATCAGTCCGCATCCAATTCCAAAAATAATTTTGCCTTTTAGATTTACCGGTGAAGTAGAGTAATCGGTTGCCATAAAAATTGCGCCCAACAGCAACCCGCCGCCCATAACTTGATAGGCGACAAAAGTTAAATCACCTTTGCCGGCAAAAAGCATAATTATAGCAACTGTGCCGATATATGTGAGTGGGATTGCAGGGGAAATAACCCCGCGGATAATTAAAAACAAACCGCCCAATATTAGCGCAGCGGCGCAAACTTCGCCGAGACTGCCTGAACGTTGGCCGAAAAACATTTGAGTAATTGTCGGCATTCCATCGGCTGAGGTGAATCCCGAAAGATTTCCGCTTGAAAACAGGTTGTTTAGATGGGCAAGCGGTGTAGCGGAAGTGATAGCCGAAACTGAATTAGGGTTAAGATGCGCAGCAAATGAAGCAGATGTGTACGAGGCTACACCGGTTTTCCATGCGAAAGCATCAGTCCAAGTGGACATTGCCTTCGGGAAGGATACCAACAATACAATTCTGCCCATAAGCGCTGGATTGACAAAATTTTGCCCAATACCGCCGAAAAATTGTTTGACGACGACAATTGCAAAAACCGAGCCGATAGCCGCCATCCAAAGCGGCATTGAAACAGGCAGATTGAAGGCTAATAGCAAACCGGTAATGACTGCACTCAAATCGCTAAGCGTACCCGGTCTTTTCATAATTTTGCGTGCTAAGTATTCGGATAATAAACAGGAGCCTACCGTAACCGCTGTAACCGCTAACACGCGCGGACCAAAGATAATAATAGCGGCAAAAAAAGCGGGAAGCAGCGCAAGAATAACATCAAGCATTATTCCTGTTGAAGTTGTGGCTGAGCGTAGATGAGGAGAGGCGCTGACGGTCAGTTTTTTATCTAACCTCATTTTTTGTCACCATCCTCTAATAACATTGTTTTTGAAAGCCTCAAATACTGAACCAATGGTATGCCGGATGGACAGTCATAGGAACAGCTTCCGCACTCCATACAAACGGTGACGCCGGTTTGTTTAATCTTTTCAATATCTTTTGCCTTTGCGAAGCGGGCAATCATCGTTGGCATAAGGCTCATTGGGCAAACATTGGCACAGCGTCCGCAGCGTATACAATCCCGCTCTCTCTTGACTTTATAGGTGTTTTCAGCAAAAGCAAGGATGGCGTTGTTTTGCTTTATTACCGGCAAATCGGTGCCTATAATAGCAAGTCCCATCATTGGGCCGCCGGTAATAATTTTATATGGCTCAGCTTTAAATCCGCCGCAAAAATCAATTATTTCACCGATGTTTGTTCCAATAGAAACACGAACATTTTTTGGCTGAGCAATTGCGGAACCATCAACTGTAAGTGAACGGCTGACTAAAGGCTTGCCGGTTTTAAGATACCTTGCAATAAAAGCGACACTTGTGACATTCATAACCAGACATCCAATATCGGCAGGCAGTTTGCCGGGAGGGACTTTACGCCCCGTGGCGGACTGCAGCATCACTTTTTCGGCACCTTGCGGATAGCGGGACTTAAGTATCATCAGTTTGACGCTTCTATCCGAGTCATTGCTTTTGTCTGCAATATTTTTTAACTCTATAAAAGCCGCCGGCTTATTATCCTCAACTGCAATAATGACATTGTTTATGCCGAGAAATTCTTTGATTGTGTTTATGCCGGAAAGAATATCAAAAGAATTATCCAAACACTCGCGGTAGTCAACGGTTATATATGGCTCGCACTCCGCAACATTGATGATGAGGGTATCAACTTTTTTGTCGGCCGGGAAGTTTAACTTTACATGTGTTGGAAAACCTGCGCCGCCAAGGCCGACTAAACCGGAGGCACGCACAGCTTTAATAAAATCTTCTTTTGTGACAACCTTTGGCGGTTGCAAACCTTCAAACAGTCTCATTTCACCGTCGGATTCAATGGTTATACTTTGCGATATAACGCCGTTTGGCAGAGTCGTTTCACCGATAGCCGAAATCTTTCCCGAAATAGAAGCGTGAATAGGCGCACTAATATATTTTTCACTGTCACCGATTAACTGCCCCACACCGACAATGTCGCCAACCTTGACAACAGGTAAGCAGGGCGCGCCGATGTGCTGCTGCATGGGAATAATAACCCTTTCGGGTGCAGGCATTCGCTCGACTTCCATTTCCGCGGTGTTCTTATTATGAGAAACCGAAACACCGCCGCGAACTCTGCAGACCGCCTTCATTGCGCCATCCATTTTAATTGAGTTCATCTGTTCATCTCCATTTGAAAATTTGAGATTTGTTAATAATTGTTTATTTATGATAAAAACCTACTCTGCTTTTCAAGTGCCGGCATTACAACCTTAAGTACCGTTCCGGTTACCAAACCGCTAATAATAGCAAAGAAAAAAAGCAGTGGAGTGTATCCAACAATAGATGTAGTGCCGGTGATAACTATTGCAGCCATTAGCTGCCCTGAATTGTGAGCAACGGCTGCCGCTACCGCGATACCGGCTATGCCAAAGGGTTGTTTTTTTAGCTGCATCAGCCCGTACATAACCAAAGTGCTTAACAAACCACCGGAAAGGCTCATGAAAAATGCTGTCGCGCCCCTTGTAAGCCCGGCAAAAATTGCTTTGATAGCTGTTATATAAAGTGCCTCACCCAAACCCATTGTCGCTGCTGTGTACATAGTAACAATATTAGAAAACCCTGGTTTTGCTCCGGGCGGCAAGCCCGGCAGGGGAGGGATAAGGTTTTCCATAAACGAAAGGGCCAGTGCTTGAGCACCTAAAACACCCAAGAGGGCAATTTTTCTATTTGCTATTTTAAAGGACATACTCAACTCCCGTTCTTCTAACCACTAAGCACTAATACGTTATCACATCCGGCAAATTCTTGTCTTTTTTTCTGCCTTCAACAACTATAAGTGTTTTTGCGGGCAGGCAAGCTGCTGTATCACCGCGATGCGTTAATCTGCCTGCTTTTACGCAGAGCTTATCGGGGCAATCCGAGGAAAGGTAGCTTATGGCGTTGTGCTCAACCTTAATTACCGAAGCAGGGTTGCTTTCAAACTCGATTTTGTAGCTGTCATTAACTTCACCTAAATCAATACGCTTTACTTCGTTTCCGTTTTTATAAATGACCGCAAAAAGTCGGTCGTTGCCTACAAAACGCGGTAAGAGCATGGATACACTGAAAAGGCAAAGAAATATTATTAGTATAATATCGGCCTTTTTAAACATCTTTTTCATTAGTTGTTTCCCGCTTCTAGCTTAAACAGCGTGGATTCGGACAATTGAAATTTGTCTTTGAGACCGTTGGTAACAAAAACATAATTGTCATGAGTAATAAAAACTGCCTCGGCATCAAACTCTTTGAGCAACGGCAGGCTTTTTTCATAACCCATCACAAAACAGGCAGTGGAAAGAGCGTCGCTTAAAAGACCGGAATCGCATACTATCGTTACACTCATCAAACCGCTTTCGGCTGGGTAACCGGTTTTAGGGTTTAATATATGATGGTATTTTTTGCCGTTAACGGTAAGAACTTTCTCATAATCGCCGGAGGTTGAAATACAGCAATCTTTTAAAGACAGTATCCCCATATAATCGTTTGCCTCGCCGCGAGGGTTCCGAATACCAACATTAATTTTCTTGCTTTGACCAAAGAGCAATATACTGCCGCCGACAGATATAATGGCAGATTTAACTTTGCTTGCTTGCAGAATCTCAAGAGCCTCATCACAAGCAATTCCCTTGCCGAGAGCGCCCATGTCCAGACTTTGCCCGTTGGCGATTTTTATACCGGCACTGTTTGCCGCAACCTTTTCAAACCCAACTCCGCCAAGAACACTGTCGATTTCTGCCTGTTTAGGCAAACGGGGGTTAACACCACCGATGTCCCAGAGCGCTGTCAGCTTGCCTACTGTAATATCAAGAGCTCCGTCACTGCTTTTGCATACCTTTAAGGTTTTGTCGACCCATTCGATAGTATTTTTGCTGACAATAGCCGGTTTTCCGGGGTTTGCATTAATGTTAAAAATATCGGAGCCTTTAATGCGCCAAGATAGTGAACTCTTTTCTACTTCGTTAATCTTCTCGATAATTTCATCAGCAGTTGCTTCGGCACCGGTGCCTTTTAGCATTTGAGAAACAACAGTACCCATTGCAATTGAATTCTTTGAAAATTCCGGTGTATTGTTAATAAAGTCAAAGACAATATAACCCAACAGGACAAAAACAGCGAGACTTATTAAGGCGATTCCAATTATTTTTTGTTTACTGCCATCTGCCGTCAAGGTGTCATCTCCAATTAATGTAATTATATTTATTTCAAAATACGCCTTTTTTAATTCTAAACGCAACGCCTAGAATATGCAAGAAAATTTTTATATAATCTAACATTTTTTTAGAGTTTTGTGATATAG
>CAYNMU010000029.1:0-24676 GCA_964398395.1 uncultured Eubacteriales bacterium
AATCGGCGCGATAATTATGACACACGGGGATAACAACGGTCTTGTGATGCCCCCGATGGTTGCTCCGATTCAGGTTGTTGTTTTACCGATAGCCATGCACAAAGAAGGCGTACTTGAAAAAGCGAAAGAGCTCACCAAAGCGCTATCGAAGCTTTGCCGCGTGAAACTTGATGATTCCGACAATTCCGCAGGCTGGAAGTTTGCGGAATACGAGATGAAGGGCGTTCCGCTTCGTCTGGAAATTGGGCCAAAGGATATTGCAAACAACCAATGTGTACTTGTACGCAGGGATA
Organism: uncultured Eubacteriales bacterium; assembly: GCA_964398395.1. Taxonomy (GTDB): domain Bacteria; phylum Bacillota; class Clostridia; order Oscillospirales; family Acutalibacteraceae; genus UBA1447. The sequence goes on from CAYNMU010000029.1 coordinate 294, forward strand.
ACAGAGAAAAGACCTTTGTCTCACTCGACGAACTTGAAACAAAAATTCCAGAGCTGCTTGCTGCTGTTCACAACGGCCTTTATGAAAAGGCTTTGGCACGCCGCGAGGAGATGACCTATTCGGTCGCAACCTTTGACGAAATGAAAGAAAACGCAGCAAACCGCCCCGGATTTATTAAGGCGATGTGGTGCGGCAGTCAGGAATGCGAAGAGAAGTTAAAGAATGAAGCCGGCGTTACCTCGCGCTGCATACCAAATGAGCAGGAACAAATAAGCGAACAATGTGTTTGCTGCGGTAAGGCGGCCAATCAAATGCTTTACTGGGGAAAGGCCTACTAAACGATGGTATTAAAAAACGCTACAATATATAACAGCGATTTTGAACCGCAAAAAGCGGATATTTTGCTTGATGGTGAAAAAATCGCGAAAATCGGTGAAGCTTTATGCGGGGAAGATGAGCTTGACCTTTCGGGTTGCATAATTTTCCCCGGCTTTGTGGATATTCACATTCACGGCTGCGATGGTGCGGATATGTCGGATGCAAGCGGGGAGTCGCTTGAAAAAATGTCCCGCTTTCTGGCAAATCATGGCGTAACATCATTTTGCCCAGCAACAATGACCTTGCCAGAAGAGCAGCTTGTCAGCCAGTTTGAGGCGGCTGCCGCTTTCTTAGGCAAAGAAACGGGCGCTTATATCCATGGCGTCAACATGGAAGGCCCCTATATTTCGCTTGCAAAAAAAGGCGCGCAGCCCGGCGAATATATTCGTCTGCCGGATATTGAGGAGTTTAAAAATCTGAATTCAATTTGCAAAATCAGCCTTGTGGACTTAGCTCCTGAGGTTGAGGGTGCGTTTGAGTTCGCAAATGAGGCTTCAAAAACCTGCACAGTTTCCCAGGCGCACACCGATGCGGATTTTGTAACAGCAGAAGCAGGCTATAAAAACGGTTTTTCACATGCAACGCACCTTTTCAGCGCGATGCCTCCAATTGAGCACAGAGCTCCGGGGGCAGTCACAGCGGCTTTTGATAGCTCAACAGTGACCGCAGAACTTATCTGTGACGGCATTCATGCCCACCCTCCTATTCTTCGTATGGCATTCAGACTCCTAGGGGAGGACAGGTCGGTAGCTGTCAGCGACGCCATGAGCGCATCCGGCTGCGGTGACGGGGAATATGAGCTTGGCGGCCAAAAGGTTTTTGTTAAAAACGGCAGAGCATCCTTGGTAGATGGTAACTTGGCAGGAAGCACTACCAATCTATTCAAAGAGTTTTTGAATTTAATCAGCTTTGATATCCCGTTCAAACAAGCACTCAAATCCTGCACAATCAACCCCGCAAAGGTTATCGGAGCAGATTCTTTAACAGGCAGCCTAAAAGAAGGCAAGCTTGCAGATATTTTGGTCGTGGATGAATTCTTAAGAATTAAAATGGTTATAGTGAAGGGCAAAATAGTAGTATCGCAACTTTAGGATGCAGACGACTCAGTTGCCAAAAATTCAACAAAACAAAAACGCATGGATGAAAAAAATCATCCATGCGTTTTAAAAAAATTTAAATTATTCTGCGGCGGCTGCTTCCCCACAGCACTCATCATCACAGCAAGAGCACGAGACATAATTCTCTTCGCTGTCATTGCATTTTTTGCAATCCATAATTTTTGTAACGGCAAAATAGATGCCTGCAATCGCACCGGCGATAGCTGCAATAATTCCAATAATCTTGAGAACCTTCTTAAAAGTACACATTAGTGGCACCTCCATATTTATTTTTTATTTTCAGGTAACAATAAAACGATTACCTTTAACAAGTACTTATTATAAATGCAGTTCAGCAAAATGTCAATAAATATTTTACCTGATATAAACGATTTTAGCGGCCGGCAGAAGAATTCTGCTGACCGCATATTGATGAAAATATCTTTGAATCGGCTTATGCTTCTTTGATAAGCTTTGCGAGGGCGGACTTCTTGCGGGCAGCGTTATTCTTATGAATAAGACCTTTAGCGGCCGCTTGGTCAACCTTCTTTATGGCTGCCTTAACAACTGCATCCTTATCCGCAACGTTAGCGGTAACTGCTGCATGAGCCTTTTTGACTGCTGTTTTAAGTGCGGTATTTTGCGACTTGTTACGCTGAGCCTTGCTTTTGTTAACAAGTACACGCTTTTTTGCTGATTTAATGTTCGGCATGGTGACACCTCCTTTATTACACAGGTGATTATATTAGCACAAACCATTTTAAAATGCAAGGAAATTTTTACGCAAACCGGATTTTTTTGCGCCGAAAATGATAATGCCGTATTTCAGGTGAAAAAACAAGAAGAAACTATAGATTTAAGGCTTTTAATGCCGATAATTATGTCCGTCTTATCTTTCAAACACAGACTTGATAAACGCCAGCGATTCCTTTGCGTCCTTATCAAGGATTGCAGTATCAGTATTCTTTTCAAGCTCGCGCCAAATCTTTATATCCGAGCCGACGGTTCCGCCTCTGCGCACGAAAGGCTCCATAACCACATCACCTTTGAAGTTTATGTCTTTGAGCGCCTCGCCGATTTCTGCCCAGGGAAGCCTGCCTTTGCCGGGCACACGGCGGTTAGCTTCGCCGATGTGCAGATGACCGAGCCTGTCGCCCGCTGCCCTGATTGCCCCGCCGAAGCTGTCTTCCTCAATATTCATGTGGAAGGTGTCAAGCGTCAGTTTAACATTATCCGCGCCGACCTCATCAACAAAACGCACTCCTTCTTCGGCCGTGTTAAGGATATATCCCTCAAAACGGTTCAACACTTCAAGGTAAAGGTTTATTCCGCAATCATTAGCCGCCTTTGAGAGGGTTTTGAGATTTTCAATGCTGCGTGCGCGGTCGCCCTGTTTATCAATAGGTTTGGTGTAGTCAACCGGCCAATAGGAATAAATGCCGCCGCCGATTTTAGTAATCCCGAGAATTTCAAGCTTTTTGTAAAGTCCGGTGTAAAATTCCATTCCCTCGCGCACCACTGTCGAATCGGCTGAGGCAATATTATGCTTTGCGCTTGGTCCGTGCCCGCCGGTCAAGGTAATGCCGTATTCTGCTGCGCATGCCTTTATCTCAGCAAGTTTTGCATTGCTGTATGCGGGTATAGGTGTGCAGGCAATTTCAAGAATGTCAAACCCGAGGTTTTCAACCTTTTTTATATAGGGTATATAATCCGCGCTCCATTCATCTTCCCAATATGCATAGTATATTCCGTATTTCATATAAAGCTCCTTTTATCTGTTTTTAATAAGCAAATTATAGCTTTCTTTTGATTCATATGCAAGCAGAGTTTCCGTTTAAATAATCAGTACGCATAGTTTTGTCAATAAAAGTTCCGCCTTGCTAAATCCCTTGACTCGAAAAGAAAATTAACCTATAATACAATAAGTTCTAGATATATACATAAAAGCAAACTTATCAAAATCTTACAAATATTCAGATGTGTTCGCTATAACCAATTGAAATTTCGGTTTCTCTGACCACTGTCCACAATCACTAACCACAATAAAGAGGTGCTAAATTTGTCCATACCAAAGGAAAATACCAGAAATTTCTGTATTATCGCCCATATTGACCACGGTAAGTCAACCCTTGCGGATAGACTCTTAGAATTAACGGATTCCGTCGCGCGCAGGGATATGACAGCACAGTTGTTGGATAATATGGATTTGGAGCGCGAGCGCGGCATAACGATCAAGGCTCGTGCCGTTAAACTGAATTATATGCAGGACGGGCAGGAATATGCCCTTAATTTAATAGATACACCGGGTCATGTGGACTTTACTTATGAAGTTTCACGCTCACTTGCGGCCTGTGAGGGTGCCGTGCTGGTGGTTGATGCTTCCCAGGGCATTGAAGCGCAAACACTTGCAAACACCTACCTTGCCCTTGAACATGATTTGGAGATTGTACCCGTTATTAACAAAATAGACCTACCCGCTGCCGAACCGGACAGGGTTGCGGCAGAGGTTGAGGATATTATAGGGCTTGATTGTTCAAAAGCACCCCGTATTTCTGCAAAAACAGGTGAAAATGTTCAACAGGTTTTGGAGCGTATTGTCGCCGATATTCCTCCGCCAAAGGGTGACGAAACAGCACCTCTGCGCGCGCTTGTCTTTGATTCGGTCTATGATACCTACAAGGGCGTAATTGTTTATGTCCGTGTTATGGACGGCAAAATAAAACAGGGCGATATCATGAGCATGATGGCGACAGGGGCACAATTCACCGTTGTTGAAGTTGGCTATATGCGTGCAACCCACATGGAAGCTGCCGCTGAGCTTACTGCCGGCGATGTCGGTTACATCAATGCATCCATTAAAACCGTTAACGAAGCTCGCGTGGGCGATACCGTTACCACTGCAGCCAATCCCGCAAAGGAAGCGCTGCCTGGCTACCGTAAGGTAAACCCGATGGTTTTCTGCGGCATTTACCCTGCGGACGGCGCGGATTACGGCAATCTGAGGGATGCGCTTGAAAAATTGCAGCTTAATGATGCCGCCCTTTCCTATGAACCGGAAACATCGGGCGTTCTCGGTTTCGGTTTCCGTTGTGGATTTTTGGGGTTGCTGCATCTGGAAATCGTTCAGGAACGCTTGGAGCGCGAATATGATTTAGACCTGATTACAACCATACCGAGTGTTATTTATAAAATTCACATGTCGGATGAGTCCGTTATTGAGATAGATAATCCGACCCATTACCCTGACCCTGCGCGTATTTCTTTCAGCGAGGAACCGTTTACTTCTTCGCATATCTTTTCACCAACCGAATATGTTGGGGCTATTATGGATTTGTGTCAGGACCGGCGCGGTATTTTTAAGGATATGACTTATGTCTCATCCGAAAGGGTGGATATCCACTATGAACTGCCGCTCAACGAGATTATATATGATTTCTTTGACTCTCTGAAATCACGGACCAAAGGTTACGCCTCTTTCGATTATGAATTGACCGAATATCGACGTTCCAACCTCGTCAAGCTTGATGTTGTGCTTAACGGCGATGTGATAGATGCTCTTTCATTTATTATTCATTCCGAGAAAGCGTACGGCAGAGCAAGGAAAATTGCTGAAAAGCTAAAGGACAACATTCCCCGCCAGATGTTTGAAATACCGATTCAAATAGCTATCGGCGGCAAGGTAATCGCCAGAGAAACGGTTAAAGCGATGCGCAAGGATGTGCTTGCCAAGTGTTACGGTGGCGATATTACGCGCAAGAAAAAGCTGTTGGAAAAACAAAAAGAGGGCAAAAAGCGTATGAGGCAGTTCGGCTCTGTCGAAGTCCCGCAGGAAGCGTTTATGGCTGTACTTAAGCTTGATGATGATTAATTTTTATTTCAAAACGAAGGGCGGGCGTGGGCCTGCCCTTTTTTAGTGGATATTATTAGTGAACAATGGTCAGTTGGGAAAGGACGGATGCTTAAATGGATACTATTAATGATAAACCAATCGGCTTATATATTCATATTCCTTTTTGTGCGGGCAAATGTCCGTACTGTGATTTCTATTCCTTGTCGGCAAATGAAAATACCATGGACAATTATACCGCCGCAGTAATTATAACTATTCAAACTTGGGCAACAAAGATTATTCGGCCTTTTGACACACTCTATTTCGGCGGAGGTACACCATCGTTATTAGGTGCCGATAGACTTTCAATAATTATTAATGAGTCAATTGTTGATTTCAAATGCGAAGGTAATTCGGCAGTTGAGATAACCGTTGAATGCAATCCCTTTAATGCAGGGGCTTTGGACGCTGAATTCAATTTTGAAAAGCTCGCGAACACCGGTGTCAACCGCATCTCTTTGGGGCTGCAATCCGCCATTGACACCGAACGCGCAGTATTGGGTCGAAAGGGTACCGCAGCAGATGCTGCAAGGGCGGTTGAAAGGGCTAAACACGCGGGGATAACTAACATTTCGCTTGACCTTATGCTTGGCATTCCGGGGCAGACCATTGAAAGTCTAAAGCGTTCGATTGACTTCTGCGCGGCGGCGGGTATCACACATATCAGCGCCTATATGCTCAAAATTGAGGAGGGAACACCATTTTCAGATCAAAAAGACACGCTTAAATTACCCATGGAAGATGAATATTGCGCGTTTTACCTTACAGCCTGCATTGAACTCGAAAAAGCGGGCTTCTTGCAATACGAAATTTCAAACTTTGCCCAAAAAGGTTTTGAAAGCAAGCATAATTTGAAGTACTGGAACAGTGAGGAGTACCTTGGCATAGGCCCGGCGGCCCATTCCTTTATTGAAGGCAAGCGTTTTTATTACGAGCGGGACTTGAATAGCTTTATGAAGTTGTGTGAACCTGTTCAGGACGGTGAGGGCGGATATTTTGAGGAATATGCTATGCTTCGCTTACGCTTAAATGAAGGTCTACTAGAGCGTGAAACCATTGACCGATATGGCTTTAGCATACCGAAACCGATACGCGAGCGGGCAAAGAGTTTTGAGACGCAGGGCTTGCTAGTTTCAAATGTAAAGGGTATATACTTTACACAGAGAGGCTTCCTTTTATCCAATAAAATCATCGGTGATTTGATAGGATAGTTGGAAACAAAATATCTTAAATTCATTAACAAAGTGTTTACAATTGAATTATTGACAAAAATGAATTGTAGGTGTATAGTATCAATAGAGTTAGCACTCAGATGCTAAGAGTGCTAATTTTTAGCAGTCTTACCGAGCGGGAGGTGAATTCTTTGGATATGAATGAACGAAAGCAAAAAATCCTTGCAGTAATTGTTGAGCAATATATCGAAACCGGTGAGCCTATTGGCTCAAAAGGTCTTGTAGAAAAATTGGGGTTATCCCTTTCCTCTGCAACAATCCGAAATGAGATGTCGGAGCTTTCCGCAATGGGCTATTTAGAGCAGCCGCACACATCTTCCGGCAGAATTCCCTCGCATATGGGCTACCGTTATTATGTTGATAACTTGATGAACAAGTACGAGCTCAACGCCTCCCAACGCAGGCGAATTGATGCGGATATTTCTTCCGACGAAGGCGACCCGGAGCGGTTGCTCGAAAAAGCAGGTGAAGTTTTAGCGGATTTGACAAACTGCGCGGCAGTATCTACAATGCCAAAAGGCGAAAGCGTTTTGATTAAACGTATTGAGATTGTGCCAATCGGGAACCGTACAGCAATGATTGTTTTGTTAACTTCCGGCGGTATTATCAGAAGCCGAGTTTGCCGGTTGGATTATGAACTGAACAACCCAATGCTAGAGGTGTTTTACAATATTACTTCAGCAACTCTTGTCGGGCACCCTGTTTCGGAAGTAAGCGCAGTAATGCTGCAAACGCTTGCTGCTTCCCTTGGAAAAGAAGCAATGTCAATGCTCCCTTTGCTTGCAACGGTTTCAGACTTGGCAAAGGATGCAGAGGAAACACAGATAATGCTTGAGGGTCAGTCAAATTTGCTCAATCACCGCGAATTCAACGGCAGTGCTTATGAACTTATGGAGTTTTTAAATAAAGCGGAGCCGCTCAACCATCTTATTGCCTCAAGCAAAAATGAGCTTGATGTGCTTATCGGCAAAGAAAATCTTTATCGCCAGCTTGAAAAATCCAGTATTATTTTAGCACGCTATAATATAGGCGGCAAAGAGGGCGGCATTATCGGCTTAATAGGTCCCACCAGGATTGACTATTCCCGGCTTATTCCAAGCGTTAAGTATTTGACTAACCTGGTCGGCAGGTTGTTGACACAGGCGCTTGAGGAATAATATAAATTTACAGTTTTTGTACAAACTGAACACAAAAAAACGGAGGTTCAGCTAAATGGCAAAGAATAGAAAAGAAGATGAATTGGAAAATCAAGAGACTCAGGAAACGCCCGGGGAGGAAAAAGTTCACAAAGTGAAAAAAGAGAAATCCCGCGAACAGGAACTTGAAAAACAGCTTGCTGAAAAAAATGACCAGCTATTGCGCCTCGCAGCTGAATACGAAAACTTTCGCAAGCGCTCGCAGCGCGAAAAGGACGATATCTTTAAATCTTCAAAGTCAACGGTGATTACCGAACTGCTCCCCATCATCGATAATTTCGAAAGAGCGGAAAGAAACACCACCGAAAGCCTCGCAGACTATAAAAAGGGTATGGATATGACATACAGCCAGTTTTTGGCAGTTATCAAAAAGCTTGGCATTGAAACTTTCGGCGAAGCGGGAGACCCATTCGACCCCAATATCCACAGTGCCGTTATGCATGTTGAAGATGAAACGCTGGACGAAAATGTTATAGCGCAGGTATTAAGCAAAGGCTATAAAATCGGAGAAAAAGTTATCCGCAGCGCAACCGTATCGGTTGCAAATTAAAAAGCGTAATACTAATTTTTATATAATTTTAAGGAGGACATTAATATGTCAAAAGTAATCGGAATTGATTTAGGCACAACAAATTCTTGCGTAGCAGTTATCGAAGGCGGCGAGCCCGTTGTTATTGCAAACGCAGAGGGTGGAAGAACAACCCCGTCGGTTGTCGCGTTTGGCAAAACCGGTGAGCGTATGGTAGGCCAAGTAGCAAAGCGTCAGGCCATCACTAACCCCGAAAGAACGATTTCTTCCATCAAAAGGCAGATGGGCACAGATTTCAAAGTAAACATTGACGGCAAAAAGTATACTCCACAGGAAATTTCGGCAATGATTTTAACAAAACTCAAGGTTGACGCAGAAGCATACCTCGGCGAAAAAGTAACGGAAGCGGTTATCACGGTACCCGCGTATTTCACCGACGCTCAGCGCCAGGCAACCAAAGATGCCGGAAGAATAGCAGGGCTAGAAGTCAAGAGAATTATCAATGAGCCGACAGCAGCCGCTCTTTCCTACGGTATTGACAAAGAAAACGACCAAAAGGTTATGGTTTATGACCTCGGCGGCGGCACCTTCGATGTTTCCATTATTGAAATGGGCGACGGTGTGCAGGAAGTGCTCTCAACCGCAGGCAACAACAGGCTCGGCGGCGACGACTTTGACCAAAGAATTATGGACTGGCTTGCCGACGAATTCAAAAAAGCGCAAGGCATCGACCTTAGGGGCGACAAAATGGCGATGCAGCGTCTTAAGGAAGCGGCGGAAAAAGCAAAAATTGAACTTTCCGGCGTTACCACATCAACAATTAATTTACCGTTTATTACTGCTGACGCTTCCGGTCCGAGGCATCTTGAAACTACGCTCACGAGAGCCAAGTTTAATGAGATGACAGCGGATTTGGTTGAAAAAACAATGGGACCGGTTCGCCAGGCAATGGCGGATTCAGGTTTGAAGAATTCGGATATCCACAAAGTTCTTATGGTAGGCGGTTCATCCCGCACACCGGCTGTCCTTGAAGCAGTCAAAAAGTTTATGGGTATGGAGCCTTTCCAAGGCATAAACCCCGATGAATGTGTTGCTATCGGCGCCGCCTTGCAGGCAGGCGTACTCGGCGGCGAAGTGAAAGGTCTTTTGCTTCTCGATGTCACACCGCTATCTCTCGGCATTGAGACCATGGGCAGCGTTAACACAAAGATTATTGAAAGAAACACAACGATTCCCGTTAAAAAGAGCCAAATCTTCTCCACCGCCGCGGACAACCAGCCGTCTGTTGAAGTCAATGTGCTTCAAGGCGAGCGCGAGTTTGCGAAGGATAACAAGAGCATAGGTGTGTTCCACCTCGACGGCATCATGCCCGCCAGAAGGGGCATCCCGCAGATTGAGGTTACCTTTGATATCGACGCCAACGGCATTGTGCATGTCCACGCAAAGGATTTGGGTACCAATAAAGAGCAGTCCATATCTATTACATCATCCACCAACATGTCAAAAGATGATGTTGAAAAGGCTGTCCGCGAGGCGGAGCAGTTCGCAGCGGAAGACAAGCAGCGCCGCGAAGAAGTTGACAACCGCAATGCAGCAGACCAAATGGTTTACCAGTGCGAAAAGCTTTTAAGCGAGGAAGGCGACAAGTTCTCCGATGACGAAAAAACCACCATCAATGAAAAAATCGATTCCCTAAAAGAGGCATTAAAGGGCGAAGACATCAACCTTATCAAGTCAAGACAGGAAGAGCTTCAAGCGAAGTTCTATGAGGTTTCAGAAAAACTTTACAAGCAGGCAGCAGAAGCTGCCGCTGCTCAAGGCCAAGAAGGTCAACAGGCGCCGAGTCCGGACGGTGGCTACACAGGCGAAGCGGACGGCTATACACAGGCTGACTTCACCGATGTGCCGGAAGACCAGTAATAAAATTAATTCAAAATCAAGGGCGGAATCAATTTCCGCCCTTGAATATGCGAACAATAACAGTTATAATATTGTGTATGTGTCCCATTTAAAATAACCCGCCCCAAACGCCAAAACTTAAATGATAAGGAGCCGATTTTATTGGCTGACAAACGAGATTTTTACGAAGTACTCGGTGTAGGCAAGAACGCCACCGAGGAAGAGATTAAAAAAGCATACCGCACAAAGGCGAAACAATATCACCCTGATTTAAACCAGGGTGACAAAACTGCTGAGTCAAAATTCAAGGAAGCCAATGAGGCTTACGAAGTGCTTTCGGATACCGACAAAAAGGCGCGTTATGATCAATTCGGTCATAAAGGAGTCGACCCTAATTTTGGCGCGGGCGGTCCGGGCGGAGGTTTTGGCGGCGGAGGAATGGATTTTGACTTGGGCGATTTATTCGGCAGTTTTTTCGGCAGCGGTGGCGGCGGAGGATTCGGCGGCAGACAGTCTAACCCAAATGCTCCCCGCAGGGGCGAGGATGTTCAGGCTAGGGTAACAATATCTTTTGAGGAAGCGGCAAAGGGATGCAAACGAACAATTGAAGTAACGAAGATTGAAGTTTGTCCGGAATGTCAAGGCAATGGTGCCGAAAAAGGTACGTCTCCAAAAACCTGCCCGGAATGTAACGGCAAGGGCCAGGTAAACGCGCAGCAACGCACACCTTTCGGCGTTATTTCAACCTCAAAAGCATGCCCAAAGTGCGGCGGAAAAGGCAAGGTAGTTGATAAGCCGTGCCAAAAATGCCGCGGCGGCGGAAGAGTTTCGAAAAACAGCAATGTTGAAGTGAATATTCCTGCGGGAATTGATGATAGACAGGTACTTAATGTCAGGGGTGAAGGCAACTACGGTGTAAACGGCGGACCAACCGGCGATTTGCATGTGGCGGTTTTTGTCCGTCCGCACCCGTTCTTTGAGCGCGACGGTTACAACGTCTGGTGTGAATTCACCGTAAACTATGCCCAAGTGGTTATGGGCGACAGCCTTTTGGTACCGACGCTTGACGGCAAGGTTGATTTTAAACTGCCTGCGGGTACGCAGCCCGGCGAAGTCTTCAGCCTTAAGGGCAGGGGCATTCAAGTGCTAAACGGCAGAGGCAGGGGAGACCAGTTTATCAGAATTATCGTTAATGTCCCGAAGGATTTGAACCAGCATCAAAAGGACTTGCTTAAGGAGTTTCAAGCTTCGCTTGGCAGCAAAGGTTCTTCCGGCGACAGCAATGATGAAAAGGGCGGTATTTTCGGGAAGAAAAAGAAGTAAGTAAATTTTTATATGTTGAGGATAACGCAAATATAGTTTGAATAAACATAAATATGAGGGGCTGTATTGAAACTAAAGTTTCAGCACAGCTCCTTAAAAAGTTATTAGAAAACCATGTGGAATACTCAAATATAAGACTCGGATTCTTTGTTGACAGTATTATTTAAAAGATTGAGAATGCCGTCAATGATATAACTTGTAAGATTAAAATATTATTTGACCTTTCTCGAATTTAGTGTATAATACTTTTGAAAGCCTATTAAAAAAGTTTCGGTTATAGAGAAAAATCGAATACGGATGGGAGTGTTTGCGGCGAACAGTGGAATGTTGGCAATTAAAAACATTCATTTTAACGCCATTTTGGAAGCGATGCGAAAACATCGCTGCTCTGCCATATCCGAAATTGCCGAATCGACGGGGTTAAGTATTCCAACAGTAAAAAAAGCAATTGATTTCGGTGTGAATGCGGAAGTAATTGTTCCGTCCGAGATTGCTCCGTCAACAGGCGGGAGGAAAGCACAGTTATACAACATTAACTCCGCATTTTGCCACACGTTATATTTTGTACTGGATGACAACGAACTGCATTTCATGCTGAAAGATTTCGCGGACGAAGTTTGCGAAAAAGGAGAAAAAACTATTTTACTCCCTGAATATTGTGAAGAGATTGAGAAAATATACATTGCGCTTATTAAAAAATACAATCAAATTACTGTTTTATGTATTGCCGTGCCCGCGATATCCGACAACGGTAAAATTATCGACTGGTACTATAATCCTTCATTAAATGACTTTGATTTGAAGGGGTACTTGGAAAACAAATATGAAGTCGCCGTATTAGTTGAAAATGATATGAATCTGACCGCTTTGGCTGCCGCTGAGTATTCCGAAAATAAAGAAGACACAACCATTGCCACCCTGCAATTCGGGCATAACGGCATCGGTTTGGGGCAAATAGTCAATGGCAAAATCCTGCGGGGCACGAACGGCTTTGCGGGGGAAATATCCTTTTTGCGGGATTCACCGGAAGAACCTGTTTCGGTAGCCTACTGCGCCAAGATTGTCCGGTCGGCGATCGTTTTTACAAATCCGGAACTGATTGTTTTTTATACTTCAAAGAGGCAAAATCAAATTGAAGCCATTATGGATGAAGCCATAATGGGTTTCCCGGCATACGCGATACCGAAAGTAATTATCTCAGATGACTACCTGGGTGATATATTCAAAGGCTTAGGCATCGTCTCAAGAGTGCTGAGACTTGTTGAGTGGGGCTGATACATCAGCACCTCACGCACTAAGTTGTTAAACCACAGGGTAAAAAGCAGCCGGACAGGGGAGTGAAAATGAAGCAGAAACTAAAACAATATGTGAGCCGTGAACAGCTAGCGAAGGGGAAAGTATATGTTAGAACATATTGGAACCATCCCAAAGAGGGAGAATATGTGTCCATCAAGGAGTTTGTGGCCTTTTGCGTGAGTGCGTCGGGCGGAAACATCTATGGCTTTGTCGCGGGGTTCATCGGTTTTAACGCAGGCTTTTTTTGCGGAGCCATTATGGGTATATCCCTCATGGACTTCTACAAAATAGGTATTATCGGTATGGTGGCCGGTTACGCCTTTACATGGATGACACCTTTGAATATGCTCATTTTTGAGAACTTCGGCCGTCTTGAAAGAAAGGTGCGCAACTTTGCCCATATTGCCATGAGCATTAAGATAGTCCTCGGGATAATTGCCTATCTTCTGCCGCCGGACCTCTTTGAGAGCTTTTTACCGGGGATTCCCCAAATTGTCGGCAATGTTCTCATTATCAGCGTGTACAATTTTTATTCGGACTGGTTTGTGCGCTACAAATTCAGCGAAAAATACGGCAGGGCGAAGCCCTTTTTTCTTATCTATGCGTTACCGATTTATGCACTGTTGTGCGCCATCCCTTATGTGAATTACAATGCGTACAGTTACACAACCAAAGTAGTTATATTGCACTTTCTTTTCTCACTGCTGGGCACGATGACCGCGGATTACGGCGCGTCCAACAGCATCATTAACTACATTACGCCGAACTCGCAGGAACGCCAGAAGTTCTTCTCTATCGCACCGTTTTTTTATAATTTGCCGCAGTCGGTTTTGTTTATGCTGTTTCCGGTTATGGCAACCATCACAGGCGGGTATACGAATCTGGCAACTTACCGGGTGTTTATCCCGCTGTTATGCGGAATCGGTATGCTGATGAATTTATCGATCTTTTTTGTCAAAGAGCGGGTAATAGAACCAAAGAACGAAAACCGTGTCAAGGTAACATTCTTAAAAGGTGCCAAGCAGGTACTGCGCAATAAATACCTCTGGATAAGAAACATATCGGGCTTAATCGGTTCATGGTCGGGGATAGCCGGCAACCTTCTGACATTATTTTTTGTTTATGCGCTGCGCCGCGAATGGCTGCTCGGCTTTGCGACAACGGTTATTGTCATTCCGTTCAATTTCGCTTTTTTTATTACGCCATCACTTATTAAAAGATATGAAAGGCGCGATGTTTATCTGGCAGCTTCTTTTTGCAACATTGCCTTAACAGTCGGCATCGCGGTTGCTGTCTATACCAACAACCTTGTGCTTATGCTGGTGTTTATGGGACTGCGCAACTTTACAGGTGAAGTTTCCGGGGGCGCTGCCAGCGGCTTTGGCGGGGAAATTATGGAGTATCACCAGTGGCGCTTTGGGGAACGCTGTGATTCGATTCAGGGTATCAGTGGATGGATTACCGGCCCTCTCGGTCAGGCAACCGGATGGATATTGCCGCTGATTCTGGCTTTGGCGGGTTTTACCTCGGATTGGGACGTGCTTTATGACGATGCGGTCAGAACCACCCTTTTAAACATTTATATCTGGGGGTCTATTTTGGGAAGCGTCCTGGGCACAGCACCCTATTTCTTCTACGATTTAACCAAAGAAAAACACAAAAAAATGATTGAGGAACTCAAAGAATGTCTTCGGGGAATTGAAAATAGCGAAAGCCCTTCGGAGCCGGTTGCTGCAATGGAGGTGGATGGCTGTGAATAAAAAAGTGAAAAGCATATTACTGCTAATTTTGGTTGCTTTCATGGCATCCGGTTTCACCGGTTGCGTTCTGAAAACTTATGAAGATATGCGATACACCGTAAAAGATAACACCGTTATTATCCGCACATACAAGGATAAATCCACGGTAACAGTGTTGGAAATTCCCGACGAGATTGATGGTATGCCGGTTGTCAAGGTCGAAAACTTCGGCGCGTTTAATGCCCCGAGCCTCGTCACCATAAAAATCGGTAAAAATGTGCGCGAAATCGGCGGTTGGGCGTTCACCAACAACACTTCGCTCAAAGAGTATATAGTTAACCCAAATAATGAGTATTTCACCGCGGTTGACGGGGTGCTGTTCAGCAAGGATATGAAAACGCTTATTTATTACCCGATAAAAAAAGATGTTACGGCAGACAAAAACGGCAAAATCACAAGCTATGCAAGGTATAATGTCCCTGCCGGCGTTGAAACAATCCGCACCAAGGCTTTCTATAAATGCGGGAATCTCGAATCGGTAACCCTGCCCGCAAGTCTTCTATCAATCGAAGAAAGAGCGTTCAGCAGGGCGACGGCATTGAAGGCATTGAAACTGCCGGATAATCTGCAATTTATCGGTAAAGATGCATTTGCGTTTTGCACCGGTTTAACGGAGATGACTATACCAAAGAATGTAACACAGATTGGCGAGTACGCTTTTTACAGCTGCACTTCAATTAAAAAGATGATAATGCTCGGTAAAAAAGAAAACATAACACTCGGCAATAAATGGTATCCGACAAAAAACGGCATTGACATGGATGAGTTAACAATCAATTGGGTAAACAAGGCAGACTGATAGTTCTAACAACAAATAATCACAAAGGGGAATAAAAAATGAAGACATTCAATACAAGATTTACCGAAGTTTCTGTTGACGAGACCGGATTTATTTCATCCATCAAAGCGGATGGAAAAGAAGTGCTGCTGCCTGCCGAAAAAAGTATGCTTGTTTCGCTTTTGGCTGATGGCAAGATTTATGATCCTCAAAAAGCCGCGTTGAAAGATGACACCGTAATATTTGGTTTTGAAAATGGCCGCAAAGTTTGCCTTAAGTTTATTGAAAGCGATGTTTGCGTGACCTTTGAAGCCGTCGAAGTACCGGAGGACGCCGACGCCCTTATGTTCGGCCCTGTATTCGTCACCCTTGACGAGGTGGTGGGCGACATCATCGGCGTTTGCCAGGGGGAAAGGGTTGCTTTCGGGATGCAGACGCTGAACATCAAAACCGTGCAGGGCGTTCCGCAGGAATACGCGTGTGCTTTAAAGGAAAAGGTGAAATACAAGCAGGAGAACACCGAAATATCCGTCGGTGGCTTTGCCGAAACAGCCCGTGCCGCAGCTAGAGTGGAAGGCGGTTCTGTTTTGCAGTTTTCCTGCCGCCGGCGCGACCGGACGGAATACAGAGAGGTAAACGGCGTGAAGGATTGCCTGGTTCTGCCTGTTAAAGGCGAAGACGCTTATATAAAAGGCGCTAAGATTGCCTTTTTCGCCTGCAGGCAGTGCGACGCGTTGGAAAGAATCGGCGAAATTGAGGTTGAGCAGGGGCTTCCGCACCCGATTATTGAAGGCGAATGGGGAAAAATTTCGCGCGGGGCTATGCGGTCGTATCTAATTTCAGGCTTCTATGAAGATGATATTGATTTCGTTATTGAAAAAGCTAAAATTGCAGGGTTCAAATATATCTACCATGACGGACCTTTCCAAAGCTGGGGGCACTTTACCTGGAATGAGGACGGATTCCCGGGCGGGGACGCGCAGATAAAAGAAATTGTCGAAAAATGTAAAGAACACGGCATTTTGATGGGCGTTCACACCCTTACAAACTTCATGAATACGAACGATGCGTATGTTACCCCCGTGCCGAGCGAACACCTGCTCAAACAGGGACAGTTATATTTAATAGATGACATAGACGAAACACAAACCGATATATTGATTAAAAAATCCCACTATTTCGATACGCCGCTGACACTGAACGCCATGCAGTGCGAAAACGAGCTGATTTCATTCGGCTCCTTTGAAGAAAAAGACGGCTGTTATCTGCTGAAAAACTGCCGGAGGGGCGAGTTTGAAACGGCAAAGAGCGCCCATGAAAAAGAAGCGCCGCTGTATAAACTCTGGGATTATCCGTACAACACTTTGTTCCCGGATTTGGAGTTGCAGGACGAGTTCAGCGACAGAATCGTCGAGCTATTTAACAAAACAGGCTTGAGCCAGATATCCTTCGACGGGCTGGAGGGTTGTGACTATACCGGACACGACGAATACGCGCACACCCGTTTTTCCGTGCGCTGCTTCAACGGCTGGGACCATACCGTTATCAATGACGCCAGCGGTTTGCACCATTTTACATGGCACATGAACACCCGCATGAATTGGGGCGAACCCTGGGGCGAAGCAATGCGGACAGGGCAGGTGGAATACCGCATTAAAAACCAGCATTTCTTTCGCCGCAACCTGTTCCCTCGTATGCTCGGATGGTTTCTTATCCGGCTTGCGGAAAAGAAGTTTGAATGCTCGACCCTTGAGGACCTGGAATGGGCACTGTCGGAATCAGCAGGCTTTGACGCAGGTTATGGCATGACCATAGGCGTGCCCACTTTGCATTTACACGGGCAAATCGACAAGCTTTTGAGTGCCATAAAAAATTGGGATACACTGCGCCTTGCGGACGCATTTACCAACGAGCAAAAAGAAAAGCTGAAAATTCCCGAAACAGAATGGCACTTGGAAAAAGAGGACGAAAATTCTTACCTGCTCTATCCGATGGAAATATCAAAATTTTATCGCTGCAACCTTGCGGAAATGCAGCCCGGTCAGCCCGGGGGCTCGGATTGGTCCGTTACAAACAGCATGGAAGAAAGCTTCTCCATCCGGCTTCATAATGAGGGTGATGGGAGTATTTCAAATCCTTCCTTCAAAACAGCTGGCGGTACGATCAAATTCAACTGCACCGTCGGCGAGAATCAGTATCTGTTATATTCATTTGACGGCAAAGCTGAATTGACCAACAAGAACTTTGTACCAATCGAAAATGTCGAGGTTGCTGGCAAAGCAGCACTTCCGAAAGGCACATCAGCTTTGGCGTTTTCCTGCGAGCGGGACAAATACGAAACACCGGAGATTTCGGTAAGGTTTATTAACAGAGGAAAGCCGGAAAAAATACAAGCTACCAGCAAATAATAAGCGGTTTTTACTGTTATTTGCGGAGAAAAGCTGCGGTGCACTTTTTGTTACTGATATTTTTGTGTGTTGCGGAGCAAACCGATTAAATTTTTGAGCACCCCGAATGGAGCAAAACGCTCTCTTTGGGATGCTCGTTGTTTATCAAATTTTTGCCTGTCATCTTTTTTCATGAGGGTTTAGAAGTACATACTCTAAAAATTAATCATCATACTCGTGAATGTAAATGACAGAATCCTGCGGGATATATTCTATATAAATAAAACTTGCATATTTACTAAAAAAATCACTGTCATTAAAACTACCGGCGTTTTTACTATAAAGGCAATAATACCCAGACTTAACTCTTGGAACACTTTTATTTAAAGACTCGTATTCAAACAAATGCTTATCTAAATCAACACCCATGTTTGACAATTTATCCCATCTGACAAAATCAAATTCAACTTCTTTTAAAAACTTTTCATTTTCTGAAGAATTCAAACCGATAACACCGGCTGATTTTCCTTCGCCAAACCACCAATCATGCGCATCCATAAATAAAATGTCAGTTGAATACTCTTCTGTCGGCAGTTCAATCCCAACTTCATCTGAAATGTAGTTGACGTATTTGACACCCATTTTAACGGTATTATAGTTTTGCAGCACATATACAACCAGTCTAACGTTAATTGCACATGATATCAGTAAAAATATGGATAGAATGATGGTAAATACTTTATATTTTTTCATATTATTTTCACCTCAGATATATAATATATCAATACAAATTGAATGTCAATAATAAATTATTGATAATCGATAAAATTATGGGATCAAAAAGCGGCAGAAGCTCCTTGCTTTAGCCGTTTTAGGAACGCCACAGAGGGCGTACCCTACACATTTATCATTTTCGTTTTCAATTAACTATTCCGGTTCCATCCAATATTCTGTGCAAAATCGAACCGTCAAAATCTATCTTCAGTACAGGGTCATGCAGGATAAAAATACGGATAAGATAGACTGAAACAAACAAGACGATTGAAACGATCGCAATGATATTCAATGCCTTTTTGCTGATATGAAAGTTAAAGATATTATTGTGCAAAAATAAAAAAATAAGCGGAATTGCCAGCCAAAACAGCGGATGATAAGCGAAGGCTTCGCGGATATCTCCTCGCAAAAACGCTAAATGTGCACTTGTCATACCGCAGCTTGGACAAGGTACTCCAAAAAAATGGCTTATCGGGCAGCCCAGAAAAAAGGTATAAGCAAAAACAAACAAAGCAATGGCCGCGTGAGCCGTTACAATAAAGAGCGCATTATGCTTTGTAATCTTCTTCATTAAGTCTAAATATCTTTTTTAAGCGGGTTGCCGGTTCCGTCAATGTTTATCGAGCCGGTGAGCAACTGAACCCCTTCCACAATCGCCCAAATCTGCACAGCAATTGCACTTAACCCACAGGTAACCACAGAAGCAACCAAGGTGAGCAGAAGTTGCGTCACGGCTCTATTGGTATAACCCAAATAAAAGTTGTGAATACCGAGAGTGCCGAGGAAAAACGCGAGCAAAGCCGCTATTATAGCAGATTTTTGCTCCACGCCGGGCTGCGCGAAGTTTTGTGCCGGTATGAAGCCGACGCCGCATTTTACGCACATAACGGCGTTGACATCGGTTTGTGCACCGCAGTTTGGGCAGAACTTATTACCTACGCCCGCAGGCACCCCGCAAGTTGTGCATACATATGAACCGGGTTGCATTTGAACTCCGCAGTTTCTGCAATACATAATAATTTCTCCTTTAAAATAATTTGTTCATGTTAAAAACGGCATTCACATAATCAGCGACAGTCTTTTGATTTCCATCAGCAACGGTTGTGGGGTGAAGTGTCATGCCGTTATCTCCTGCAGCCATAAACTGTGGGTGCGCCGCATCCGTCCGGACAGTTGGCTGTTCCGTTTGTTCCAACAGCCAAAAGACAAAATCACAGAATTCAGAGCCATACAGAGTACCGATATGCGCAACACCCCTGAAAAACCAAACCTGTTCCGGGAACATGCAGGTGGAAGCATCAATAATACGGTCGGGGGAGATGTGATTTTTGCCGCAGCAAGTATTCGCTTGAGTGTAGCCATTAGGCAGTTTTTCACCGAGCTGAGCAACAGTCGCACCGATGCCGGTACAAACGGTTTCTATCAAACCGTCACCTTGCTTGATTGCGGACGGAAAACCGGGAATCAGCGCATCTTCATAATTTGAGGTGAACATAATCTTTACGCCGCTGTGCATGGCATTTTCAATAATCTCGCGGCGTTTTTCACGCACATTGTAATGAAAATCATCAATTCTTTCAATTAATTTGGCGTATTTAGTATCATGGAGCAGCGCACTCTTTGCCTGCTCATAAGCACCTTCGCGCACGAGTGACCACATGCCCGGCATGGTACCCAGGGTGTCAACCATAACCTCTTTAAGAGCCCTGTCTTTTAATGCGCCCAACATGCCATTGAGAAAATTCACTGCCTGTTCAAGCGAACCTGTTTGGTCAAGCACCTCAACAAACGCATCAAGGATGTAATCAAGATGGTATTTGCTGTTGACATTGAGTCTTAAATAATGCTTTAGCGCGGTTTTATCTATGCTGATTTTGCCCGTTAGAATTTCGCTTGCCGCGAGCGAACCGGAAAAAGCGGACGAAAGGAACAGACAGCTGTCAACGTCTTTATAACCGAACAGCTTAAAATAGGCGAGCGTCAGCGAACCACCAAGGCTGCAGGACGTGATATCGACCTTGTCGTGCCCCGTTTCCGCCTTTATCCTTTTTATCATGGTGTTGAGTACCTTCGCGTGCTCTAAAGGGTCAATGCGCCAATCATAGTTGAAATAATAGACATGATCCGTGCCTATCCTATCGCAGGCACTATGAAGCAAGCCTTCCTCGCTTATAAGGGCGCTTTTCATGAATTCCGGATAGTTCGCCATGGAAAGCGGAAAGGTCGTTGTTGTTAAAGGATACTTGGAGTTCCCGTCAGCGCTGCAGGAAGACGGTTCAAGCAGCTTATTGGCGGCGGGGACAAGCCTGTCGCCGAGTTTGTTCCAGTCGTGTGAAAACGCCGCGGCGGAAAAACCGCTGAAAGCCGTAGCGGCAATTTCTCCGTAATTGATAACCGGCGGCCATACCTGCAGTTCTTTGGGCGTCCCCGCATCTTTTATCAGCGGGAAACCGTTCATGCCGCCGACGACCACAAGCGGCGTGTGTCCGCATGTGCACCTTTTAGCGGCAAATGCAGGGATAACTGTCAGGGAAAAAATAACAGCGGCAAGGATTATGCTCAGCAGCTTTTTCATGATATAGACTCCATTCAATGTTTATTGGTTATTGTTTAACGTAGGGACGCCATATATGGCGTCTAAAACGACATCCATAAAAATTTCTGATAAAGCATGAATATACCAAAAGGCTCCGGACGCCATGTATGGCGTCCCTACGGGTTTGTTAAAATGAAAAGGCTGACAGGGACTTTTTGATGTTTAATAATGTATCAAAAACAGATAGCAATACCTTTTGAATACTTGGTTTTATCGCCGGTGCTTTGGTTAAAGGATAAAGCGTTCTGCCGTCGTCATTTGTGCCGGAGAACTGCGGGTAGCGCGCGTCAGTCCAAACGGTCGGTTGCGACTTTTGCTCCAGTAGCCACAAAACAAATGCGTTATAGTCAGAACCATAGGGGCAGGCGACGTGGTTGACATCCTTGAAAAACCAAACCTGGTTGGGGAACATGCAGGTTGAGGCGTCAATTACATTATCCGGCGAAATATAGTTTTTTCCACCAAGGGTATTCTTTTGAACATACCCGGCAGGGAAAGTGGTGCCTAAATTCGCGCAGGTTGCGCCGCCGCTTGTGCAGGGCGTTTCAACAAGGCCGTCGTTTTGCCCGGCGGCAGAAGGGTAAACAGGCATGGATGAATGGTTATAATGTGAGCAGAAAGAAACCGTAACACCTTGTTTCATTAAGTTGTTGATGATTTCCTGCCTTTTCACTCTTATATTATAATGAAAATCGTCAATTCTGGCAATCAGCTTCGCGTGCTTTACGGGGTCAAGCAGGTCGGTTTTAGCTTTCTCGTAGTTATCCTCGCGGATTAGCGCCCAAAAGCCGGGAATAGTGCAGAGTGTGTCAATCAAGACCTCGTTAAATGCTCTTTCAATCAAAGCCTGTGTTCCTTTGTTTGCGAGGTTCAAAACCATGTCCAAAACACCCGCGTAATCAAGAATGCCCAACAAGGAATTCACGATGAAATTGATGTTTTCCGAAGTGTTAACATTCTCGTCAACAAAGTTTTTCACAACATTTTTTTCAATAACAATCTGTTTTGCAAAAACCTCACTGGCAACCAGAGAACCGCCGAAGGCGGAGGAAAGAAAAACACAGCTTTCAATGTCTTTGCCGCCGTATTTTTCAAGGTAAGCCAGCGCCTGGTTCGCGCCTAAACTGCATACAGCGAGGTCAACCTTTTTATGGCCGGTTTCGGTCAGAGCTTTTTCTATCAGCGAATTCAGCGATTCGGCGTTAACCAGCGGGTCAATACGCCAGTCATAGTTGAAAACATAGGTGTGGTCTGCGCCTATACTGTCGCAAGCCGAATGCACAATGCCGCTTTCACTGTAACCTCCATTGGCTACGTCGGGGTAGTATGCCATGGATTTCGGAAAAGTAGTGGTTGAGATTTTATATTTCGAATTTCCGTCGGCATTGCAGGATGCCGGTTCCAGCAGTTTGTTTGCAACCGGTACAATGGCATCGCCGAGTTTGTTCCAGTCTTGTGCCGCCGCCGCCGACGCGATACCGACAACTGCTTTTTTTATGACATCGTTCATATCAATGACCGGTGCCCAAATCTGTTTTTCGTTCGGCGTACCTTTGTCTTTAATTAACGGGTAAACATTCATGCCGCAAACAACAACAAGCGGTGTTTTGCCGCAGCTGAAGCCATTCTTGGCAAACGCTGGGATGGCTGTGGTTATTGCGAGAACAGCAGCAAGGACAATGCTTAAAAACCTTTTCATATTTCTACACATCCATTCTTAAGGCTAAAAAATACTTTCATCCCGTGTAAACATATTATTATTTAAGACAAAGATTTTGCAAGGCTTGAAAACAAACTAAAAAATGATACCCGGCTGCTTGCCTCTTAAGGGGTATTTGTTTTGGCTCCGGTTAAGGCATAAAGCTTTTTTCCGCCGTCATCCGTTCCCATAAACTGCGGATGCATTGCGTCGGTCCAAACGGTTTGCTGTGTTTTTGTTTCAAGCAGCCAAAACACAAATTCGTTGTAATTTGAATGATAGGTGCACCCGACATGCCCGACGCCTTTAAAGAACCATACAAGATCCGGGAACAGGCAAGGAGAGGCGTCAATCACCCTGTCCGGCGAAATATAATTTTTGCCGTCCAAATACTTTTGCTGGACATAACCGGCAGGCAGGATTTGGCCGATAGGCGCGCTGTAAGCGCCGCCGCTTGTGCAGCAGGTATCCAAAACACTGTCGCCGTGCTGGTCAGCCGATGCAAAAATCGGCACCGGCGGGCTGTTGTAGTGCGAACAGATGGCGACCCGCACACCCTTATCCATGGCGTCCTGCAGTAATTCTTTTGTACGCAAACGCACCTGGTAATGGAAATAATCAATCTTTTTAATCAGTCCCGCGTTTGCCGTTTTATCCAGCAGTTCGTTTTTTGCCTGCTCATACACATCGTTCCTTACGGCTGCCCAGATGCCGGGCATGGTGCAGAAATTGTTCTTGACAAGTTCGTCCGATAACCTGTTGTACAGTGCATCAATCCCGTTGTTGGCCAGGTTCAGCACCGGGGCGAGAATACCCAAAAAGTCAAGCGCTTCCAAAACCTGTGTAAATGAACCCTGCGTGCCGTCGGCTTTCTTCGTTTTGCTGTCTATGTACCGTATCAGAGCTTTTTTATCCACTATAATTTTATGTGTTATCAGGTCGCTGGCAATATAAGCGCCTTCCAAGACCCCGGTAATAAACACCAGGTTTTCGATACTGCCGGTGCCGTATTTCTCAATATACGCCATCGTCTGGGCGCCGCCCAGGCTGCAGGCGGCGATATCAACTTTGCCGCGGCCGGACTCGGCTTTCGCCCGTTCGATCATGGTGTTCAAGTCAACGGCGTTTTTCATGGGGTCTTCCCGCCAGTCGTAATTAAAATAATAGACATGGTCGGCACCCAGCTTGTCGCAGGCGGTATGAAGCAGGCCTCTTTCGCCGCCGCCGGTGCTCTTGGCCATATCCGGGTAGTTGGCCAGTGATGCGGGGAAGGTGTCCGTCGTGACATTATATTTGGAGGTTCCGTCCGAGTTAAAGGCAATCGGTTCAAAAAGGCTGTATGCCGTGGGAATCAGCACATCGCCCAACTTATTCCAATCCCGGAAAAACGCCGCGGATGCAACACCATATATTCCTTTTAAGGCGATGTCCTGTATATCAAAACTCGGCAGAAAAACCTGCTTTTCGTTTGCAGTGCCTTTGTCTTTATAAAGAGGGAAAACATTCATGCC
>CAYNMU010000030.1:0-24178 GCA_964398395.1 uncultured Eubacteriales bacterium
CGTACCAATTGCCGGAAGCCCCAAAGATGACAGTCCGATGGCCTATTTTGAAAGAAACGCCAAGGCACTGGCCATTATGGGCTATGATTATGCGCCGGTCATTCCGCCGTCTTTTGGCTTTATTTCTAAACCCCATCAAAGCAAAGAAAGCACGACGATGAATGAATCCATGATTATTGAAGGCTGGGAAGATTACGAGCGGTATGCGTGGCTTGAGCCTGATGACAGTATACCCGAATACCTTGAAGAAGCTGCAAAACTCATGCCGGAGGGCACAAAACTCTTCGTCTTCGGACCCGGGGGTGTGCTCGAGAATGTCAGCGCAATTTTAGGTTTTGATAACTTGATGTTTAAATTGTACGATGATCCAACACTGGTGAAAGCTGTCGCGGACGGTGTTGGCAGCCGTTTGCTTCGTTATTACGAGCTGGCACTGCAGGTCAAGGATGTCGGGGTAATTATGTGCAACGATGACTGGGGACACAAAACACAAACAATGATTAGCCCAGCGCATATGCGTGAATATATCTTCCCCTGGCACAAAAAAGCAGTTGCGGCAGCTCATGCATCAGGTCGCCCCGCCGTTCTACACTCCTGCGGAGAGCATCGCGCGGTTATGGACGAAATAATAGACGACATGAGCTATGACGGCAAGCACAGCTACGAGGATAATATACAGCCGGTTGAAGAAGCGTATGCCCAGTACAGCAAGCGAATTTGCATCATGGGCGGCTTGGATATGGATTTTCTTTGCCGTAAAACACCGGAAGAAGTATACGCCCGCGCGAAAGCGATGCTGCTGACAAGCCGGGAACAGGGACATTATATGCTTGGCACAGGCAACAGCTTGGCCCGTTACTTGCCTTTACCGCAATACAATGCTATGCGACAGGCGGCATATGATATGGAAAAAGATTGGTAATAGATCTAAGTCAGCAAAATCGGAGGTTTTTTATGAGCATCTCTTCACAAATAATTTTAACCGGTGTTTTATTTTTGCTGATAATTGGCTCCGGAATTTGGCTCAGCCGGTTAGGCAGACCTTATAAAACAGGTATTTTCACGATACATAAACTGATAACCTTGGCGGCATCAGTTTCTTCAATTGTCATGATTTTTAATCTTTTCATGACCGTTAAACCGGTAAATCTCATTGTTTTATTTTTTCTCGCTGCTGGTATATCAGTTGTTGTGCTATTTGCGACAGGGGCACTTTTAAGCGCGAGTAAACTTAGGTATTCGGCTTTGAAGATCACTCATATCATCGCAACCGTTACAGCCTTTTCATTTGCCGGTCTGTCCGTTTATTTATTACTAAAATAATAATTTTCAGCCAAATGGACGGTTCTCATGTGTTCTACAACACGCGGGAACCGTCCATCTGTGTTGCCATTCTTCGCAGATGTCCTATTCTTAGGACTATCAAAATTAATAAGTGCCACAGTGCTTGACAATGTCTGTTTGCTCGCATATAATCATGTCGAACATTTGTTCTATATAATTTTGATTCGGAGGGCAGCATGGACATTTATGAAAAACTCCGCATTCTGACAGATTCTGCGAAATACGATGTTGCCTGTACCAGCAGCGGCTCAAGCTCAAGCGGCGCGGGCGGTGCCATTGGCAACACTGTCGCCTGCGGCATTTGCCATACCTTCGCCGCCGATGGGCGCTGTGTCTCGCTGCTCAAAGTGCTCATGAGCAATGCCTGCGTTTATGACTGCCTGTACTGCGTCAACCGCATAACCAACGACATTGAGCGGGCGACTTTCTCCCCACGGGAGCTCGCCGATTTGACCATCGGCTTTTATAAGCGCAACTATATTGAGGGGCTTTTTCTCAGCTCCGGCGTTATCAAAAATCCCGATTACACCTGTGAGCGCATGATTGAGTCGCTGCGCATCCTGCGTGAGGATTACAGCTTCGGCGGCTATATTCACGCCAAAGCGATTCCGGGCGCGGACAACCGTCTGCTCGAACGGCTCGGATGTTTGACAGACAGAATGAGTGTTAACATCGAATTGCCTTCGCAGCAAAGCCTGCGCTTGCTTGCCCCGAATAAAACCAAGGAATCCATTCTGCGGCCGATGGGTATGATTCGGGAGCGTATTCTCGAAAATCCGCGCAGTCTTGTCTCTCCCAGCCGCGCCGCACGCTTCGTTCCCGCCGGGCAGAGCACACAGCTCATCGTCGGGGCAACGCCCGAAAGTGACTTTCAGATACTCTCGCTTTCCGCCGCGCTGTATAAGAAATACGAACTCAAGCGCGTGTTTTATTCGGCATACATTCCTGTTGCCAGTAATGCTCTTCTGCCAGCGGTCACAACCAAGCCACCGCTGTTGCGTGAGCACCGTCTCTACCAGGCGGACTGGCTTCTGCGCTTCTACGGCTTTGAAGCGGAAGAACTGCTGGATGAAACGCACTGCAATTTCAACGAGTTTGTCGACCCCAAATGCAACTGGGCGCTCAACCACCTTGAGCAGTTTCCCGTTGAGGTCAACACCGCCCCGCGTGAAGTGCTCCTGCGCGTGCCGGGTTTCGGTGTCACCGGTGTCAAACGGATTCTACAGGCGCGGCGCGCAGGCCAAATGAGTTTCGACAGCCTGAAAAAACTCGGTGTTACGCTCAAGCGCGCGCAGTATTTCATCACGTGCTCAACAAAGATGGCGCCGGGGCTGGTCTTTTCACATGAGAGCATTCTGCGCGCCCTGATGTCCGATAACTGCCGCACCGCTTACGAGGCTGGGGGATATGAGCAGCTGAGCCTGTTCACCCCCGCGCCGGATAGGGAGGATCTTGTCAAATGCCTGACCGGTCAGCTGTAAATTATATCTATGACGGCAGTTTCGAGGGCTTTTTGAGTCTGACGTTCGAAAGCTGGCGAAAAAAGGAATTGCCGGCCATGGTCTTTCCCTCCGGCATGGAGGAGCTTACGCTGTTCCCCTCTTTTTTTATCGAAACGGATGAAAACAAAGCGTTAAGGGTCGAAAAAGGTATCATCAAGGCTGCCGGTGCCGGCGCCTTCCGCAATGTCGAACATTGTTTTCTCTCCTGCGCCGCCCAAAAGGAACTGCTTTTGCTTGACTACATCCGTCTTTGTATCGGCTGTGGAACCAAGGTGCTCTCAATGCTCGCTGATGACACAGTGTATAAGGTTGAAAAGGCGGTGTTTGCCTGCACAAGGGAGGGGCATCTCTACAAGGGTTTTGCCCGCTTTTCGGTACACGGGGATGTGATGACCGCCGTCATTGATCCAAAAAACAGCGTCCTGCCGCTGATTGCAGACCATTTCTGCGAGCGCTACCATGCGGAAAGCTTTATCATCTATGACAAAACACACTCATCCGCTTTGGTCTTCTCAAAAGGAAAGCGCGCTATTATCCCGACAGATGGTTTTGAGCCACCCCGGGCAGACATAAGCGAAATCGAAGCCAGGCGTTTGTGGAAGCTTTTTTATGATACGATTGCCATTGAACAACGGGACAATCCGCGCTGCAGAATGTCCATGATGCCGAAAAGATTTTGGAGCCGTTTGACCGAGATGGAAAACAGCACAGAAATAGCCCCGCCGGCGCAATGCGATTTCCCTGCGCAGGCAGTGGACAGCATAAGCGAACAGTAACTTCAGCCTTGACACGAAGGAACACAAACGGACTTCTTTTACGTTTTAACAGTATATATAAACATCCTTCATAATGTGTTAATTCTGTTTTATCGAGTGTCGATTTCACACAAGAACAGTTATATAACAAATCGGGGGATTTTTAAGGGCAGACCAATCGGTTTGTCCTTTTTATTGACCGTCATCGTTATTGTGAAATAACGCAGAATTTGATATAATGTCTGTAATGTTGTATATACAGGTGACAAAATGGACGAAACACTGAAAAAGCTTCGCGAAAAATCAATGCGTCTGCCACAAACACCCGGTGTTTATCTGATGAAAAACGCCAAGGGTGAAATTATCTATGTCGGCAAAGCGAAGGCACTTAAAAATCGCGTGAGCACCTACTTCGGCGGACAAAGCAACCAGTATATTAAGGTTATCAAAATGGTTGAAAAAGTCACCGATTTTGATTATATCTTAACCGATAGCGAATTTGAAGCGTTGGTGCTGGAATGCAGCTTGATTAAACAGCATATGCCCAAGTACAACATTCTGCTGAAGGATGACAAGGGTTACCACTACATAAAAATCACAAAAGGTCCCTGGCCGTCCATTACCACTGTCAAAAAAAAGTTTGACGACGGCGCGGAATATATCGGCCCTTATACAAACTCTTTTGCGGTAACCCGTCCTGTGGATGAGGCTTTAAAAATATTCCGCTTGCCGCAATGCTCCAAGAGTTTTCCCGCGGATTACGGTAAAAGTCGCCCATGCCTTAATTTTTTCATCCAACAGTGCTCTGCCCCCTGCGCCGGCAAAATCAAAGAAGCGAGCTATACGGAGGCAGTGAATGAAGCTCTTGTTTTTTTAAAGGGCGGCAGCAGCGCTGCGCTTAAGGATTTACAGAATCGCATGGATTTGGCGTCGGATAATTTAGAGTTTGAAAAGGCAGGCAGATTCCGTGATACAATTGCCGCTATTAAGCGGATGAACGAAAAACAAAAGGTTGTTTCCGCCGGTGTGCAGGAACAGGATGTTTTTGCTATTGTTCAGGGCAGCTCACAGGATGATATCCGCACAAGTGACAAAGCGTGCATGGCTGTTTTGCGTTTTGCCGACGGACGGCTTTTTGACAGCGAGCATTTTATATTTGACAACCCCGAAAACCTGCCAAACGCCCGCCATGAGCTGCTGCGAAGCTTTTACATGATGCGCGACAATGTCCCGCCGCGCGTAGCCGTTGACGGTGAAGTTGAGGACGCAACGCTTATTTCGGAATGGCTCACTTCAAAGGCCGGTCGAAAGGTTACAATCACCGTCCCGCAAAAAGGCAAGCAAGCGGAATTGATGGCGCTTTGCCGCTCAAACGCCGCAGAAAAATTGGCAAACAGCATCGGCAGAGTGGGCAAAGATACCGCCGCACTTGACGAACTGGCTCGACTGCTCGGTCTCCCCTCCCCGCCGGAATACATTGAGGCTTATGATATCTCGCACACCGCGGGCAGCGAAAATGTAGCCGGGATGGTAGTGTTTAAAAACGGTATTCCATTCAAAGCAGGCTATAAGCGCTTTATTATCAAAGGGTTTGAAGGTCAGGATGATTATGCATCAATGGCCGAAGTGCTGACCCGCAGATTGCAACGCTTTGTTGACGAAAAAGAAACCAAGGAAGGCTTCGGTAAACTGCCGGACCTGATTCTGCTTGATGGCGGTCAGGGGCAGGTAAATGCCGTTTTGCCCGTAATAAAGCAATTTGGGCTTGCTATTCCCCTTTTTGGCATGGTGAAGGACAACCGCCACCGAACCCGCGCAATTGCCGAGGGCGGCGGAGAAATTGCGCTTAATTCAAAACGGGCGGCATTCACCCTTGTTTCCACCATTCAGGAAGAGGTTCACCGTTTTTCCGTTGAATATCACCGGAAAAAGCGCAAATCCGTTACCCTTTCCGGCACTTTGACAAACATTGATGGTGTGGGTAAAGCAAGGGCAAAAGCGTTGCTTATTCATTTTAAAACGATAAAGGCAATCAAAGAGGCCGACATTGAACAACTAATGGAAATAAAAGGCATGAGTGCAAGGACAGCAAAGAATATTTTTGAAGCAATTCACGATGATTAGTTGTCAGTGGTATGGGACGGGTTTTCCGTCCCGCAGAGCACGGTTAGAATAATAGTTTTGTTGCATATTGATAAAATATAAACAAATTACCGAAAACATATTATTTTTCACTTGACAATATGCCATCAATAGTGTGATAATATAATGTACAAAAATTAAATGGAGAAGTATTGATGAGAGTAATTACCGGCACAGCAAAAGGCAGAACGCTAAAAACCCTTGAAGGCGAAAATGTCCGTCCAACAATTGAAAGGGTTAAAGAGGCCGTTTTCAGCATCATTCAGTTCGAAATTGAAGGGCGCAGGGTGCTTGACCTTTTTGCCGGTTCCGGCCAGCTTGGAATTGAAGCCTTAAGCAGGGGTGCTACCTCGGCAATTTTTATTGATTCCGATAAATCGGCAGCCCTAATCGTTAAGGCAAATCTTGAAACAACCGGGCTCGATGGAAAAGCGACAGTATTGCAGACAGATTCCGTTGCTTTTTTGCAAACCTCCGGACTGACTTTTGACATTGCGTTTTTAGACCCGCCTTACGGCACAGGTGTTCTGCAAAAGGCATTGCCGCTTGTTGCCCAAAAGATGGCTCCCGGCGGAATAATAATATGCGAAGCCCCGTTTGTTGAGAAATTGCCGGAAGCAGTAGGAACATTCACACTTAACCGCACCTATAAATACGGAAAAACGGCAATTACGACTTACAGGTGACGCAGTGATTAGTGATTAGTGGTCAGTGGTTAGCGAAAAGAGGTTAGATATATATGAAAATTGCTATTTGTCCCGGCAGCTTTGACCCTGTAACCATTGGGCATGTTGATGTTATTACCCGCACTGCCAAAATGTTTGACAAGGTTATTGTTGTTGTGCTTATAAATTACCGTAAGCGGGAAAGAAGTTTCACGGCAGAAGAACGGGTTGACCTGTTAAAGCGTTGCACCGCTAATTTAAAAAATGTTGAAATAGATATGTACAGCGGTCTGCTTGCAGAATATGCAAGAAAGCGTAATGCTGTCGCGATTGTCAAGGGGCTTCGAGCCGTATCAGATTTTGAGGATGAATTTCAGCAGGCGCTGACAAACAAAAAACTTAACCCCGAATTGGAAACTGTTTTTTTAACAGCAAATGCCGAAAATATGTTCTTATCATCGAGTGTAGTAAAGCAAGTATGCGAATTTGGCGGAGACATTTCCGACTTTGTTCCTGCCGAAGTTCGTGACGATATTATTAAAAGGCTAAAATCTAAAGGCTAAAATGAAAGGATGCACAGGTATGAATGTAGAAGAACTGCTTGACCAAATTGAGGATGCGCTTGAGGACGGCACTAAAATGCCTCTTTCTTCGAGGTCACTTATCAATGTTGAAGCAATCAAAACAAGCATTGAAGATATTCGCATGAACCTGCCTCGTGAAATACAGCAGGCTCGAGCAATCGTGGCTGACCGCAACAATCTTATCTCAAAAGCACAAAGTGAAGCCACAGAAGGTGTTACAAGAGCAAAGGAGAAAGCTGAAAAGACTTTGTCTGATGCTGAAAACAGAGTAAGAACCTTAATGGCAAAAGCTGAGGAAATATCCAAAAAGACAATGTCTAACTCTGATGAAAAGGCAAATATGGTCATGGCCGAAGCGCATAACAAGGCAGATGCACTTGTTGCAGAACACGAAATCACCCGCCAAGCGCAGATTTTTTCCGAACAACTCAAGAAGCAGGCGCAGGATGATGCCGCAGCTATGCTTTCAAACGCAAAATCCCAGGCGAATGACCTGCTCTCCTCTTCCCGCGCGCAAGCTGAGGATACTATTGTTACTGCAAAAAACCGCGCCGACACTTTGACTGCCGATGCTGAAAAATGGTCCACCGACCTTCGCACGGCCGCCGGCAACTATGCAGAAGGCGTTATGAAAGAAGCAGATGACGCGCTTGTTACAAGTGTCAACAAAATTCGCACCGCTATGCAAAATGTCAGGGCTTCTCTCAAAGACGGCAAGTAATAAAATAGTGGTTAGTGGCCGATAAAAAGCGGATTTCGGATAGATTTATAAGCCTCGAAAGTATGAAAAATACAATCGGGGCTTTTATTCTGAGACACACCTAAAAACAGTTGATTTTATGAAAAAGGCGTGTTATAATAGCAAAGCCGTGCGGGATTAGTACATCGGTAGTACATCGGCTTCCCAAGCCGAGGAGGCGGGTCCGACTCCCGTATCCCGCTCCAAAAGTGCCCTTCGGGGCGCTTTTTTTATTGTATTAAGGTCAACAAAAGGGAACGGTTAAACCGCTCCCCCCTATTTTTTTACGATTAGATTTATTTGATTGATTCGATATCTAAAGAATATCCCATAATCTCGCCAACATCGGTAATAGTACCGATAACAGTAACTTCTTGACCTGATTTAAAATTCTCAACCGTATTTAAGTGTTCTTTTTTAATATTACAAAGTACCGTATCAAAGCTAAATTCATCATGAAGAACACCAAGTGAAAAATAGTTTCCTGAACTATCAATAGTTGATAGTTTTCCTGTTAATTCAACATATTTACCTTTATATGTGTTTGATGCTTTTAAAGCGTTTTCGTTTAATGCATCAACAAGGTTATCAACTGTAACAACTATCGGTACTTTAGTTACTTGCGTAGTTGTAAATGAGCTGTCATTGGGTTCCGTAGTCTTCTTTTCAGTGTCCCCTCCGCCAATTGCACCTATTAAACCAATAAGAATCACCAAGCCAACACCAATAAGGAGCGCAATTAAGCATCCTTTACCTTTTTTCTTTGGTGGAGGATTTTGTGCCTGGTACGGCGGTATGTATTGCGGTTGAACAGGCTGAACATATTGTGGCTGGGCTTGTTGCGGTTGCTGAAATGGTTCCGTTAGTGAGACCGCACACTTTTGGCAAATACTGTTTGCCTTAGAGTTTCTTTCGCCGCATTTTTGACAAAAAATAAATTCATTTTCCATTTAACAATACCCACTTTCATTTTTTCTATCATAGCATATGTTAAAAAGGTTTGCAAGATAATATTTCAATTAAATATCTACTGTCCGAAATATCGTATAGTCTTGCTCCTTGATTTTTAGTAAGGCTGCAATAAAACATATAAGCACATGGAAATAATCGACTAGTTCTATGTAACAATATAAAACCTAACAAATAAAATAATTTAATAATAGTTGCGTCTAAGAAATTTATGTGTTATTATAAATATCAACCAAGAATAATGCTTTGCTAGTTCAATGCAAATAGTAAAAAAACGAATATTTAAAGGAGCTTTTAAAATGTTAAGAAAAAACTGCTGTCAGGAAACTAATGAGAGATCAATAGTTTGTCCAATTGGGACATCAAACAAACCAACAAGAAGTCTGTTTGCATTGCTTATGGTCGCAATAATGGTTATCAGTTCCATACAACTTTCCTTTTTTACAGTATTTGCAGTCAGCTCGCCATCAGTGCCAACGAAGGTAAAAGCATCATCTGCATCTTATTCCAGTATAAAGGTTAGTTGGACATCGGTAAAGTCTGCACAAGGGTATGAAATTTACCGATATAATTCAAAAACAAAAGCATATACTCACCTCAAGGTTATAAGTGCAACAAGCTATATCAATACAGGACTTATTACAGGCACAACCTATTACTATAGAGTAAGAGCGTATAAAACCGTAAGTGGTAAAAACATCTATGGCAATACCTCCGGCGCTGTTTCAGCAAAGCCTAAGCTAGCAACACCAAGCTCATTTATTGCAACAAAATCAAGTAGCACAGGCATTTTGTTGAGTTGGAAAGCAGTAAGCGGGGCATATGGTTACTTAGTTTATAGTTTGAACTTAAACACCGGTACTTACAAATGCATTAAAAGCACTACTTCAACATTATTTTTGGATAGTGGACTTTCAAGCGGAAGCCATTATTATAAAGTGACAGCTTACAGGAAAGTAAACAGTGCTAATGTTTACAGCACATCTTCACCCGTTAAAGTGGTTACACTTTCAAAGCCTACGACGACAATACCTGTTACGACAACAAAGCCTACAACGACAAGGCCAGTCATTACAACTAACGCTGCAACGATAAGACCTGTTACTACAACAAAGCCTGTAACAACAATTGCAGAAGCTAGAACTTATTCAATTGGAGAAACATGGACAGTGCCCGGTCAATGGGAGTTCACTGTTGATTCTGTAACAAAACATTATCAATGCAATAGTTATTTTGATGGAAGTGGGTTTAGCGCATCATCACCCGTAATCATTGTATCTTATTCTTATAAAAATTTAGGCTATACTGGTAGCAGTCAAGATTTGTATATATCTTCTGGGGATTTTGATGTATATGATAGTACAGGCGAAGCAGTAAGTTCATATCCATGTACACATACTAAATATCCGGCAGTGTGCGTGGTTGGAACAAAATGCACAGGAGCTTCACAAGCTTACATATTAATGAATGATAGTTCAAGCATAAAATTGATTATGTCATCTTATCCATCACCGTTTCCATCACCAACAACTGGATATGAGAAGCATGAAGCTACATTTATTTTGTCCGTTTCTTGACCTTTACCTCCACTTTATTATTGGCAACCAACAAAAGGGAACGGTTTACCGCTCCCTTTTTTGTATTATTGCCACTTCAAGTATAGCCATTGTTAATTTTACTGATTACAGCTTTATCCATAACGCCGGACGGACTCCAATAAAAGTAAAACTAACACTATAACTGTAATTGTCTGAAATGCCGCCATTGTAGACTACTCCTGCATCGTATGGATAATAGCCAGGCGAACGCAACCACCAATAGCTGTTCCCGGAATAAGAGCTTCCATCGCCAGCAGACAGCTTGTTGCTCTTGGCATAAACCGTCTCCTGCGCTTTGCGAGCCTCATCGTTTGCAAAATATTTTCCCGCTTCCTCAAAGCTTAACAGAAACACTTTATCCAGAGTATCAATCCCGCCCGGCGTACCATACTTAAGATTGCCGTCGTTTACTACCTTAAATTTGACAATTTCAATCTTCTCGGATGTCGAAAATGCACCGTTAAAAAATTCATCATTTAGCCAGTCACGCAATGTGCAAGTCTCCCAAGTAATATCTTTATTCTCTTTGTTATATGGCTTAGCATCCAGAATCTTTTCCGATATCAGCATCGCATTGCCATTTTCCAAAGCAATCACTTGCCAATCAATATTTTCTTTTCCATTATCCGAGTTATTGTCCTGCTCAAATTTACCAAGTTGAATGACATCTCCAATTTTTACTGTTTTCGAAGTAGCAACACTTTTATCCCCTTTCGCAACAGTTGTTTCGCCGGTGTTTGCTTCTTTTGAGCAACCTGAAATAACCGGCACAAGCATAATCAATGTGATTAGAATTACAGAAAATTTTATTACTTTTTTCACTAAAAATTCCTCCCTCATTATGTTGTCTTCATTTTACTCAGTAATGTTTGTGAATGCAATAGTTTTGAATTGCAATAAGGGGGCAAAAAAGGGAACGGTTTACCCGCTCCCCTTTTTTGTATCATATAAAGCTAAATTCAATGCGAACTTAATCGTTAAAACAATGCGCTGACGAGCAAGGTGATGTTTTGATAGCCAACAGGCACAGAAAACATCGAATCATCTGAAACTGAAGCAGAAAAAACCACATTTTCCATTTTACTGACTGAGCCGCTTTTATCTGTAATTTCAATTCTTTTTAGTTTTGCATCTTTAAAAAAGTATTTTGTTGTTGACCCGCTTTTGCTGAATGACTCACAAACATAACTCACGCCGCCATAAGTTACATTGGTTGTGCCCAAAAACTTAGCATCACTGTCATAGTAGTTGACCAAATCAATGTTGGGATATAAATTATTAAACTTTTCAGCACTCGACAACTTGCCATAAGCATATAGATCTCGAAAAATAACAAAATACTCGGTACCCGTTGAAATCAATCTAATTTGTGATGGCTTGCCTTGATAATCAATTGTGGTATCAAACGCAAGCTTATTTCCTGATGCATAGACGGTTCCTGTCTGCGTTGTTGTGCTGCCTCCGGTTACCACATTGATATCATATGTTAATGTATATTTGCTGCTGTTTAGAATTTTGCTAAGCTCGCCGCCGGGTATGTTTGCCTGTGTAGTTGTTGTAGTATTAGGCTTTGTTGTAGTTGCGTTGGGTTTTGTTGTGGTAACGTTGGGTATAGTTGTTGTAGTGTTAGGCTTTGTTGTTGTGTTTGCAACTGTAGTTGTAACAGGCTTTGTTGTTGTAACAGGCATCGTTGTCGTAGTTGTTAAAACGGAAGGCTTTGCCGAAGCGGATGCCGAAAGGATACCATATACATTTGCTTTGCCGACAGTACGATAAGCTCTTACTTTGTATGAATAAGATGTTCCGCTTTTTAGCCTGGCATCTGTGAAGCTTGTCCCTGATGTTACTATTAACTTTTCATAAACCTTTTTTGCGGAATTATAACGGTACAAAACATAACCGGTTGCTTCGCTGACAGCTCCCCATGTTACTTTTATGCTCGTGCTGCTTGCACTTGCCGCCTTAAAAGCGCCCGGAACCGCAGGTATTGGTTTTGCGGTTGCTGTTACCGATGATTTACTGTAAATATTCTTACCGCTAACTGTACGGTAAGCTTGGACTTTAAAACTATAGGTTTTGCCTGTTGTCAGCCCATCATTCGTAAAGCCGGCAGCTTTTGTCACCTTTAAGCGTTCATAAGCCTTTTTGACGGAATTATACCGGTATACAACATAACCGCTTGCTCCCGAAACTGCCGACCAACTCAGCTTAACACTTTTGTATGAAAGTGATGCAGCTTTTAAATTCAGAGGTGCCGATGGAATAGGTTTTGCGGAAACGGCCGTGGAATAAGTTCCATATATGTTTTTGCCGCTTACACTTGTATATGCTCTTGCTTTGAAGCTATATGTTTTGCCGGTAAGAAGACCGGTATTCGCATAGCTTGTCGTTTTTGCCGCCGCAAGCTTCTCATAAGTCTTTTTCACGGTGTTATAACGGTAAACGACATACCCTGTCGCTGATTTGACCACTGACCAACTAACCTTGATGCTGTTGTATGATGCGGAGGCGGCCTTTACATTTAGCGGTGCGGCCGGTGGACCAACAGCAAATGCAGTAAAAATAGAAGCTTGCATGGAACTTAAAAGCATTATTGCTGCCACAAGCAACGCAAACAGACTTTTAACGCTCTTATATGTTGTTTTGTTTGAGCAGGCAGAAGCCTGACTGGTGATTTCCTGTTCAAGTTTTTGGTACAAATTGAAACATCTCCTTTATATTTTACCCGACTATTTTTGCAACGAATTACAAACATATCCATAATGATAGTATCATAAAAATAGCAGATTTGCAAGTTCTCGAAACCGATTAACAGTATAAAATATACTAAATAAATCTCAGAGATCAAAATTTTTTAAAAAAACATCACTTTCTTCCACTGTGTAACAAAAGTATTTAATTGTTGTGATAGTATAAAGTATAGGTATAATGATTATAAGTACCTTGTTATTTATGATTAGTTTAACAATGATCATTAATTTCGTAAAAATGAAAGTGAGGTGAAAAACATGGATAGCATATTAGCTTTATTTGAAAAGGTTGATTTTGCAGCGCTTTGGAAGCAAATTGAATCGATCACAGGAACAATTTCCGTCGATCAGTTTGTTGCATTTTTAAAGACTATTTATACATTTATTGCAGGATTGTTTTCTTAACATTATAACTGTTGTATAAAATAATTTTTAAACTACAAGCGGCTCAAGCGTATGCTTGAGCCGCTTGTGGTTATTTAAGTCCTTTAAAGATTGGCAAAAATCTGTTTACATTCATATAAAATTCAAAAAATACATTGTCATTCTTCCATGTTGCAATAAATTCGTTTGCTTTATGTGATAGTATCAATTATAACATAATAACTTATTGCATTTAATGTTTTTATCTTTTACTTCGTTAATAACAAGATGAGGTAAGGTAAAATGCATAACTAATTTGAAATATTTATTCATTGGTTTTTATTTAGAAAGCGAGGTGAAAAACATGAAAGAAGTCCTTGATTTTTTATTAGGATTACTAGGAACACTCGGCCTAGGTAAAGATGTAACAGATGTGGTTGCACAAGTATTTGCGTGGTTAATTGAAAATGTTGGAAAGTTATTTTAATGTTTAATCAAAATGGACCAGCGGTGGAAGCGTGAGCTGATGCCGCTTTTTTTTACCCGCGTTCAAAAGCATGAATTGATTTTTATTCTTGTTGTGATAATATTTGCCCTTGAAACCATATGTGAATTATGTTAATATCTATACAGGTGATTTGATGAAAAACAAGCTGCTTAATGAAAAAACAATATCTCCTGCTTGCACCTATTGCGTGCACGGCAGGCTTTCGCCCGATAAGCTCAGCGTACTGTGCATAAAAAAGGGTGTCATGCTGCCGACATCCTCGTGCCGCAGGTTTATATATGACCCGCTGAAAAGGCAGCCTCAGCGCCTGCCGCGGTTGCCCAAATTTAACGCGGAAGATTTCGAGCTTTAGATAACCGAAAGGATAGATGCCAAAATGCCTTATATACCAATGATCGACTACGAAACCGCTTCCGAGGAAATTCGCCGGGCACATGATGAGCACGCAAAAATCGGGCGAATAACCAACATGAAAAGAACGCTGCTCAACAGCGTTCCTGCTTTTAATGCGCTCATGGAGTGGTACACCTTAAGGGATGAAGCCGCGAAGTTTCTCACCCCCCTTGACATCAACTTTTTTTGCTACGCCATTTCCGCCCAGAACGATTGCCTTATATGCTCAACCTTTTTCCGCAAGATATTGAAGGATGAACAAATTGATTTTGAAAGCTTCAAATTCAGCTCGTTTCAACAGACGCTTGTAGATTTCGGCAGAGCGATGGTAACAAACCCCCGCGAAATAGGCGACGATATTTTTAACAAACTAAAACAGAGTTTAAATGATAAGCAGATCGTTCTGCTGACAGCCTTTGGCGCTATTATGATTGCAACCAATCTCATTAACACCACCCTAAAGGTGCCGCTTGACGGATATTTGATGGGCTACTGAACGAGTAATCAGTGGTCAGTGGTTAGTAGTCAGCGGTAGGGGGCGGGTTTTCCGTCCCGCAACCTGCAGGGTGCGGCATCTTTGACGCACCATTAATAAAAAAAAATTTATCTTGGAGGACTACCATGCAGGAATTTTTAAACAAAACAGTTTTCATTACCGGCGCTGCTAAAGGGCAGGGTCGAGGTGTTGCTCTTGCCTTTGCAAAAGAAGGCGCAAACATTATCGCCTTCGATTTGGGCGAGAAACTTGCTTACCCCGCCTATAACCGTTCTTGCGGAGAAGACCTATGTAAACTGAAAGCGGAAGTCGAAACGTTAGGCGCACAAATAGAAATTTGTGCAGGTGATGTCCGGCGCACGGACGATATTATTGCGGCAGTTGATGCCGGAATCAAACATTTCGGCGCGATTGATGTACTCTTTAACAATGCGGGCATTTGCGCTTATGGTCTTTCGTGGGAGCTTACCGAAGATGAGTGGGATACGATGCTCGACATTAACTTGAAAGGTGCATGGCTCGTTTCAAAATATGTTGTGCCGCATATGATTGAGAAACGCAGCGGCGTTATCATCAACAATTCATCCGTCGGCGGCCTCAGAGGCATGAACAGGCTTTCGCATTACGCCGCTTCAAAGTTCGGCATGATCGGGCTGACAAAATCCCAGGCAATCGAACTCGCGCCTTATGGAATAAGGGCTGTCAGTATCCACCCGACCGGTGTGGATACACCAATGAATGACGGACTCGCCGAAATGGAAGGCGCAACTGCTTTGGAAATTGCAACGCGCTCGGCAGGTAACCTGTTGCCTGTGCCTTGGATAGACGTTGAGGATGTTGCCAATTCGGTTTTGTTCCTCGCAAGCGACAAAGCGAGATTTATTACCGGGAGCCAGTTTGTTTTGGACGCCGGATTGCTGACAAGGTAAACTACTTTACAGCTTCAAACATTTAAGCCGCTTCGATTTGGAGCGGCTCTTATGCTATTTGTAAAACAAATTTAAAGATATGATAATATTAAGCTATGATTATGCCAAAATATTTGTTAAAATAGTACCATCAAAATAAAAGTAGGGATATTATGAATTCTTTAGCATCAAACTTCTATTTGGCTGACGAACCGTATGCAGGCGGATTTTTCGAATACCCAGAGCGCAGCAGATTTTTCAGGTTTGCTCACGCGCAGCGGAGCTTTTGGGAAAAGCTTGCGTTGCCGGATTACGACGGCGGCAATTTGTATCCCTGCGGCAAGCAGTTTAACGAAATGTATGGCGTTATGCCCGGCTATTCATACACATTTAATATTGACAAAAAACTTTTGGAACAAAAAAGTCAAAAACTGTCGGACGCGATGTTTGCTGAAAAAGATTTGCTGCCAATGGTTAATACCAGGCATTCCGTTGGTGGAAACGGCTTTGTGCACTCCATTCCAAATTATAAGCGTATATTAAAAGAAGGCTTCAATTCATATATTACTAGAATTGAAAAGATTAAGGATGATGATTTTCGCGATGGGCTATTAGAGGTTATTAACGGCATAAAAATTTATCATAACAGAGCTTTGGAATTGCTCGAAAAGTCAAACGCTCCGAAAGAATTATATAACGCTTTAAAAAAAGTGCCGTTTGAACCTGCCGAGACATTATATGAAGCGGTTGTTGCATGGAATTTTATTTATTATATGGACGGCTGCGATAACCCGGGGCGGCTTGACGCTGATTTAATCGATTTTTACAACGGTGAGGACATTACGGAGCTTCTGCGGGAATTTTTTATAAATGTTGACAATAATGAAGGCTATTCAAGCGCGTTGGGTCCCGATTGCAACCCGCTCACCTTACAATGTTTAAAAGCAGTCTGCGGTTTGCGACGCCCCACTATGGAACTGCGTATTACAGAGGATACGCCGGAGGAAATTTGGGACGCTTCGGCCGATTCGCTGATATCAGGCTGCGGACAACCGGCTTTTTACAATGAAAATCTTTATCAGTCTTCACTTGAAGAGCATTTCCCCAAAATCCCCAAGGAGGATTTATTATGCTTCAACGGCGGCGGCTGCACAGAAACGATGCTTGCTGGTATGTCCAATGTTGGGTCAATTGATGCAGGTATCAATGCAGCGCTGATATTCTGTGAATTTATGAATGAAAATCTTGAAAGTGCTAAGAGTTTTGATGAGTTTTACAAGAAACTGATTATGCAGATACAAAGCGAAACAAAAAAAGTGTTGGAAGAAATAAATATTTACAAAAAAAACAGGTCTGTTTTAAGACCGCAGCCCGTTAGAACACTGCTGATAGATGACTGCATTGATAATGAACTGGATTTTAACGCCGGCGGCGCAAGGTATAGCTGGAGCATTGTCAATGTTGCGGGGCTAATTAATATAATTGATTCCTTACTTGCTATTAAAACATTGGTGTTCGATAAGAAGGAATATAATTCGACAGAATTTTTAACACTATTAAAAGAACAGGAACACGGATTTTTGACAAAACTCCGGTCATGCCCGTGCTTTGGAGTGGACGACAATATGGCAGACAGAATTGCAAGCGATTTTACTCAGCAGGTTTTCGATGGTTTTAAACAAAACACACCCTATCTTGGGCTTGCATTTCTACCCTGTTCCATTCAATTCATCACCTACGCGGATTCAGGGAAAAGGGTTGGCGCAACACCGGATGGCCGCGCAGCCAGCGAACCACTTTGCGATTCAATCGGACCTGTGCACGGCAAGGACAAAAAAGGGTTAACCGCCCTTTTAAACAGTGCGGCTAAGCTGCCCCAAAGCGAAGCATTGGGGACACCTGTCTTAAACCTCAGGCTTCAAAAAGATCATATTAAAAATTATATTCGTCCGCTCATTTTAGGTTATTTCCAGCAAGGCGGCATGCAGGTTCAAATCAGCTGCGCAAGCAGGGAAGATATGCTGGACGCCATGGAGCATCCGGAAAAGCATGAGAATCTAATTGTGCGTATCGGCGGATATTCGGAATATTTCAACCGACTTTCTCTTGAATTGAGGCAAATGGTTGTTCAGCGAATGGAACATTCGATATAATCTGTTTACGATCAAATCCGCTATGTAAAAGGAGCATTGTATATGGAACATTCCAACATCAACCGCATACAGGAATTAGCCGGGTTATGGTCGCTTGCCTGTGACCCTTTAAATTTGGGCAAAGAGGAAAAATGGTTTGAAGCTGAAATAATAGAAGGCTCGCAGGATGCTCCTGTTCCTGGAATAATTCAGCAGGTCTTTCCGGATTATCACGGGGTTGTGTGGTATAGGCACAGTTTCATGCCGGATATATTCTATTCCGACAATAACGAATATATTTTAAAATTTGGATTTGTCGACTATTTTGCCGAGTTCTGGCTTAACGGAAACTACGTTGGCAGCCACGAAGGCGGAGAAATGCCGTTTGAATTTGATGTTACAAACAACCTAAAAACGGACAAAATAAATATTCTTGATTTAAGGCTTATAAATCCTGTTGATACCCCGCTTGACGGCTTTATTCTTAATGAAACACCGCACAGAAACAAGATGCCTCGCGGAATTTCCTTTGGTTCGTTATTTAATTATGGCGGAATAATTTATCCGGTTCAGCT
This sequence comes from uncultured Eubacteriales bacterium, assembly GCA_964398395.1. Taxonomy (GTDB): domain Bacteria; phylum Bacillota; class Clostridia; order Oscillospirales; family Acutalibacteraceae; genus UBA1447. Next base: position 18,424 of record CAYNMU010000030.1, read on the forward strand.
TGTTTCGGTGCCCAAAATTAGGATTTTGAATGTTTTTTCAAAAGCTGACTACAAAACCGGTGAGATTGAAAATGTGATTGTTTTAAGCAACAACACCGCTTCTATTGCACAATGCATGATAAATATCAGTGTATGCGCAAAGAGTTCCGGTGAGACAATTCTTTCAATTACTGAGGAAATTTGTTTATCTCCAGGCGAGACAACGCTGAAAAAAACTGTTATGATTCACCGTCCAAAATTATGGAGTTTGGATGACCCGTATCTATATAGAATAAATGCAGAGTTGATAGCTTTCAAAACCGAAAGTTCTTCAGCGCATAACTACAGTGTTTGCTGCGGCTTCAGAGATTTTTGCGTTGAAAAAGGATTCTTTCGCATTAACGGTAAACGCATTTTTGTCAAGTCAACCCATACAGGAAACCACTACCCCATCGGGCAAATAGTTCCGACTGAAAAAAGGTTTCTATTTCAGGATTTAATTTACGCAAAAGCCTCCGGGTTTAATATGGTTCGGTTTATTGCGGGCGTCGCGTTCCCCGAACAGCTTGATTTTTGTGATGAAATCGGGCTCCTGGTCTATGAGGAGTGTGCTTCCTCTTGGCTGCTGAAGAATTCGCCAAAGATGTTGGAAAGATTTGACATTCCAACCCTTGAAATGATAAAGCGGGACAGGAACCATCCGAGCGTTGTAATATGGGGGCTTTTAAACGAAGAAAATATGGGTCCGGTTGCGGAACACGCTATCGGCTTTTTACCTAAAATTCGAGAGATTGACGAAACAAGGCTTGTACTCCTAAACAGCGGGCGGTGGGACAGACGCATTGATGTGGGCTCCATTAGCAACCCTCGCTCTTATGAATGGGAGTTTGAATGGGGCGACGAAGCTATAAATTCCGTTGAAGTATCGGAGATAAATGAAAATAGACATGACAACGATACCCCTAATGCTTGTGCCGATAAAATGGGCGATCTGCACTTATATCCTGTTGAACCAAGGTCGGATAAAATAAATTGTTTGTTAAGGAGTTTGGGCAACGGTACAAAGCCTATCTTTTTATCGGAATGCGGAGTCGGCAGCCTTACCAATTGCATCAGAACAGCACACTTTTATGAGCAGACCGATGCACGCCCTGACTTGCCTGACGCATTAGTATACAAAACAATGACTGAAAAGTTGACTACCGACTGGGAAAAGTTCGGTTTAGATGGTGTCTATTCTTTTGTTGAGAATATGCTGCGCGACAGTGAACGGCTGCAATCGAAACAACGGGAATATGTTTTTAGCTATGTACGCTCAAATCCGCAGATATGCGGCTACAACTTAACAGGTATGCTTGACCACGCATTTTGCGGGGAAGGACTATGGAGCTTTTTTAGAGAATGGAAACCCGGAATAGTGGATGTTTTGCAGAACGGATGGGCAAATTTGCGATGGTGCTTATTTGTTAATCCCATGCATGTCTATGCGGGAAGGTCCTTCAAGGTTGAAGCTGTTCTGGCTAATGAGGATGTGCTAAAACCGGGGAACTACCCTGTTTGCTTCAAAATCTCAAGTAAACACGGGATAGTATGGCAGAAACGCACACTTGTACATATTCCCGAACCAAAGGATGGAGAAGAATGCCCGCTGGCAACTCCCTGTTTGAGTGAAGATATTGTTCTTGATGTTGAGTCCGGAACCTATGAATTAACGGCATATATGGAACAGGGCGGAGCCCCGGCTGGCGGTAGGATTACATTTCATATTACAAATGCCTGCGATTTCCCAAAAATCTCCGGGCCAGTCACTTTATTGGGACTTAATGAAAAAGCAGAGCATCTACTTAAATCAAGAAATATCGTTTATCAAAGCTTTGATAAACTCAAAGGTGATTCCGGCAATCTGATTCTGGTGGGCAATCTTTCAGTATCCGAATTTTTAGCCGATGATTGGAAGAATCTCTATAAATATATTGCATTGGGCAATACGGCTATTTTCCTCTCCCCGGCTGCTTTTAAGCGCGGAGACGACAGCTCCGATTGGCTTCCTTTTGAAAACAAAGGCAAATGCAATTGGTTTTTTGACTGGCTGTATCATAAGGAATGTGTTGCAACGGAACATCCTTATTTCAGCGGTATGCAATGTAACGGTATCTTGGATAACGATTATTACGGGCGTGTTATTCCAAACCATCTGTTTTGCGGGCAAGATAAACCTGATGAGGTTATAAGCGTTGCTTTTGCAGTCGGTTATCCCGGCATTACTGATGGTTATATATCAGGAATTTTATTAGGTGCTTACAAGTTAGGTGCAGGCAAAATTGTTATCAACACCTTCAACATTCTCGAAAACCTTGGTCTGAATCCTGCCGCCGACAGGTTGCTTTTGAATATGATTCACGAGGAGCAAAACAATCAATTGGCTGCCGCTCTGTAATGAGGTGTTTCAAATGGAGCTTCAAATCTATAAGTACAAAAGTCCGCCTATCATGTACTGATTGGCGGACTTTTTGAGTATTATTTGAAGCGTAAAACGAAAATCTTACATTATTATAATTCCAAGATATTTTTCAATAATTCTTTTTTCACATTCTCGTTCTTACGTGTCTTTTGAACTAAAGATTTTGCCTTAATTCTCCCTTGCCATAATATATAGTACCTGGTTGTTGGTAATCATTCATCAGACAATCCTGCTTCATCCGCTGCATTAATATCTCTCGCATATAGCTTTCTTCTCTCAAACAATTCCTCATACATTAATGCGCGTTTTTTACTTGTCAACGGATAGAAAAATCTTGGTATTAAGCTAGGCGCCCCGGTTATCATCGGCATTGCGGTACTCAAAGCAAAAAGCCAATATTTTGTTTTTTCCGTCTGAGTGCCGATTTTGAGGCCTTGAACATAGCCGATTTTGTAAAGAATCAGATTCCTTACCGACCCCATAAAGATTCCCTGCAGTTTAAGGACCAGACCTCTGGCGACATTCGTAGTAGCCTCCATTCTGTAACCGTTTTTCCACTCGCAGTAATCCATCGACTCGTTACCAATTTCAGTGCCGGTAATGTTCTTGGGACCCCATGAAAGCTTCTCAAAGAAAAATTGGGAGCCAAACAAAATACTCATAAAAAGCCTCTTTTTATAATTACCTTTATGTGAGCCGATTAAAAAAACAACTATCGATAAAAGCCGTGAATAAATATCAAGCCCAATCCAAAGCGACTTTGATGAAAAGCGGCTTCTCAATGGTTTAACAAACGCATAACTGATGGTTCCGTTAAATCCGGACGGCTGGTTAATAAGCGTGAGGAGAGAAGCGGAACCCAAAACATCGATAAAATAATCTTGAAGATTTGCTCCCACACTGAAACCGCCGAAAAAGTCCGACAGCGTAATCGTCAGCATCGGATAATTGTTAATGATTGCCTTGAGCCCTTCTTTTATGCTTGGTCGATCAATTCTTTGCAAAACACGCTCTTTGGATACCAAAAAGAAATACAGCGTAAATATTGAAGATATTATGCCGGTACCCATGCCCATCGTTAAAAAAAGGCTGCGCAGTTTAATTGTTTTTATGATGTTGTTATTGATAAGGTCAAGAAGCACACCCATTATTATACCGGGCAGATCCTCGCCCACATACCCTGTCCACATACTCACAAGCGTATTTAACCTGACGCGTTCGGCCGGTTGTGGCGTGAGTGTTGTCATATATCCCGCTCTTGCGACACCGGTAAACGTACCCGCGGTTTCTGTAATCGCGCCAAAGAGAAAATAAAATATAAGTTTCGGTACATACGTTGCGCTTGTGTCAGGGAAGAAATACGGAATCAGCCAATATATTGAGCCGATTAAAGTCATCGGAATTTGAAAGCCAACAAGATATGGGCGGAATTTCCCCCAGCGTGTGCGCGTTTTATCGACCATAATCGCGATAATAGGGTCGTTTATTATATCCCACAAACCGGTAAAAATGCCAATAAATGCGGAAATTCTGAAATCGATTTTTACGACATCCCAAATAAACCGGTTGTTAAAACCGCCGATGTTAAAGCTGTTTGACCAGTCATTCATAAAATATGCAAAGGTTTCTTTTGTACCAACATAACGACGGTCTTGATGGACATAATCAATATGCACCTTGCCATCTTCTGTATATAAATCATTTGTCTTTTTATTTGCGCTTTTATATTTCAGCATACTATCCTCCGTTGCCATTTTTTACTTAATTGGTATAATTTCAGCAGGAGCTGTTCTGCTGCACGTCAACATTTATACAGGTATTAACTACTATATTTTCCTCAGCACTGCGGATGTCATTGCCCCTTATTGTCAGACCGTCGACATTTTGCGCAAGAATGCCGTATTTGCAGTCCGGACAGTCAATGATATTGTTTTCTATCAGTATATTTTTGTGCGCCGGCAACTCGGGACTAAGCGCAAGAATATTAATGCTTACACCGCCTGCGTCGAGTATTCTTCCGTGCCCCTGTTTGCCGCAGTTAATCATCCTGTTGGAGCGGATGACAACATTTTCGGCGGTGACGCCCTCATGCCAGAGCCCTTCCGCGCCGATATGAATCGCTGTACCGGTATTGCTTTCAAAAGAACAGCCTTGAATAAGCACATTGCGCGTTTTAACAAGCACAGAGCGTGCAAGATGGTTGCGAACAAAACAGTTGAGGAATTCAAGCCTCGGCAAACGTGTGCTGTCGGCAAGATAATATTCATCAAGCTCATCCGGCAAGTTGCCGTCAAGCGTCAGCTCGCACTTCCACTCATCAAACAGCGGTTTGCTTTCGAGTACCTTGTAGGTTTTTATGGGCGTCAAATCTTCGATGCCCGAAAGCTCTACAGTGTCTCCGACATCAAAATAGTCCAGCTTCTGCGCATGTGTGCCCGTGGGCGCATTGACCGTAACAACGCACTTGTTCTTATCTTTTTCAATGATTGTATGGTAGTATGTGTGCACATTGGTCGCGTCGTCGCCCTGCCCATCAAAATGGCATCCCTCAAAACGAAGCAGCCCGGTGCAGGATGTGAAATGTGTTGCATCTGTGTTTGTTGACATTGCGTCGCCGATAGACGGTACGATTTTCAGCCGTTCCAGCAAAATATTTTCGCTCCGGTGGCCGACAATGCCCATTCCGCAGTGAGAATGGATCGTAACATCCGAAATCAACGTGTTTTTTGCTTCATAGATTAAGATTGACGGACGGTAATGGAAGGTATGTGTAAGATAAATCTCGTCGCCGATATTTCCTCCGCGCAGCCCGTGAAGCCGATACTTCCCTTCAGACAGAAATTCAACTTTATCAGCGCCTGAAACAGCCGTATACCTGCGTTCAAGTGTTGAATAGACATTGATCCTGTAAGTTGGCATATCCTCCGAAAGGAGCGGCAGTGCCCCGAAATCCGCATCGGCAAAGCCCTCGCCGGTGTTAATAACAGTGCCTTTTGAGAATGCTTTTCTCACAAGGTCAATCGTAAGGTCCCTGATTGTCACATTCTCACAATACTGAACCGATATATTTTCCATAAACCCGTCAAAAATCAATACTGCTCCGCTGCCTTCGATTGTCACGTTTTTTGCCCCGCGCAAGTCAATACCGATAACGTAATCAAAGTTTCGGTTAAACATAATCGGCTCCGGATTTTTTGTCAGCTTGCCGGCCATAACATCCCGCTGCAGTTGTTTCGCCTTATCATCCTGCAAAACATAAGTCCCCGGTTCAACAATCAGCGTCGTACCGGGTGTGTTCCGCAAATATTCCGCGGC
>CAYNMU010000031.1:0-23760 GCA_964398395.1 uncultured Eubacteriales bacterium
ATCGCTGTCTATCTTACTCTGTCAAAGGTTGCATTTACTTTGTCCTTTGACCAAAATCATAAAATTCGCTCTAAATGCTCCATATAGTGCATAGCATCGGCAATCTGGCTTTCATCCTTAAAATTGTGGCGATAAAGTTCTATGATATAATCCCCTGTGTACCCTATCGCTTTCATTTCCGCAAGCAAACGGACAAAGTCAAAATCACCCTCTCCGGGAGGCATACAGTCCTGCTGAATACTCAAGTCGCTGATATGTATATGTGCGATGCTGACAGTCATGCTCTCAATAAATTCAAAAGCGGAGTAGCCGGCTCTGGCAGCCTGTTTTAAATCGAGCACTATTTTAAAATCATTACCTATAAATTCTTTCATCTTTGTTAAAAGGTTTGGCGATTGAGAGCGGAAGTTTAAAACATTTTCTTGCGCTACGACAATCCCCTGTTCTCTTCCCTTTTCGGCAAGAATTGCAAACCTTTCAAAAAACAGTTCATCCGAAACCAAGTTAGAAGACTTTCCGCCATGCATAACAAGGATTTTAGCGCTAAGTATATTTGCCGCTTCAAAATATTTTTTATAAAACTCCAAACTGTCATAAAAACGGCGTTCATACTCGCTAAACAACAGATAAGGTTCACCAAACGAAAAAAACGGATGTATCGATGGCACGCGAATACCGTTTGCATCGCAAATTTGACAGATCTCTTTTAAAAAAACGCTTTTGATTTCGGAAAAGGAGTTGAAAAAGATTTCACAGGTTTTTACGCCAAGAGAAGCAATTTTTAAAAGTGCCTGCTCTGTTTCAAGCGGATAATAACACGAGGTTGAAACACCGATACTCATCAAGTTTTCTCCTCTCGGTACCTTTTAGGATTGCTTTAATAATATCATGTAGGTTATATAAATGCAATATAAAGACAGCAAGCAACATTGATTTGAGTTGTAATTCTTTGAAAAATGCTATATAATTGCTTAATAATCATTGTTTTATCAAGTTCAATTAATTTGAAAGAGGCGGATATATGTTAGAAAATCAGAAATGGATTCATTTTGAGGACGATATTCTGGTGGAATGGCAACAATCAAAAGATGAAGGCAAGCTCATAGACGATTTAGAAGAAGCTTGCATAAAGATTTCTGCAATGCCGAGATCACAAGAGAAAACTGAAGCAGCCGAAGATATTTGGAAATTGATAGAGGCGTCTCCGGCAGATGAGGGTTTTATTTATACCGAGCCTTCAGATTTGGAGGGAATAAGAGATGAAAGGCCTTCTAAAAGCTATATTTTCGTTAACGCTCTTACAGATGAACAACTTGTTGACAAATTAACCGGTGCTTGGATTGGGCGAATTTCCGGTTGTTTGCTCGGGAAGCCAATTGAAGGCTATCGCCGAGAAAGACTGGTTAAGTTACTTAAAGGCACTGACAATTTTCCTCTTGTATATTATATTTTAAAAGAGAAGTTTACAGATGAACTTGTTGAAGAATTATCAATAAAAAAAGATAGTTGCTGGGCTGACAACATAAATGGCATCGCGCCGGTTGATGATGATACAAACTACACAGTGTTCACCCTTAAGTTAATTGAAAAATTCGGTAAGGATTTCAGACCTAACGATATACTTGAAGCTTGGTTGGGTTGGATTCCCATGCTTGCAACCTGCACAGCGGAGCGCGCCGCTTACCGCAACGCTGCGGCCGGTTTGCTTGCCCCGCAAACGGCATTAAACAAGAACCCTTACCGGGAGTGGATCGGAGCCCAAATACGCGGAGATTTCTTTGGTTATATAAATATTGCTGATACGGAAAAATCAGCCAACATGGCATGGCGGGACGCTTCTGTTTCCCATGTTAAAAACGGGATTTACGGTGAAATGTTTGTTGCCGCTATGATTGCCGCTGCTGCGGTCTGCGATGATGTTTTAACGGTTATAGAAGCCGGTTTGGACGAAATACCGCAGAATTCGAGACTGAGAAGAGATGTTGACCTTGTACTCGAATGGTACGACAACGCTCTTTCATTTGAAAAAATGACGGATAACATTCATACTCTTTATGATGAAGCTCAATCACACGGTTGGTGCCATACCAACCCAAACGCTATGATTGTTATTGCAGCAATGCTATGCGGCAATAAGGATTTCGGCAAATCCATCTGCCTTGCTGTGCAAGCAGCGTTTGACACCGATTGCAACGGGGCAACAGTGGGGTCCATCATGGGTATTATGCTTGGCGCTAAGAATATTCCCGATTGTTGGACAAAGCCTTACAATTCGAAACTTTCTACAAGCATAAATGAATACACTGAGGTGACTATTCAGGAATTGGTCGAGAAAACTATCAAAATAATTAACAGTAAATAAACTATTCAATATTATTTTAGACAGAAAAGGAGCCGAACCTTCAAAGTTCAGCTCCTTATTTTTACAATCAAATTCAATTATTCTCAAAGCTTGAAAGAAAGAGAAATTCCTTGCCGTCTTTATAAAATACTTTGGGTACGCGCTTACTCACACCGCAAATAATTTCATAATTAAAGCTTTCGGAAAGCGCGCCGATTTCCTCCGCCGAAATGGTGTTTTCCCCCTCGGTGCCAATAAGCGTAACCTCGTTTTCAACTTCAACATCGGGTATATCCGTCACATCAACCATCATTAAATCCATGCACACTCGTCCGATAATCGGAGCGAACTTGCCATTAATCAAAACACGGCCCCTTGAAGAAAGAGCGCGGGGGTAACCATCCGCATAGCCTATCGGTAAAGTTGCTATTTTTGTTTGTTTGGTTGTCACATAAGTGTGACCATAGCTGACACCGCGGCCCGGTTCGACCGTATTAACAAAAATTACATGAGTTTTTAATTGCATTGCAGGTATTAAATTTAACCTTTCCTTGTGCAACTCTTCGGATGGGAACAGGCCATATAATAAAAGTCCTACCCTAACCATATCAAAATAGTCATCATCGTCCACTACTGCCGCGCTGTTGCAAATATGCTTTATTGGGATTGATATCCCGCTTTCCTCCACGCCGCGCAGAAATTCCAAAAAAAGCTTTCTTTGCTCTTTTTCGGATGTTTTGTCGGTAAAATCAGCACACGCAAAGTGTGTGTAAATGCCTTTAATCTCGATGTTTGGCAATGTAGCTATTTGTTTGACAATTTCCAAGCTTTCTGCATCGGGGCTTAACCCCAACCTTGTCATACCTGTATCAACTTCAATGTGAATTTTTGCGGTTTTGCCCATTGCAACGGCAGCACAGGAAAGCTTTTGAGCGACATCAAGTTGGAATATTGTTTGTTCAACATCACTCCGTAAAAGCTCATCAAAATGGTCGGGTGAAGTGTAACCAAAAATTAAAATCGGATTCTTTATGCCGCTTTGTCTTAATTCTTTTGCTTCTTCAATGATTGACACGCCAAAATAATCGATTTTATCTTTTAATAAATCTGCTACAGGTACCGCACCATGGCCGTACCCGTCTGCTTTGAGCACTGCCAAAATTTTTGTGCCTTTATTCAATCTTTTTTTTACATCATCAAAATTGTGAAGGATTGCATCCATATCAATTTCTGCAACCACTCTGCGATATTCTTGCATTTGAACTCTCCCCTGCTTAATCGCGGTGTTTCCGACTTAATATCAAGCTTAATATTTACACCATATCATACGATTTTTACTGTTAATTGTCAAGCCGACCGACCAAAGATAACGCTATTATTCATTCTAATTCAACAATTTTATATGCTTTGCTTATCGGGTTTTTATTGTTATAAACAAACAACCGCTTCTTGTTATCAAACTCAAAAAATTCTGCCCTTATGCTTTTATTCATAAATTCCGGGGTTTTCTTTAGCTCATATTCCGTCGTTCTGTCGCGGCATTGAGCAATACTTTCCGGAAGCATTCCTTGAACGTCAAAGGTTAAACTGTCAAGCTTAATGAAATGTTCAACCTCACTTTTTACTGCATAAGGCGACAAAAAGTCAAGGAGAATTGAGTATGAGTTTTTTAGAGACACTTTAATATTGCCAATATCTTCACAATAAATGCTAAGTCTGCAAAAAAGCTCATATTCACTTTCAAAAAGCTTTGCAGCCGCATATTCTAATGTATTAATAAACATGCCGCTGTTATAGAACTTGTCAATTACTCTTTCAATCCCCTTAAGCGCAATTATATCATCATAACTCATGCAATTACTCTTAAATACTTCATATGGCGCATAGTCGCCAAAAATGTAATCAAACTTATCACTTTGTTCTCTGATTGCGGAACCCTTTAACATCTTTAGAAAACCGATCTGAAGCATATGCGGCTTGACTGCCAAGCAACTATTAATTGCACCTGCAAAGGTGACTAAAGTTTCAAACGGAAGCCCTGCAATTAAATCAACATGGATATGACAGTTGTTCATTGCTGTAAGCCTGCTTATGTTTGACAATGCTTTTATGACATCTGTCTGCCTGCTGACTTCGCACAAGGTTTGCGGATTAATTGATTGTATACCGATTTCAAATTGAACACGGTTAACAGGCATTTTTGAAATAATCACAAGCAGCTGTTCATCAAAAAGATTCGCCGCCGCTTCAAAATGAAAGGTGCAGTCGGTTACCAGAGAATATATGAATTCTAAAATTGCCGCAGCTCGTTTTTTATCCGCATTGAAGGTTCTGTCTACAAATTTTATACATTTTGCACCATGTAAGAGAAATAAATTCAAAATTTCTTTCACTGTTTCCACAGGAAGGTATTGCACCCCGATGGTTGTAGACGAAAGGCAATAAGCGCAGGAGAATGGGCAACCGCGTGAGCTTTCAACGTAAACCAGTTGATTTTCGATTGATGACATTTTGTCTTTCCTAAATGATGCGAAATATTCATCGGTGTAAGGCGAAGGAAAATTGCAAAAATCATCGTTGCAACCTGAAATAATCCCGACTTTTGGTTTTTCGCCCGCAGCAAGAGAATTTACCAGTTCGCAAAAAGCATCTTCACCCGCGCCTTGAATAATGTAATCTGTGCAAGGGTAATCATCTAATGACTTTTCAAAAGATACTTCCGGCCCGCCTAACACAATGATACAAGACGGCAAAAGCTTTTTCATGGTTTTTGCAATCTTTAAAATCAGTTCAATGTTCCACATATAGCAAGAGAAGCCCACCAAATCAGGCGAGCATTTGTATATCCCGCTTATTATTTCGCTGCTATTCTCATTGATATTGTTTTCTTGTATTACAATTTCGCACCCGTGTGTATTTTTTTCGCAATAAGCTTTAATACACCATGGTGCCAACGTCTTATGAATATTTTTGGCGTTGATTGAAACAAGATGTACTTTTATCTTATTCACTTCCTCCGCTATGTTTGGGTCAACAGTATATTATCACATTTGAGCGTTTGAGTATAGTACGGTTTGCTTGTTTTCGAGTGAAACTAATATATCATTGCGATAAATACAAATATATGATAATGTTAACTTAAAGTCTATCTTCTATTTATTAGATTGGAAGTCTTAAGTTTTATGAAAAAAAGCAAATACGCTGACTGCTATGAAAAGAGAACAACGCTCGACGAAAATGGTAATGTTGCAAGGGATCAGTATGTTTACATTGGCGATTACTTTTGCTTTGACAAAGATGATAAACAGATGCTTCGTATCAAAAATATTATTTTGGCAATTGCTTTGTTTTCTTTCATAATTTATTTTTTTAGCGGTTTTATTGACTCGGGCGGTTCAAGGGTATTTTATGTTCTTTTACCTTTTGTATGTGCTTTTTTACCAATTGCTTTTATGTTAATTGCCGCTGTTCAGTTTAGGTTTAAACAAGATGATTTTACTATATTCGAATATGAGCGAATATGGGTACGTTTAAAATTCACCGGCATCGCTGCAATTTTCTTGCTGAGTATCAGTATTTTGGGCGAATTATTATTTCTATGTTTCACTTATCATTCCATTCCCATGTTTAAAGAGAGCGTATATTTGTTGTGCTGTTTATCCGTTGTTTGCTTCAACTTGATTCTACTTCACTTACACACTAAAACCGCATGTTTGAAAGTAAATGGCAGTTAAAATACTAACAATAGTGAGTGCTTAACTTATTGTGCTAAAGTAAAATTTTGATTATTGTTAACTTGACAATTTTCCGGAATTGTGATAAAAATGAAGTTGTCCCGTATAATATTTTTAAATAAAAAATGGAGGTAGGATTATGAAAGGTAAACTTATCAAAAAGATCACCGCAGTAATTCTTGTTTTTGTTCTCGCATTAAGTTCATTTGTTGCTTGCAGCAAAGTGAAGCAGAACACGGTAACTCCCCTTGTTGTCGGTTATTCGGCATTTTCTCAAAAGTTCAGCCCGTTTTTTGCAGAATCGGGATATGACATGGATGTTGCAAACATGACACAGCTTTCCCTCATGACAACCGACAGGGTCGGCGGAATTATCTACAAAGCAATTGACGGTGAAACCGTCAAATACAACGGCACGGACTACATTTACAAAGGCATATGCAACATTGATGTTAAAATTAATAAAGATGCTGCCGGCAAAGCTGATACCACCGTATACACAATGACAATCAGGGACGATGTTAAGTTCAGCAATGGCGAAAAAATGACAGCAGACGACATTATATTTAACTATTATGTTCTTTGCGATCCCACATACACAGGCTCTTCAACCGTTTATTCATCTCCGATTATTGGAATGAAGAACTACCGCTATAACAATTCACTTGCGGAAGTTACTACTGCCGACACTGAGCTGGCCAACCCGTCCGCGGCTACAAAAGCCGAATTTGTAAAACAGCTTATTACGCCACTTTTAACCTCCGAGTTTGAATGGGTCAAGAGTATTTACGCAGATAAAACCACAGGTGATTACGGCATCGATCTTAAAAATTCACCTACCCCAAAAGATGGCTTTTATTTGTTCTATGGCACAACTAAAGGTTATGACACAAGTAAAAAAGTTGATGCTGCTGTTCTTAAAGATGTAATTGCTGAGTACGGCTCCGATTATGTAAAACTGGCAACAGCTTATGGCGATCCGGCTTACTTTGACACCAAGGCAGGAGATATTGCTTTAAAGCAGGTTCTTGCAAAGAGCACAGGTGCAAAAGTTCCCAATATCGCCGGAATTAAAAAGATCAGTCCAACAGTTGTTGAAGTTACAACAAAAGGTTTTGACGCATCGGCTGTCTACTCAATTTGCGGCATTCAAGTTGCGCCGCTGAGCTACTACGGCGATAAGACAACATATGACTATGATAACAACAAATTCGGGTTTACAAGAGGCGATTTGTCAAAAATTGAAGCTAAGACAACGACTCCTGTCGGGGCTGGCGCATACAAATTTGTGAAATATGAAAACAAAGTTGTATATTTTGAAGCCAATGATGATTTTTACAAAGGCGCACCTGCTACAAAGTATATTCAGTTCAAAGAAACTACCGAAGCAGATAAGATTTCCGGTGTCGGCACAGGCACAATTGACATTACCGACCCGAGCGGAAGCAAGGATGCTTTCAAAGAGATTGCCGATTACAATTCAAACAAAAAACTTTCCGGCGACAAATTGACAACAAGTTTGGTTGACAATCTTGGTTACGGTTATATCGGCATTAACGCTGCCACTATGAATGTTAAAGGTGATGCAGCTTCGACAGCAAGCAAAGATTTACGAAAAGCTTTTGCTACAATATTCAGCGCGTATCGTGAAACCGCTATTGGCAGTTATTACGGCGAAGCTGCTTCAATCATCAATTATCCGATTTCGAGCACATCTTGGGCTGCGCCGCAAAAATCCGATGAAGGTTATCGTATAGCATACTCGTTAACCGCGAACGGCAAAGATATCTATATATCAGCCTTGACAGCTCAGCTGAAGATAACCGCTGCTTTGGAAGCAACAAAAGGTTTCTTTATAGCTGCCGGATACACTTTTGATGCCGCCACAGGCAAATTTACCGCGGCTCCTGCCGGTGCAAAGCTTTCTTATGAAATTATTATCCCCGCGGACGGCAAGGGCGACCATCCTTCTTTTGCAATTCTTACAAATGCCAAAAAAGCATTGGCGTCAATAGGCATCACATTAAAGATTAACGACCCTGCTGATTCAAACATTCTTTGGGATAAACTGAGTGCGGGTACGCAGGAAATGTGGACAGCTGCCTGGGGAGCAACAATTGACCCCGATATGTACCAGATTTACCACAGTTCAAATATCGCTCCGAACGGTACCGGAAGCAACTACTATCATATCAAAGACGCAACGCTTGATAAGTCCATCATGGCAGCAAGAGAAAGCGATGACAAAGCATACAGAAAAGCGACTTACAAAGCTTGCCTTGATATCATTTTGGATTGGGGCGTTGAAGTTCCTGTTTATCAGCGACAAAACTGCATTTTGTTCAGTACATTACGTGTAAACATGGCTACAGTTACACCTGATATAACAACATATTGGGGCTGGATGAATGATATTGAAAAATTGCAGATGAAGTGATTTTTGGCTAAAGTCGAGCCCGCCATGCTCCATGGTGGGCTCGATATTTTTAGTCAAACCGCTTTTTATTGCAAAATATTTCTCCCGGTGTTAACATGTTTTAAATGGTGAATTGAAGATAAAGAAGGATTTTTATGCGCAAATATATTTTAAAAAGGATTTTGCTGAATATAGTCATCTTGTTTTTTGTAGCACTTCTACTCTACTCAATTATGCGTTTAATCCCAACCTCATATATTGAGGCACTTGCAAGAGAAAAGGCCACAAAACCCGGCTCAAAATCCTATAAAGAGTGGTTGGATCAACTGAATGTAATATATGGGATGAACAGCGGAATTTTTGCGGGCTTTTTTAAATGGCTGGGCTCAGCAATTAGGGGCCAGTTCGGTGATTCATGGAGTTATAATATCCCGGTAGTCGCGAAGTTTAAAGTTGTTGTTTGGAAATCATTCTTCCTGGCATTGGTGTCGTTTATTTTGGAAATAATAATTGCCATCCCTCTGGGCATTCTCGCAGCAAGAAAGCAATACAGCCGAACCGATTACGCTGTTACTGTTTTCGCATTAATTGGAATTTCTCTGCCCACCTTCTATATCGCAACGCTGCTGAAACTGCTGTTTTCCATCAAACTGCATTGGCTTGATTTGTATGGCACAGTAGGGCGTTTTTATGACCAGCTTACACCGATGGGGCAGTTTTTAGATATGTCAAAACACTATATTTTGCCTGTAATAACATTGACAATTGTCAGTGTCGGCAGCTTAATGCGTTATACCCGCACCAATATGCTCGAAGTTTTAAACTCCGATTTTATAAGAACCGCGAGGGCAAAAGGTCTTTCGGAAAGAAAAGTTATCAATAAGCATGCTTTCCGGAACACTTTAATTCCTATTGTTACAATTTTAGGCGGAATGCTGCCCGGTTTGTTCGGCGGCGCAATGATAACGGAAACTCTTTTTCAAATTGAAGGTATCGGTTACATTTCTTATCAGGCTATGGTAGCCGGAGACATTCCGTTTTCTATGTTTTTCATGGTATTCGTTGCATTTTTAACTTTAATTGGTACTTTGATGGCGGATATCCTGTACGCTGTGGTTGATCCGCGCGTCAGAGTTAGCCGTTAGGGGGCGATAATGATGATAAATGATGATGATGATAATTTGAAAGATTTAACGTTTGAGGATGAGCATATAATAAGATCTGTTTCATTGGATGACGAGCAAAGAGTCAAGGTTTTATCCCCTTCACTTCTTGTCGCCAAGCGTTTTTTCAGGAACAAGCTTGCAATAGTCGGTTTAGTTATTATTTCGACAATGTTTTTGTTTTCCTTTATTGGCGGCTGGTTTTCGCCCTATCAGGAGGACCAGGTGTTTCAAGGTTATAACAACATGTCAAACGATTACGCTGCTGTAACTGTAAACACAGAATACCGTTATTCGGAGGCTAATCCGGGTTCTCTGCCCGCTCTTGCAAGAGCAATGCTGATTCTTGCTTTAAACAACGGTCAAACTGGGTTTGATTATAACGGAATCAATTATAATCTTATACAGGAGGGCAAGCAGTTTTACCGCATAACACGCGGAAACGAGGATATTGCACTCGCGTCCAAGAAAATTTTTGATGCAAAAAGCAAAGATATTGTTTTTAATTACAGTTTTAAGTATCTGGCGGAAAAGGCAATGCAACCCGGAAACGCTGCAACCTTTGCCCTTGGCGGAAAGTCTTACGCAGTTGAAACTGCTAATGGTGCTGCAAGCATCTTTCAGCTAAACGGCAAACTTAGAACTCTTTACGCAAACATTTCCGATTTTGTTGTGCAGCCGGTTACGGAAGATGTTTTTTTAAGTATTGATTTTAAAGCCGCTATTCAAAAGGCCGTTGAACAGGATGCAGGCTCTTTTACATATACACCCGAAAACGGGAAAAAGGAGCAATATACGATTGTCAGAAAAGACAATCAGTTTTTTGTTAAACGAATAACCTCCACTTACCTCATAAAAATATATGAAAGTCCGACTAAATCACATCTGCTTGGCACAGACGCTAATGGAATGGACATTATGACACGTCTGATGTACGGCGGCAGAATTTCACTGATTATCGGCTTCATTGTCATATTGCTTGAAAATTCCATTGGTGTTGTTTTGGGCGGTATTTCCGGGTATTTCGGCAAATGGATTGATAACTTGATTATGCGTCTTGTGGACATCTTCAATTGCATACCGCAAATTCCACTCTTGATTATTTTGGGCGCAATTATGGATTCAACAGGAATCAATCCGCAAAGGCGTATATATTATTTGATGCTGATACTTGGTTTGCTTTATTGGCCGGGAACAGCAAGAATGGTACGCGGTCAAATACTTTCCCTGCGTGAGCAGGAGTTTATGACCGCAACGGAAGCAACCGGCTTAACCATTTCAAGGCGTATTTTTAAACATTTGGTACCGAATGTTATACCACAGCTGATTGTTTTGGCAACTATGGGGTTGGGCGACATCATTTTAATGGAATCGACTTTGAGTTTCTTAGGGTTGGGCGTGAAATTTCCATTTGCTTCGTGGGGCAACATTATCAGCGCCGTCAGCAATGTTTATGTTATGACAAACTATTGGTTTGTTTGGATACCGGCAGGTTTCTTGATTTTAATGACGGTTTTGGGATTCAACTTTATCGGAGACGGCATGCGTGATGCCTTTGACCCAAAGATGAAGAGGTAGGTGGTAAATATGGAAAAGAAAAGACGCGAAAGCCTTTTAAAGAAAAAGGCATCTGTAAAAAGCTCGAACTATATTTCCGCCAATGACTCCAGAAAAATCTCAAAAGAAAACCGGCGGATTACCAATGATTTTGAAAAACAGAAAAAGAGAAAACACGTTAATAAATCCGAATATCTCTCTCAAATGAAAAACCCCGAAAACGTTGTTGAATTTGATGACCTTCATACTTTCTTTTTCACTGATATCGGAACAGTAAAGGCCGTTGACGGGGTTACCTTTGATGTGCCGATGGGTAAAACAGTTGGTGTTGTAGGTGAATCCGGCTGCGGCAAATCTGTTACAAGCCTTTCGCTCATGCAACTTGTGCAAAGACCTCAAGGTCAAATCGTAAGCGGTGCTATTCGATTTAACAGCGGCGATGGTGTTTATGATATTGCAAAAACACCAACCTCCGAGATGCAGCATCTCCGTGGCAATAAAATGGCAATGATTTTTCAAGAGCCTTTAACGAGTTTGAACCCCGTATTCAGAATAGGTATGCAGGTTGATGAAGTGATCGAACTGCACAACCAAGAGATGTCAAAAAGCGAGGTAAAGGCACACACCATAGAAATGCTGAATCTCGTTGGTATAGCTAACAGTGAGGGCGTTTACAACATGTATCCGCATGAGTTATCCGGCGGCATGAGTCAAAGGGTTATGATAGCCATGGCACTTTCCTGCAGCCCGAACTTAATTATTGCCGATGAACCTACCACGGCTTTGGATGTTACAATTCAAGCTCAAATCCTTGATTTGCTCAGAGGTTTAAAAGATAAAATAAACAGCAGCATAATGTTGATTACACACGACTTGGGCGTTATTGCCGAAATGGCTGACTTTGTTGTGGTTATGTATGCCGGTAGGATTGTGGAAAAAGGTACCGCCTTGGAAGTGTTTGCAAAACCGAGCCACCCCTATACAATAGGTCTTCTCGCAAGCAAGCCTGTTATGAACAAACAGGTTGAACGGCTTTACAGTATACCCGGCAAGGTGCCAAATCCGATAGAAATGCCAAATTATTGTTATTTCAAAGACCGCTGTCAAATGAGCATGAAGGTTTGTGAAGGTGTATATCCGCCTGAAACACATTTATCCAAAACTCATCTTGTTTCTTGCTATCGCTACTGTGACATCGGCGCGAAGGAGGAACAATAAATGGCGAAGAATTTAGCTATAGAGAATAACTTTGTTCCGCTTGTTCACGATGACAAGTATGTTTTGGAAGTTAATTCGCTGAAAAAATACTTTCAGATTAAAAGCGGTCTGCTTCAGAATATCACTGGTTATGTAAAAGCTGTTGACGGCATTAGTTTCAAAATTGAGCGCGGCACAACGATGGGGCTTGTGGGCGAATCGGGCTGCGGCAAAACGACAGTCGGCAGAGCACTTTTGCGTTTGACGCCAAAATCAGGCGGAGAAGTGTTATACAACGGAATTGATATCTACGCAATGGATAAAAAAGCCTTGCGCACTTTACGCCCAAAGATACAGATCATCTTTCAAGACCCTTACTCCAGCCTTTCTCCCCGTTTGCCAATAGGCGAAATTATAGGCGAAGCCGTTCGGCAGCACAAAATTGTACCTAAAGAAGAATATGACGCGTATATTGATAAAATCATGGCTTCCTGCGGTTTACAGCCATATCACAGGGACAGATACCCCCATGAGTTTTCCGGCGGTCAACGGCAAAGAATTTGCATTGCGAGAGCCCTTGCGCTAAATCCCGACTTCATAGTTTGTGACGAGCCCGTTTCCGCGTTGGATGTTTCAATACAAGCTCAAATTATCAACTTGCTGAAGGATTTGCAAAAGGAGTATAACCTTACCTATCTGTTTATTTCACACGATTTATCCGTGGTTGAGCACATTTCGGATACCATTGGCGTAATGTATTTGGGTAACCTTGTTGAATACGGGAGAAAAGAAGATATATTCGCGAATCCCCTACATCCTTACACAAAGGCTCTTTTCAGTGCTATTCCCGTGCCCGACCCCACATACAAAATGAATCGTATTGTATTGGAGGGAAGTATTCCATCACCCGCAAATCCGCCAAGCGGATGCAAATTTAACACCCGCTGTGTTTATTGCATGGAGAAGTGCAAGATCGATGTACCGGAAGTAAAAGATATGGGCAACGGGCATATGGTAGTTTGCCATTTATTCTAACAAAACAGAGAGGCAAAAAGAGTGAAGAAGCTAAAAAAACAAAAATTCCCCGATGATGACGGAAGAGTTATTGCCGGCATGAATGTTGATGGTATGCCTTGGTATATAAATAAAAAAACACCAGATATGCAGAATTCGGCTGCATATCAAGAACCGTTATCAATAAAGGAAACAATTCATTTGATTTTCGGAGCGCTTGGCGCGGCACTTTTGATAGGTGGCGCTTTTGGCCTTGCCGGGTTTTTATTTATTGTTTTTTGCCAGTTTGTTTGGCTCAGATAAGATAGATATGGAGATTTGAAATGAGTATAGCGCAGAAAATCACAAACACACAGAAGCACACAGTTCAATGTCCCCATTGCAAAAAGAATGTATTGGACCACATGACGAAATGCCCTTTTTGCGATGGTAAACTGACGCCTGCAGGCTACAAACCAATGGATGAAGAAACAAAAAAGCGGATTAAAAGAATTGCAAGCATTATCGGTTTTGCTTTAGCCGCTGTGATTGTAATTATAGTTTTATTAAGCCGATAAATAGCGCTTAAAAAAGCAGAGACACCACCCAAACGGTGATGCCTCTGCTTTTTTATTTTTCACTTTTATATTGATACATGAATCTCCCAAGCGGAGCAGTGTCGCCATAAAGGTAGAAGTCCATGATGTCCCCAGTTGCCAATGTATTGTCGGTCCACTTAAAGTTTATGTTGAAAACATTCCCGGATATGCCAAGCGCCGCTTTTGGAATCTTCAGCTGTAACGTATTGCCTTGCAGATTATAATCAATTTCTGCAACCTTTTCCCAATCCCAGCCGCCTTTTGACCTTTCCAAATAAGCGGTTTTAGCTGTTGGCGACAGACGATTGACAATAAACTCATATCCGTTCCAGTTGCTTTTGCAGTTGCCGATGTCCAGCAACAGTCTCATCCATTTTTCACCGATGATTGGCGTGATATTATCGGCGCACTTTACCATAAAGTAAATATTGTCGGCATCGCTCGTCACTTTCGAAAACACAATGTCGTTTCTCCCGCTGGTGTCGGTGTAATGAATCTTTCCGTAACCGATATCGTCACGGTCAAAGGTATTGCCCTTATAAGCATAATAGGTCTTATCTACCGTTTGCCATACATCGGCAGCAGAATGAATATCAATTGCTGTTAATTTTGTATCCGGTGTAACTTTTCTTGTGCCTTTGAACTTTCTGATATAATCGACGAGCTGATAGTAATAATTGTCCCCTAAATCACCTTTCGACGGTTCAATGTCACGGCTGTAAGTATCGTTAAATTCATCGGGGAAAGCATTTGTTACGCCCTGCCAGGTATCAAAGCGCCCCGCTACCCACTCATTAAAACCGGTAATAAATATAAACTCCGGGTCAACTTTTAGCGCATAGTCAAACTGCTCGGCAAAATTCGCGCCGTACAGCTTGGCATTTACTCTTGTATCAATACCTTTCGATGTATAGGTTCTGCCAAAAACATTATCATCGTTCATTGCCGTTAAGCCTCGCGCGGCCGACCAGTTTTGAGCGACACTGACAGTTGTTTGTTCCGATTTGCCGAATATGTTTTTATACACCACCTGCGGATAAACGGAAAGCCATCCCCATTCGCCCAGTGTTCCTTTTGCTTTGTAATCCGGATTGCCGGGGCGGAAGGTGAAGAATTCTCTGATTGTTCTGTCGGTTTTGTCATTCAAATTCAGCTTTTCCGGATGGGCCATCAGCAAAGGCTTGCCCTTCCAGTAAAACCAAAGGTCCTGATATCTGCCGTTCTTATAAATATCGTTATACAACTCACGCAGCTGAATGTTTGTACTTTCCTCCGCCCAAAACGGGAGAATGAATGAAATCTTCGGCGTTTTGACGCCGTCCGCTCTGGCTTTTGCGAAGACTTCAAATAAAACTTCATAAGAGTCTTTCCACGTTGCCGTGCCGTTTGTGTTGTCAAAGATAACAACATCAACGCCGGCGTTTGCCAGCATTTCAGCATGTTTGCGAAGCACCCATTTGTCATCCGTATCATAAAACCCAAAAAGTGGCTCGTTCCAATGGTGTGGAGAATATATCGGGCCCCAATCGGCAAAATTAAGGTCGTGCTCGGCTTCGGGATGGGCTGTTACAATCTGATTAACATTTTTCGGTGTTGCAACGCCTTTTGCCTGTGAAACATGCCAAGTCCAATAAAACACGCCGACAAATTTATCTTTTCTTATATCACCGGTTTCAGCGTTAGTAGACAATGTTCTGCCCAATGCATCGGTAGCAACATAGGTGTCCGGCATGGCGTCATTCGCATTGATTGGATGTTCGGGCGGTAATTTAATTTCTGGCAAAGTATGCCCTCCAATATTAAACAATGAAGATACGAAAAAAAATGCAGATAAAATCGAGGATAATATTTTGTTAAATCCGCTAGTTAAACTTTCAAAAAAATCCATGTTGATTACCACCTTTCAGTTAGGAGTTTATCATTTTCATTGTTGAGTGTCAATGTGTTAACAATGTAATACAAATGATAAACCACGAAGGAGTTTTTCCAATAATTATTTTTAAATTATTTCAAACCAAGTTTTATAAACTGCTCCACCGTTGCCCAAACGATAAAAGTCACTCAAAATAATACCTGATTTTAGTGTCAGCGTTATTCGCCCGTTTTTTTGCTTTTCGGGTATTGCAGTCAATATCTCATCCACAGAAATCGATGGCGAATTTTCTATATCGTCAAAGTTGTTAAGCCCTAAATCAAAACCATATAAAATCGGTCCGATATAAATACATTTCTTGCCTTGCAGTTCTCCGCCGCCCTCAACAAGACGCGGCGTAAAATCAAGCTTGATAGTCAGCAATTCGTTATGCCATTGCTTTTCCAAATATATATACTGCCCCGCCTCCGCAGGAATGCTTTTATTTCCATATTTTACCTCGGTCTTTTTTGACCATTCCGGAATTCTAATTGCAATTTTTTGTTTGTTTTTTGATTCAAGACGGATTTGAACCAACCCGTTTGCGGGATATTTGCCATCGATTTCAATTTTTAAGCCATCTTGCGTTTCAAAAGAACAGCGTTCAAGGTAGTTGATATAAACCGTATCGCCATCCTGCATAAATGCCCATTCGCTGAGCATGCCAACTCCTCTCGGGGCATTAACGGAGCAGCAATTCAGCTCGGGTGAACCCGGTCTGCATTGAAAACCGATTGAGTGAAAATTCGCGTATTTTATGCCTTCCATCGGTGTGTTGTAGGTGGACCAACGGCCGGTTGGCGAATAGGAGCCTATTACAGCGTTGTACAGCGAAAGTTCAAGAAAATCAGCAATTTTAAGGTCACCGGTCAGCTTGAATATTTCACAGGCCAATGCATTGTATGCCACAACACAGCAAAGCTCAATATTGCCGTTTTTAAATGGGTTGCCGATTGCCTGCTCATCCGTTGAAAAACCTCCGGTGTTATGCACATCAGTTTTAAGAATGCTGTAAAATATCTGCTTTGCAACATTCAAATATTTTTCATCGCCGGTGCATCTGTACATCTCTGCAATGCCCATAATAACATGCAGGCTTTCCCACCTTGGTTTAGGGCATTCAAAATATTCCAGACCGTTAAGTGAATGATTTATATAATTGCCGGCTTCGGGTGATTCAAGGTCTTTTTCGATTTCAAGTGCAAACCGCAGGTATCGCTCATCCTTCGTTTTTTGGTACAGCAGCGCGAAAATGTGAAGCGGTGCAAGATTCATTTCCGACCAACCTATATCAACAAGACGCTTTTTGCCGTTATAAAATGTGTTTAAAAACAGACCGGCGATTTTCTTGACTGTATCAAACAGACGCTCGTCCCCTGTTAATTCATACCACAGCATCAATCCAACCATGATGTGATAATGTGACCAAGTATCCCAAGTTTCGCCCGTCTTTTTGGGATTCTTTGAATATGCACCCGTGAGGCGGCATTCTTTTTGATAGCAACCGATATATCCGTCTGTATCAACACAGCCGATAAGCTCATCAATGAACTTGGTTATGTAATTATACAGCTTTTCACTGTTTGTAACTCGGTAAATATAATATGCTCCGGTAATATATTTGCCCGCAAATTCTCCGGACCAGGGCAGCAAATCCCTGTACGGCTTCTTGTCTCTGTCACAAAACATATCCAAAATGGCCGGGTTGGTTTCACGCAATCCGACAAGCCAATTATCGACGATGTTATAAGCTAGTAGACCTGTTTCGTTTTTAAGGAATAACCTGCCTTTTAAGCTAAATGATTCCATGTTACTCTCCCAAATTTATTTAATTAAATACAAATAATTGTATCCTGTAAACACATTATGAATATTTAATCTTACCTATTGTATCATAATATATTTTTTATTTAAAGACTCAGATTTCTATATTGTTTTTGAATCGCTAGAGATTTTGTAATCATATCAACTAACAGTAACAGTTCATAAACCAATAGTATCTGTAACTAGACTGCATGAACTGTTATAATTGCATTACAAAAATAGGAGGTTGACGTAATGAATAATGAAATTTATAGTATTGGAAGCAAAATTTCTTTTTATCGCAAATTATACAGCATGACGCAAGACTCGTTAGCAGATGTTTTGGGGTTATCAACACAAGCTATATCTAAATGGGAACAGCATTTGTCTTGCCCTGACATTTTGCTGCTGCCCAAAATTGCTGACATTTTTAACATCAGCATAGACGAGTTGTTCGAAAAAACTGTTGAAAAGGAAGTCATATATAATTATAATCCTGACCTGCCATGGCAAGATGATGAAAAATTGCGAGTTGTGCTGTTTAACGGCAAAAAAATAGTTAACCATAAAATTTACGAATGCAAAGAAGGCAAAGATGTTTTTTTATTTGATTTTCATGGCAGTCCGTATGACATGAAAGGCACATGCAGCATAAAATGTGACAAGGAAAACCGATTAGCAAAATTTGATTTAAGCAAAGAAAAATGTGGATCTTAGTTTTTTAGGGCATTTACTGAATTCGACTTCAGGCTAAAAAGCAGTTGACGGCATAGATTGTAAAAATACAATTTATGCCGCTACTCATTTTACTTGATATCAGGTTATCCTTTAACACTCATAACCGTACCGATAAAAACAGGTAAATCAGTAGCGTTATCAATAATAGCATAAACGAACGGTCTGTCAAGTCTAACTGATTTTGATTCCATCGCTGATTTATCCTGCATCTCAACCTTTGTTACTGCACCCGCTTTTGTACCAAGCTCATCAACAGCAATAAATGTTTTATGAAGCACATCGCCGATAAAAATATTGCCTCTTGTCGATTTGCCGAGCTTGTTAAAGTCAGCGGATCCCGAAAATGCGTCGGGCATGCCTAATTCTTTCAAGGCATCATTCATATGAATGGAATACTCATAACTGAATTTTGGCAAAGTAGCTCCAATCGGCGTATTATCCGAATCATTAATTAAGTTCAAAAAGTTTTCACCTGTAAGTGACGCAATATAGTCAGCAATTGGTATATCAATATTAGGCAGTAAAGCAACAAAACTGTATTTATCATTTGCATACGGCTTGATAAATCCGGTTGCCTTGCCGTCGTCAAGGTAGATACTTTCTTCCGAGCTCATGAAATCCACATTCTGCTTGTTACCGTCAATTGAAGTAAAATCGCCGTCGTATATATCGTTCTTTTTATATACCGTTTCCCACCTTGCGTCGAAAACGATGGCATTGATAAGATACATGACGGCATCTCCGCTAATTTGGTCGAGTATTTTGTCAATCATACCATCGGTATTCGATTTTACCCAATTATTGATATCCTTTAAGGTTTGGTCGTCAAAGGCTGACTTATATGCAGCGGCTTTATAATAATCCGCATTCTTTTGCAAAAAGTCTTTTTCAACCGTCAGGCGGTTTTCTTCATCACGGAACCATATGGAATTAGCGATAGTCAGCTTTGACTTATTTTCATTTGGTAAGTCTTTCACATAGGTAAACAGGTATTCGTTAAGCACATCAAGCGGTATATCCTTGCCTAACACTTTTTGCATCTGTAAAAGCGTCTCTTTGCCTGCTCCGTTTGCTGTCATTGCTAGTGCCAACATTACGGAAAGGGGTGAAACAAGAGAGTTTTTACTGTTTGTAATTGATTTTTTAAAAAGCTCAATCGAAAAGTCTGCTGTGTTACTAATGAACTTCTCATCCACAGTTTTACCTTGAACAGTTTTTGAGGCTACGCCATCCATTAAGTCTTCCGCCTGAACCCTCATCGTAAAAGAGGTGCAGGCTGTCATGTTAATTGCCATCGTCGCCACTAATATTAGGGCAATTGCATTAATAAAATGTCGATTTCTTTTTCTTAAAGTTTCCATTTTATTCCATCCCTTCTGAGCTTTATATTTACAATAACTATATATCATCAATCACCTATTATGCTAAACAATCCATTTAATTATGTTATTTTACCATATAAATCAAATAAAGACAACCGAAACAAATTAAACTTCTTTCAGACTACCATGTTTTTGCTGATTAATATGAGTTGAAGTACCACGGTTCAAGTCTATCCCTTTGACGTGAACAGAATATTGTCAGTTGAATAAGTAAATTTAACAGGGTGTAATAAAAATAATAATGAATGATGAAGCCGCGTGGCTGATGAATAATTAATAATACAAAAGTGCACATTAACCTTGGCGTTCCAACTGCATTATTCATTATTCAATATTCATCATTCATTATTCATCGCCCGTCAGGGCACTTTTGGTGCGGGTAACAGGAGCTTGAAAAGGTTCAAGTCCTTAACACGCATAACAAAAACCGGAACGCAGCCACATTTGTGGCTGTGCGGGTAACAGGAACTTGAAAGGTTCAAGTCCTTAACGCGCATAACAAAAACCGGAACGCAGCCACATTTGTGGCTGTGCGGGTAACAGTATGCTCGAAACGGAACTAAAGTTCCGGGTTCAAGTCCTTAACACGCATAGCAAAAATCAGAGTGCAACCACAGTAGTGGCTGTGCGGGTAACAGTATCTTGAAAGGTTCAAGTCCTTAACACGCACTGTAAAAATCAGAGCGCAACCACAGTAGTGATTGCGCTCTGATTTTTGGTGCGGGTAACAGGACTTGAACCTGCACATCCTTGCGAACATTAGAACCTGAATCTAACGCGTCTGCCAATTCCGCCATACCCGCTCATTTAGTTGTGTGGCGGGCTCCCGAGGGGGGAACCCGCCAAGTTGGTGCGAGAGACGGGACTTGAACCCGTACGGGATTACCACACGCCCCTCAAACGTGCGCGTCTGCCGATTCCGCCACTCTCGCGCGGCAACGGTCATTATTATAACAAAAGGCAATATTTGTGTCAAGTGCTTTTACAAATATATTTGAATAAATCAGCTTTTTTACTCGACACCCAAATGTTCCAAATTGCCAACATTAAGCGTTTTCTCTCTTTTTCTTTTGTACTGCACGGAATACAAGATAAACAACCGCAATTCCTAAAACCGTACCAAGCGCAATAATAGTTTTTGTATTGCTGCTAAGGGTTGTCGTGTCAGAACTTTTATCGGCAGTACCGCCGTCAAAGGTTTTTACATCATCCCAAAGACTGCTCATAAGATTAAGAGTAGTTTGCGGAAGGTTTTTGAAAATTTCGGTTTTTGGCATTGCGGATTCATCTGGATAAAGATATTCATTCCCGGCGAGGGAGTAATCTTTGTTGTTTACAACGGCTGTATTCGGGCTGGCATAACAGATATATTCTGCGTTGGCAAGCGCGATTTTTGGTTCCAGCATAAAGTTTATATAAAGTTCAGCTGCCGCCTTGTTGAGTGCGTTCTTGGGTATGCACATTGTATCCACAAATGAGTTGACGCCTTCACTCGGGTAAACAAATGCTAAATCGGGGTTGTTCCCCTGCATTGTTAAAAAGTCGCCGGCATAATAAGGGGCAAGCGCTGCTTCGCCGGATTCCATCTTGTTGAAAACTTCGTCATTAACGTATGCCTGAACAACCGCTTTTTGCTGCTTGAGTTTTTCTGCGCCTGCCTTCCAATCCGCTTCTTTTGTTGTGTTATAGTCAATGCCGAGGATGCTGTGCGCAATCGCAAAAGCATCGCGCGGGTTATTAATCATCAATATTTTTTTGCTGTATTGGGCATCCCATAATGCAGTCCAGCTTGTCGGCGCCTTGGTAACCATTTTTGTATTGTAAATCAAGCCAATCATTCCGACACTGTATGGAATAGAATACTCATTTTTCGGATCATACGATAACCCCAAATATTTCTTATCGGTGTATTTATAGTTCGGAATGTTTGAAAAGTCCAATTTTCGGAGCATATTCTCGGAAATCATACGTCCAATCATATAATCCGAAGGAAAAAGAACATCATAGTTGACGCCGCCACCCTTGATTTTTGAATACATTACTTCATTGTTCTCAAAAGTATCGTAAACAACCTTGATACCGTAACGCGATGTAAATTGCTTGTTAACATCCAACGAGCCATCGGAACCGTCCGAAATATACTCTCCCCAGTTGTAAACATAAAGTGTTGTACCTTTTAAAGCGGATAAATCCGTTTTGGCGGATACCGAAACAGCAAGCGCGGTTATCATCAGCAACGCTAATAATAAAGAAAAGAACTTTTTCAAATCATACATCTCCTTTAATGGATTTATTTTTCTTGATTTCCCCTCTGGCCTGGGCAACATTAGTTAGAATGAGAAGAATCAGTATGCTGACAAAAATTAAGGTTGACAAAGCATACATATCGGGTTTTACCCGTTTTTTTGTCATTGAGAAAATTGCAATCGGCAAGGTTTGAAAACCGGGACCGGTGGTAAAGTAACTAATTATAAAATCATCAAGAGACAGCGTAAAAGCCATTATCATACCGGTTATAATACCGGATGAGATTGACGGCAGAACGGCCTTAAAAAAAGCCTTTATGGGCGTACAGCCAAGGTCCTGAGCCGCTTCAGCAAGAAACGAATCGGTTTGCCGGAGCTTAGGAAGAACCGAAAGAATAATATAAGGTAAATTGAATGTTACGTGGGCGATAAGGATTGTTTCAAATCCAAGAATCCCCTGCTTGCCGATTATTCTACCCATAAAAACAAACAAAAGCATCATAGAAACGCCGGTTACGATTTCAGGATTCATCATCGGAATATTTGTAACGCCCATTACACTTGACCGCAGCAAATTTTTCTTCCACTTGTCAATGCCAACTGCTGCCGCAGTGCCGATAACTGTTGAAATAAGCGCTGAGGAAATCGCCAGGATAATCGTGTTATAAAGCGCTTGAATAATGTTTTTCTCGCCGATAAGCACGGAGTACCATTTAAAAGAAAACCCTGCAAGAAGACCTGTACTGTTCGAACTGTTGAAAGAAAAAACAATCATAACAATAATCGGTGCATAGAGGAAAAGAAAGATGAGGAAAGTATAGATTTTTGAGGGAATTTTCATATAACCATCCCCTCCTCGTCACTTGTAAACTTATTAAGGAATGCCATACAAAGCAAAATCAGAATCATGAGAACCAAAGATATTGCAGCGCCTAAATTGTAATTGTATGACTGCTGAAACTGCCGCTCAATAACATCACCTATCAGGTCAAATGAACCGCCGCCCAATTTTTGAGAGATGTAGAAGGTGCTGACTGACGGCACAAACACCATCGTAAGCCCCGATGCAATACCGGGCATACTAAGCGGAACAATAACCTTTTGCATAACCGTCAGGCGGTTGCCGCCTAAATCCTGTGCTGCCTCAATAACACTTTTGTCGAGCTTCGACATGACCGAATAAAGCGGTAAAATCATGAATGGCAAAAAGTTGTAGACCATACCGAGTATAACCGCACCCGGTGTGTTTATCATATGAAGCGGTCCAATGCCGATTTTGCCGAGAAGTGTGTTTATTATACCTGTATCCTGCAATATTGCCATCCAAGAATAGGTTCGAATAAGAAAGTTCATCCACATCGGCAGCATGACAAGCGCAACCATGGTGCGCTGGGCGTTGGACGAGGTTTTTGAAATAATATAAGCAATCGGGTATGCCATTACAAGACAGATTATTGTGGCAAGAACACCAAACCATATTGAGCGCAAAAAAGTATCCGTATATTTGCCAAGCTCCGCAATATTATCCCAGGTAAAAGTACCACTGCTTGTTGTGAATGAATAATAAACAACAAAAAACATCGGGGCAATAATAAACAGAACCGACCACAGCAGGTAAGGAGAATCCACCGCTTTGTTGCCAATGGATGACCTCTTTTTCTTTTTCATCACTCGCCCTC
>CAYNMU010000032.1:0-23472 GCA_964398395.1 uncultured Eubacteriales bacterium
AGGGAAACACCGTCCGATAGCGCGCCCAGTCCGCCGACCAGTTTGAGCAAAACACCTCTGACGGCGAAGGTTGACGCCTCGTTTCTGCTGCCGGTTTTGTATTCAATCTCATCAATTGAATCAAGGATTATTGTTGTAAATGCAGGACCGTGCCAGGATCTGCAGAAGGTTGACAAGGCGAGGACAATCATTGAGAAAAAGAACCTTTGACCTTTGTAACCAATAAAATATGCCAGCGTATTCGAGACAATTGTGGAAATCTGCAATATTTGTATCGTTGTCTTTTGCCCGAATCTTTTAATAACCTTGTTGGTAAAGGGCAGTCCGATAGCCGCCGGAATGCTGGTTAGGATACCAAATATCGCCAACGCGTTCAATCCGTCAATGCTTTTACCGAACCAATGAAAACCGACATCCATATACTGGAAAAAATAGTATTCGTTCATCTTAACCGACAAGTTGGCAACAAGCGAACCGACGACAGAAAGCATCAATGTCCGGTTTTGCAAAACAAGCGTTAATTCTCTAATGAATGATATTTGCGGTTCGTCACTAACAACCTTTTCTTTCACGAATCCACCAAGGCCGATAAAAGGATGGATGAAAATACCGATACAAACCGTAAGTGTTTTAACAAGGCTTTCAAAAGTATAATTGATGCCTGTCTTGTTTTTTATTCTTACCATGTTTTTCTCGTCCGCAAGCAAAAAAATACCCTGCGGGATCAGTCCGGCTATCTCGGTAAATATCTGGTTCCAAAATACTATTTTTGAGCGGTCACTTGACAGCGGTGAAACGCGCGCTAGAATGGCATTGTTGCTAGCGCCGAAAAGTGTTCCGAAGATATCGCCGATAATGGCCAGAACTAAAATATAGGCCAGTTTCGAGAACTCACTGAACCCTAACGGGATTAGCATGGATACTAAAGACATTACTGCAACGGGAATTGCCATGTAGCGCACCATCGGTGTATACTTCCCGCCTTTACTCGGCTTGCGATGATCCAGCCAGGCACCGATAATCGGGTCATTTGCAGCATCCCATATGTTGCTGATTGTCCCCACTACGCCCAACTTCCAGGGTGTTATTCCGATACGGTAGCGGTATAGGGTCATAAATTTGCCGTAAAATCCGGCTGCAATTGTTCCGGCTGAACTGGCTCCGATATAAAATCGCATATCGCTGCGGGTCAGCAACGTTTCTTCTTTCTCCTTTTTCTTGAAAAACGGTTTAATTTTTATTTCCCCCCTTGATATTATAAAAAACATGCAGAATTAAATCATAGTTTAAGATACCATTTTTTCTTGTCGAAGAAATAGAGTATAACTGTCATCACCAGTACATAAAGCGCGATTGATAGAAACCTGATGAACACATTTTCTCCGAAAGCGAGACCCATTCCTCCGGCCGCGCTAAGCACATACATCAGCATGGAATTTCTGCCCCACCAGAGAAACGGCTTGCAGGGCAATTTTTTAACATCGAACAACCACTCGGCAATCACATAGAGCCAAATGCACAATGCCAAAGAAACCAGTGCGTAGCTCGGTGTCATCGTGGAAGGTCCGATTGGCATATATTTCGGAAAGAAAAGCGTCAAAGCTGCCAGAACCGTAATACCTGCCGCAACAATATAAAACTCCTTTTTACTTTTGCGCATGCATTCAATTACACCTATCGCCATAATAAGATAGCCGCCCTTGGCAATTGCACCAATCATATTATCGTCCGCCGGAAAAATGTGTGTTAACGCTTGCGGTACAAACTTTTCTCCCCAATAATCTACCGCGGTTAATTTGCCGCGCCAAAATATAATGTAAAAAATCGCGACTATTGCTAGTCCGCCGCCGATTTTTATAAAACGGTTTGCCTTAACGAAAGGCAGCGAAATCAAGCCGGCAAGACCTATACCCTGCAAAGTTCCCCACGCAAGTGCTGTGCCGAACTGCACATCGCCGTCAACATTCCAACTGATTAAAAAGCCGAGACCGATTAATGCCAAATATCTGCTTATTGTTGACCAGATAGCTTCTTTAGTCCCAAATTTTGATTCCTTACTTTTAAACGACAGCATAAAGGAAAGTGCTATCGCAAAAAAGAACATCGGTTCAATCAAATCAACAACTGTGTAGCCAGGTATGGTGCGGGCATGCGCGAAATATGGGTAAAAATACACATCTGAATGATTGGCGAAAATCATCATAATCATGGTGATACCACGAAATGCGTCAATCGCTGTTATTCTTTTGCCCGCTGCCTGTGTTGTTAAGTCAGTCATGTTAATACCCCTTTTATTATGTTCGTTTTGCCTTACCATTGAAGACAAACTTTGTTATTCCATAATTTTAAAAAATTCAGTAACCAGGATTGAGGCTGTATGCTTACCCAATGAAATCATTTCGTTGTAGTGGTCATTACCGGGTTTATAAGCAGATGCAAAAACTTGAGCATAAGTATTTGCATAATCATTATCGGGAACAATATAACCTATCTGATCGTTCGTTAGACCAAAACAAAGCAGCTTTCGGCCGCCGGTCATGTTCGTTAATGGTTCATACGCCCAGTCTGTTCCGTTCCATGATTGTTGAGCCGGCAACGTGCCTCCAATTGCTAATTCTGGTGACAACTCACCGGGAATCAGCGCGATTGATAAATTATCCCCAAGTTCGCAATAACCAATTTCTGTCAGCCCAACTATATCTTTTAGTCTACCGGTCGTATTCAAAACCGAGTTGTTGATCATCTGCAACTTGCACGCTAACTGTAGAAAGCTATTTTCTATAGGTATAACCAGTTCACAGTGCCGTATGTTGAGTTTTGGGGTTATCACAGTTTCATTATCGATTTTTTGAAGTCTTTGCACTATTTGCCTTCCATATGCGTTGACCTCATATCCCGTGCCAAGTTTGTCGTCGGGAATACCAAGACTTGACACATCCGAGTAAATACCGCATTGAGCTCCCTGATAAAAAGCTGCATCCGCACCAGCAAGTTCTTTTGCATAATGCAAAATGGCGCCCGGATAGTCTGAGCTGACATTCTTCTCACCCATTTCAAGTGAAGTAGGATGGACGCCCATGTTCACGAGCCATATCTCATCTTTTCTTTTTTCGACCGGAACAAATCGTATCCGATTCACGTTCCCATCAAATTCAACAGGCGTTCTGCTGTCGCTAATTAAATCAGAAATGTCGGCGCTGCCGAAACTGAGCGTTCCTTGGCTCAAAGAATTGACCGAATCTTTGACAACCTTTTCAGCTTTGTCAATTAATCCGTTCATGAATTTTTCGTTTGTACTTTTGTAATTACGTGATTGCATTGTAATGATGTTGACTAAATTGAATTTCAGCAAATCATACATATTCGTTCCCAAACCAAGTGTATCGATGCAGTAATGAGAGTGGGAGGCTGTCACATTGATGCTTACTATCCCTTTTTTCTCGGCAAATTCTTTTAGTCGTTTACGAATTTTTCTGACATTGGTGCCGGTTATACCAAATCCATCAAGTGAAATGAAAACTGCTGTTTTACCGCCTGTGCTTAAACTCACTGCGGATATGCGTTGGTCATCCAAAACACCCGTCAAATAATTAGTCGGCAGATTGCCAAAATAGCCGGCCGAGTTATATTTTCCGCTGTTGATATCATCCGGGATAATACTCTCGCTTGCGAATCCGCACAGCCATTCATGTGATTCAACTGTGCCACTGGTTCCGGAATAAAAATTATTGGAAATATAACCTTCCTTACCCGGCCAGTCACGCGACGGTAAAAAACCTGCGATGGAGCGTACCAAAATATCGGCAAACCCGCCAAACCCGTTTGAGAAGTATTTTACAACAGATGTTCCGAAGTCGGAGTTTTCTAACGCATTTGCTTGTATATTTAATGATGACAACACAATAACAAGTGACATGAAAATAATAAATGTTTTTTTCATTTTACTATTCAAAAATAACAACCTCCATTTTTACTCTTAAGTGTATCATGGATATAATTTAGTATATGTTGTGAACCTTGAAATAGTATTGAATTTTAACGAAATATTTATTCATTATTCTGTTAATATCAATGTAATTGTGCTAATATAAATCATCAAGGAGGTGTAGCTTTGCATATATTACTGGCGAGTGATGATCAGACTTTTTCACAGCGTTTGGCGCAGCCGCTTATAAAAAGCAATTTTACTGTCGATATCGTTAACGACAGTGATGCTTGTTTAAGCTACACGGAATTTGGAGATTATGCAATTATAATTTTAGATACAAATATTTCACCTGATAATCATTTGGAAATGCTAAAAGCTTTGCGGAAAAATAGAATTGCAACACCAATAATTATCTTAAGTGATAAGCGAGATGTTTGCGACAGGGTCGAGGGATTGGATAGCGGAGCGGATGATTATTTGTGTAAACCTTTTGCATTAGAAGAATTTCATGCAAGGGTACGCGCTTTGCTAAGGCGAAAAGAAAAAGTTTTTGAATTTGATGTTCTTTCATTCGGCGATATTTTTCTTGACTTGAAAACAAACGAACTCCTGTGCAACGACCACATCGTTCGATTAGGCCTGAAGGAATTTCAAATAATGAAACTTCTAATAACTAATGGCAGACAGATATTAACAAAGGAACAGCTTGTTGAAAAAGTTTGGGGATTAAACTTTTCTTCTGAATACAATAATATTGAAGTATACATCTCGTTTTTAAGAAAAAAAATTACAAAGCTTGGTTCTCAGGTTACAATAAGAACAATAAGAGGAATCGGATACCACTTAGCACTAACAAAATATTAATCAGCCAAATACCAAATAACCAACAAACGGAAGCGTAAACTCTTGATTTTTCAATGAATATAAAATTGCAATAATTATACTTAAAAGGGAAGGTTATTATGAAAAAAATATGTTTTAGGTTTACCTCCGTTATTCTTGCTTTTACGCTTGTTTTTTCGGCTGTTATTTTTGGTTTTAACGGAGTTCAGTACTCTATAAAACCCGGCATCGAAACGATTGCCCAAAAAAACAATGCTGTAACGGTCGTTTCAAGTGTACAAGAAGCAGTACAATTCTTAGCCGAGATGACCAAAGCCGGAACGAAATCAAATAAAGATGACGGCGTTCTGACCAAATGCGGCGGTAATTGCGGGCATTGCCCGACCATTGTCATTCCGGGTATCGGTCAGGGTCAGGTTTTTTTGCTTGATGAAAACGGCAAAAGGAAAATCAATGCGGACGGAAAGCAGGCAACCGCTTGGCCGATTCAGGTTGATTCCAATGCTTTGGTTAAAGACTTGGCGCTGCCGCTTGTGAAAATGCTTGTCACCCAAAAGGATAACGACTTTACTGATTTTGCCTCAAAGTCTATCGCGAAAGCATTCAGCGCCAATTCAACCGACCTTCAGGGGCAGCCTGTAAATAAAGTCGAAGTAGTTAAATACCCGCGGAGTGTCGCAATGTGTTCGGCTGAAGACAAAAAATTCATTTATAACTGTATACCCATTCACGGCTTTTCCGAAGTTGCGGGTGAAGACCATCTCTATTTTCTCGGTTATAACTCCTTTGGCAACAATCTTGAAATCGCTCAGGAGTTGTATGATTTAATTCAACTCGTAAAGAAAGAGACGGGACATGCCAAGGTCAATATCGCGCCGATTAGCCTTGGTGGAACCATTACAAATTCGCTGCTTGAATACTATCCACAGGTTTACAACGACCTGAACAAGATTATTTTCATTGTACCCGGACTTGACGGTTCCGCGCTTGTTGGCGACATTTATAAAGGTACATTGAGCACTGAGGATGAGATGCTTTACAGAGACCTCCTGCCTTCTTTAGTGAACGGATATGCGGGTTATCTCATCAACGTTGCGCTTAGGCTGATACCCAAGCAGATTTTACATGACCTACTTGCAAAGACCGTTGGTGAAATTCAGCAAACCCTACTGTTTAATTGTACAGTTCTTTGGGGACTGGTTCCGAACAGCGAATATGAAGCACTTGCCGAAAAATACATTTCAGACCCAGCCCATAAGGAGATAAAACGTCAAACAGATTTGTTCCACATTGCACAGACAAATTCAAAGACAAATATTTTAAAATGTATTGCGCATGGCGTAAAGGTATTTGACATTGTTGATTACAATCATCCGCTTTACAGTTTTGTACCTTCCTCAAGAACAACAAACGGTGACGGTCTTCTTAATGTCGGCTCAACATCCATGGGCGCTACTTGTGGATATATTGATACTCCACTGCCGGCAGGTTATGTTCAGCAGAACACAAACTGTTCGGACCCCAGCAGGCATAATCACATATCACCCGATGGAATTGTTGATGCTTCAACAGGGCTTCTGCCTGAAAACACTTTTTATTTTTATAACCAGAACCATGAGACAACTGCAAGCGACGATATTATTATTAAACTGGCCACCCAGCTTCTGCTTAATGATGAAATTGCAGACGTGCATTCTCAACCGAATCGTTTCCCACAGTTTAATATCGGACGTGACGCGAGCACCATCACCGAGGACCTCATGCCGGTTGCATTAAAGGTTGACACCGGAACTTTAAGCGCCGAAGATGCCGCGGATCTTAACGCGGCCATTGAAGATTGTAATGTTATGCTTGATAAAACCGTCTTCGTTTACGATGATTTTACCCGCGTGCAAACTAGACTCGAAAATATCTTAGCAAAAATCGGCGTATATGAAACAATTACAGAAAACGCCGGCAATAAATTTGCCAAATCTTTCTGTAAACTTTTGAGCGACGAACTCTATAAATATTGGGGACCGCGAGGATTTTCAGATTGGAATTTCTGACTTTCTAGATAACCAACAAAGCCTGACACTTATTTTGAAAAGTGTCAGGCTTTTTCGTTATGTTATCCGTCGTTTTTGAATTTATAATCCTTCGGGATCTTTCTGTGATACAACCAACTTCCAAAGTTGACAGGTTTCAGAAAGATTCTTGTTCTTGTCAAAAAGTCACCTGCAGTGCTGCCTTTCGCTTCGACATCCGTACAGCAAAACAATGTAATTTTTTCAGCCTGCTCCGCCGGATTGACGTTTTTATCAAGTGCCTGAGTTATTGTAATGCTTTCGTCAGGAAGAATATCAAAATAATTATCCGAAAACGGAAGTGTTGAACAAAGCGATTCTACCCTTACAATCCTTGCATAGAAGTTGCTTTTTATCGTAATTTCTATACAATCATCTTTAGTGTTTACAGTCTTAGAAAGAGAAACTTTTGGAAGTTTTAGTTTCTTTTCCTTGTCAAATAAAACTGTCTTTCGCAAAATCAATTCACCGTTTACAATTAATTCTGCAAGTAAACCCGAACGATTAAGCTCAAATTCTTTTTCAAGTTCATAAACAGGCAAATCAAACGCAATTTCATTTGACAAAGCTTTAATTTGCTTTTCTTTCTGCTGTGTTTTTAATCTGCCTTTTTCAAAATCAAATACGCTATACCTAACCGTTGTCAAAATGTCACCGGGCTTATCATTGATAACAAATATCCTCATTTTCTCTTTGCTGTTTTCAATAGAAACAGAAACAGGTGCGTTAAAGTGACGTGAAGTATATTGTAACGCTTTATAGTTGCCATAATAGTCTATTCCAGCCCACGAACACACAGGCCAGCAATCATTTAACTGCCAATACATTGAGCCATTGCAGTGGCCTTTATTCCTGCGCCAATGCTCGGTTGCATCCGCTATACATTCCTGTTGAGTAACCTGTGAAAGATAGATAAAATCAACAAACTTTTTTGGCAGTCTAAAGCGAGAAGCAATATAATAAACCATCTTCATGTTCCCGCTCATGCATTTTTGATGCGCTTTGAACACCTTTGATGTCAAAGAATAATCATCCGGTTTTGCGAAACGCTCAATTGTCTTAATATCCGGTAAAGATTCAAACCCGAACTCGCTGCAAAAGCGGGTCATGCGCTTCCTATAATAATCCATCGGTTGCAAACCATGCCAAACTGCCCAAAGATGCGTATCACCAACATTATCCTTGTCGTGTCCCGCCTTATGCTCAACACCGCAGGGAGAACCCGGAATATATGCTGTGTAATCGTCAAATTTTCGTATTTCAGGTTCCAGAATGTGATAGAAAAACTTTTCTGTCCATTCAATGTATTTTTTGCTCAAAGGCCATGCCGCGGAAAGCGCTTCAATTTCATTATTACCGCACCAGATTGCAAGACAAGCGTGATGACAAAGGCGTTTTACATTATAAGCTGTTTCTCGCTTAACATTTTCTAAAAACTCCTCATCAAAAAACGGATACGGCTGGCAGGCATAAGCGAAATCCTGCCAAAGTAATATTCCGACTTTATCACAAAGTGAATACATCTCATCGCTCTCATAATATCCGCCACCCCAAACTCGCAGCATATTCATGTTTGAGAAAAGAGCGGCATCTATTGAATATTTCAATTTTTCAGCATTAAAACGATTAATAAACGAATCGGCGGGAATCCAGTTTGCACCTTTAATAAACAGCGGCACGCCGTTCAGGATAAATTGGAAGTTATTGCCGTAATGATCCTTTTCTCTGTTAAGTGTAATCGTTCGAAGCCCTATTTCTTTTTTTGTTTTGTCAATCAATTCCCCATCCCTAAATATAGTCACCGATACGGAATAGAGCGGCTGTTCCTTTTTATCCGATAAATCATTTGTCCACCATAAATCGGGGTTATCAATTATCATACTTCCCGAAAGCATGTTTTTGCAATTGCCTGCTTTTTTAAAACTTTCTCCGTTTGGAGCGGTTATATGAACTTTATAATCCAAATCCGTATCCATAAAGTTGTCAATCACAGCAGAAATATCCAGAGTAACTTTTCCGTCCAAATGAGTTTGTTTAATCAATGTTTCTTCAATTTGAGCCACGCTTAAAAACTCAATATATATATTTCTTGTTATTCCACTCGGCGGTAAAACCGGACCCCAGTCCCAACCGAAGTGGCATTGCGGCTTTCTGATATGAGGAATGCCGTCAAGTCCATTCCAATTTTTCGGGCATTTTTCCGCTGTCTGCTTTTTTTCAACATAGCGGGCAGGCGAATAAAATTCGATTTTTAATGTATTTTCGCCGGATTTTATATACGGTTTTACATCAAACTTATATTGCAAATGAGCGTTTTCTCCCTTGCCAACAAGTGAGTCATTTACATATACATTGCAAATTGTGTCGAGCATATCACAAACAAGGCTGATTTTATCAAAATTTAATTCAGCACTGGCAACGGTAAAGTTTTTTTTGTATTCCCAATCCTTAAGCGCAACCCAATATACATCTTTTTCATTCGTGCCGTCAAACGGGTCAGGTATCTTACCCAAATTCAGTAAATCCAAATAGTTGCAACCGGGAACGGTTGCATTCAGCCAGTAATTTTGATTTACTTCTTTGAACAACCATTCACCGTTTAGGGATTTTTTCATGCCGGTTTTCTCCTCAAGTATATTATTTGATGATCTTCCAAAAGTGTCAGCAATTGCCTTCATACACATATTTCAAATATCTTCGTGCTATATTAGCTAACTCAAAAATGGTTTCTACTGAAGTTGCGTCTCTGTCTGTCATCTTCCATCGCGGGAAAAAGCGTGTAATATGCAAAGGTATATTCGAATTAACAGATGATAACCACTGAGCCAATTCATCTATCTCTACTTCGCTGTCATTTTCACCCGGTACTATTAGAGTTGTTATTTCGACATGGCATTTTGTCTCTGCCAATTTAATCGTCTGCTTAACCGTTTCAAAGTCGCCGTCTATCATTTTATAAAATCGATTTGAAAAACCTTTAAGGTCAATATTCATCGCGTCAATAAAAGGAAGCAGTTCAGTCAAAGGTCTTTCGCATATCGTTCCGTTTGTAACAACAACATTTTTAAGATTTTGCTTTCTCGCCAATTTTGAGCAATCTAATACATATTCATAACCAACAAGCGGCTCGTTATAAGTGTATGCAATACCAATATTACCTTGCGGCATCAATTCTAATGCTTTTTCAATAATAATTACCGGTTCCACATACTTCGTTTCTATTTGATCGCCGTTTACCATTGCAATATCACTGTTCTGGCAAAAGGGGCATCGTAAATTGCAACCATAGCTGCCTATAGACAAAATTTTACTACCCGGGTAAAACCGATACAGAGGCTTTTTCTCTATAGGGTCAAGTGCAATGGAAGTAACTTTCCCATAATTTACACATATAATTATACCACCGCTATTTTTTCTCGCCTTGCATATTCCTATTTTGCCTTCGTTGAGTACGCAGTGATGTGGGCAAATTTCGCATTTTGTTTTCATTTATGGCGCACCACCTCAAAACGCTCCATTGAGTAATCATCATCTTGCTTTATCCCTGCTTTTTGAAGTGCAATAGAAATCTGTTTTTCCGGCGAATCAACGCCTTCCAGGTTAGGTAAAAGCAAGCCACGTTTGTAACCATTTGTTACAATAACACCATATCGTTTGACATCCAAATCAACAACTGATTTAATCGATTCGGCTGCAGCAAGCACATCAACGCTATAGATAAGTTCATTAAGCTCAGACTCAGTCACCGCAGGGAAACGCGGATCTTCGGTGCCGGAGCTTATTGCATTGCGTAAAATCTCGGTTGCCACACAATCCGTAACAGGGCTGATAGTGCCAATGCAACCTCGAAGCTGACCGTTTTTTTTAAGCGATACAAAAGTGCCGGCCTTATTATTTAGCATTTCTTTAGGCAAACCTTCAGGCAAATTTATTCGTTTTTTTGTTTTAATATAAGTTTCAAGCGAAAGCCTTGCAAGCCTGACGAATTCATCTTCTTTTGATTTTGAGTAGTTTAACTTTTCTTTCATTCCTTTTTCATAAATCAAATCGAAATGTCTATTTTCATCTTTATCTTCAATTTTAAATGAACATACTGCATATCCTACGCCAAAATTGCCTTCATATGAAAGTAATTCTGCTTTGATTGCCCTTCCGTCCAACGCGCCTGCCATAATTATGAATGAACGCAGACCGCATTCCGCTGCAGATTCGCAGAAATCAGCATCAAATTCCATCATATGTAAAAAATCAGCGTTTGCCATTGCAGTTGTGATTTCACTATCAAACTCCGGTCCTGTTTTATCAAAACCGTACGGTCCATCTTCTTTGAGCTTATGCGATAAATCGCCGCTGGCGATAAACACAACCCTTTTCGAAAGCCTTTCGGAAGTTTTAGCGATGCACTTGCCGAGCCTATAATGTTCAAGCATTGATAGACCTGAAAGACCAATTCGAATAAGTTTATAATCAGAATACTGTTCGTTCAAAAACCTAAGAGGTATAATTGTTCCGTGGTCTAGTGTTTTATCTCTCTCACCCAAAGTACCTGCCGAAACATTTTCTTCTGCAACAGCATCAGTCAACGCTTCAACAAACTCAATGTCATAGTTTGCTAGAACATTAACACCGGGAACTCCAAAACGGCCAAGGTCGCCGTATACACTTTTACCGGATGAAATGTGAAAATAATCCGCATACATGGTTGCATGAGGTGAAGTCAAGACTATTGTATCCGGTTTTAACTCCGCAATTTGTCTGGATACTTCTTTGTAAGCGTTAATGGTCTTTTGAATTTCTTTCTCTTTACCGCGGCCAACCTCAGGGAGAATAATCGGAGGATGAGGTACAATAAACGCGCCGACAATTGGCATAATATTACCTCCTTATAAAAGAAATTTGCGTATGTTTTCATAAACAAATATTTTTACATATTAACATTTGATATTATATCACACTTTGTTTAAACGCTCAATATTTCACAATCTAAAAAAATGAGTTGCAACCACCAACACATTAGCATTAGTGGTTACATTTAAGTTATTAATTTGTTAAAGTGTAATTAATATATAATTGGTCCAAAGGTTAAAACTTTGAAAACATCATATAACTTTGTAATAATTATGTCTAACCATCTTATCGAAGTTATATCGGTAATATAGAAACTAAAATGCTCATTAGTCAAATCCGCATAAGTATCTAAGTGAGTTTCATAATTTGCCGGATCGTTTTCACTGATATTAAAGATACGTACGCTACGCTGATCCCCATTGCCATAGGCTCTGAAGGTAGATCCGCCATTGTAACCCATTGTTATTCCGTCTTCCGTAGTACCCATAAAGCTGTTCACATGGTCATGACCGAAGAATGCACCAACTATATCTCCCTGTTTTATCCAACTTGCATACTGGCGTCTATTTTTGCTGTTAGGATAAGGCGCTTCCAAAAGTACTCCAGTGCCTGTGCAAAGATTTTCGTTAAGCTTATACCATGTTGTGCCATTACGAATAGCTCCGTCTGTTCCCGGCGGTACTTCTTTGAGAAGCTTGTATATCTCGCAGGCAGGGATATGTTGAAACAATAAGGACAGAACAACCTTGCCGCCATTTGCGCTTTTTAGTGTGTTGCTTGTTTGTTCATACCATGCGATTTGGTCCGCATGGACTCCGTCAAAACTGCCGTTGGCATCCTTGTTATGGGTTTCCATCATATAAACGTTAAAGGCTGTCCTCTTGCCGTCGCTGCTTAAAATCGGAAGGTTATAAGTTCCTACACCAGGGGTAGCTTCAGCGTTATAATTTGCATAGCAATTAGGGTATGACATGAAATCTACCATTTGTTTTTCATTTGAGACTCCGGTTTCTGCATCATGGTTGCCGAAAGTAACTGCATAAGGAATATTTCGATTAACTAAAGGCTGAATAATATTGTCAATAGCCTTTGCAACTCTTTTTTCGTTTGCACCAATAAATATGTCTGCAACATTATCACCGACAAAAACAACCAAATCTGGTTTTTCAATGTCCAACGCTCTATTAATAAAGTCTATCAACATTGGATTAGCAAAATCAGTATCTTGTGAATCATTAATCATCATTATTCTAAATTTTCCATCGCTATAAAATCGCAATGGTCTTTTAACGCCACTATTGTTACGCGCAGCAGAGGCAGGCACAAACAACACCATTGTTAAACTAAGAATAAGAACCAAAGAAACGATTATTTTAACTCTTTTTGTCATTGCTAAATACTCCCAAATGTAATATTAATTACTTATTTTTTTAAAATCTTGAGTTGGAGAATAGTTTTAGTTTAATAGAGAAAGACTGAGCAATACATCAGATACTTTTGTAGAGTTATGGTAAATGATGCATTTTTAAATATTATTTATCGAAAATTTTAAGTAAAATTCATGTAAAAGGCTTGCCTTGACAATTATTATCACATATAATAACATTAATAAAAATATATTAAATTATACTAATTTAGCATAAAGGAAGAATAATTATTGAAATTTGAAATTAATCAGCAATTAAAATTTCATCCGGATGGCAGCTTTAAAATTATGCAGATAACCGACATACAGGATTCTGTCAACATTTCTGTCGATACCATTAAATTTATTAATACTGTACTTGAAAAAGAGAAGCCCGATCTTGTTGTTTTTACAGGCGATCAGAT
The DNA here is from genome assembly GCA_964398395.1 of uncultured Eubacteriales bacterium. Classification (GTDB taxonomy): domain Bacteria; phylum Bacillota; class Clostridia; order Oscillospirales; family Acutalibacteraceae; genus UBA1447. Next base: position 13,516 of record CAYNMU010000032.1, read on the forward strand.
AATGGGCTACAGCTCGTCCCTTCGCAAATCTGACGCAAGCGAAAAAGTTAAATATGTAATTGACTGCCTTATTGAGCCTTTAGAAAAGCATAATACGCTTTTCACCCTAACATTCGGCAACCATGATGTTGACTCAAAGGTTCCGCTGAAAGAGCAATTGAAGTTTTATCAAGGTCACGAGCAATGCCTGGCTTATGATGTTGAAGGACTACCAGGATGCGCAAACCACAACTTGACCATTCAGAGCAGCAGCGGAAGCAGCGATGCGTTCAATCTGTATTTGATTGACTCTCTCGGCTCGAAAAGCTTAAGTGAATATGAAGCTGTCACCGCACAGCAAGTCGAGTGGTACCGCCGGACAAGAAATGATTTAAAAGCAAAAAACAATGATAAATATGTGCCTTCCCTTGTTTTTCAGCATATCCCGGTTGAAGAAGTATTCAACCTGTTGAAAGAGGTAAAAAAAGGCACGAAAGGTTCCATGCCCGCTCACAGAAAGAGAAAGGGCAAATTTTACATCCTCAATAGGGATATTGTCAACAAAGACGCTTTTTGGGGCGAAATGCCTTGTGCGCCGGAAGATAATTTCGGAGAATTTGAAGCCATGAACGAAAGCGGGGATGTTATCGGCATCTACTTCGGGCATGACCATAAAAACTGTTTTTTCGGCAGCTACATGGGTGTTGATTTAGGGTATACCCCCGGCTGCGGCTTCAGTGCTTATGGTCCCCGTTTCAAGCGCGGCGTCCGGATTTTCGAACTCAATGAATCTGACCCGAAGCATTATAAAACCCGAACACTTCATTATGTCGACTTTTTCGGAAAAAAAGTGACAAACCCTTTAAAATGTTATCTTGCGGATATTATGCCGGCCAGCCTGGAGGACGCGATTGCTAAAATTAAAAAATTGTTGCTTGTTATGGCGGTTGTCGCTGCTTTAATTGTATTGATTGTAAAATTTATAATTTAGAAAGAATGAGGGTTTATCGTGAGCACCAAAACAAAAATATCCCCCGAACCTGCCGGTTCAAATCCAAAAAGTTTCACAAAAAGGCATGCAGAACTTTGGAAATTTATTAAATTTTCTTTTGCTGGGCTTTCATCATCGGTTGTTGAATTAGGTGTTTTTTATGTTCTGCAGTTTTATGTGTTTTTATCTATAAATGCTTCCCCGCTTCCCGACTTTTGGGTTTTCAAGCTCCTGGGACTAACCCAGGGAAAAGGCTACTTATTTGCATACATCATTTCAACAACAATCGGGTATACAATTGCTTTCATAATGAATAGAAAGATCACATTTAATGCTGACTCAAATAAGACCATTAGCATAATCCTATATATTATTATGGTCGTTTTCACAATATTTGCAACAGCCTGGATGGGAACAATGATTTCGATGTGGTTTGTAAATCATGGTTTAGCACAAATCGGTAATATTGTAACAAAACTAATCGTTATGACTGTTCCTACACTTTGGACTTATCCTCTTAACAGGTTTGTAATCCACAGGAAAAAGAAATAATTTATTAAAACAGTAATAATATAGTCAAGGTCACCGGCAAATCGGATGACCTTGGCTTTTTTATATCATGACATTTTTTAAAATATAAAATCAAGCGTCAGGAAGAATTTTATATTCATTTTCATGAAGGTGCTTTAATTTTGATTTACTGAGCGGATACAAAAATTGTAAAATAATAAAGATTATAAATAGCATTAACGCAGGTATGAGTGTGGATATGGTATACATCTTTGAAATAGCGTCAGAAGTGATATTTTTAGCATCGTATGATATAAGCTTAAGCGCAAATACGCCTAGCACACCGGCAAACGTTTGGCCCAGTTTGCGGGTAAAGGAAAAAAAAGCGTAACTTGTCCCTTCCTCCCGCTTTTTGGACAGATATTCCTGAAAATCGATAACATCTGTAACTAAAGCCCATATTTGAAGAATAAAGAAGGTTGCGCCCAAACCGCTCACAAAACAAAAACTTAAAAACACAAAAGGACTTTGAACTTTTAGTATCCACAGTAAAACATTCGATGCAGCCGACAATGCCATACCCGCTGCACAAAGCTCTTTTTTTCCGAATTTTTTTACAAGTTTACTCATAAAGGGTATTAGTAATAACATCGGCGCATAGGTTGCAACAGAATATAGGCTGAATAATTTCGGATTACTGAAATAATTTTTAAATAAGTAAATATATATTGATTGCGAATAAGTTTGTGAAGCAATCAGCATTAAGGATGCAATGCATAACAGCACAAACGGTTTGTTTTTAAAAAGCATTTTAATTGTTTCAAGAAAATTTGTTTTTGGCGGCATTAAAGGCGACGCTACCCTCTCCTTTGTCATCTTAAAACTGAAAAAATATAATGCAACACAAAAAAATGCAAACACAGCAACAGAAGTGGTTAATTTGTTCCCATCTAAATATTTCTCCCCTGTAGCGGCTACTGTTGAAAAAACAAATAACGGAAGTAAAACTTGCCCAGGCAAGCCTCCCAAACCCGAACCAATAGAGCGAAACATTGATAATTCGGAACGTTCGATTTCATCATCGGTTATGACCGATGCCATTGACCCGTAAGGTATGTTTGTACCGGCGTACATTGTTCCATATAAGATATAGGTAATATAGGCATAAATCAAATATTGATTTTCTGTAAGTCCGGGTATTTTTGTAAATGTCAATAATCCAAAAACGGCAAGAGGAAAAGAAAGCCAAAGAATATACGGGCGGAATTTGCCATATTTTGTCGGTTTTTTCGAGTCAAGAATTGCTCCCCAAACAGGGTCAATAACGGCATCCCAAATTCTTACAACAAGAAACAATACGATAATTTTGTTTAAATGAATACACAAAACATCGGTGTAAAACATTTGCAAAAATGCACCGACGACCCCAAAAAGCAAAACACCTGCGGTGTCGCCAAAAGCATAGCCTATTTTGTCTTTCAATTTTATTCCGCTTGTTAAGACTCCGTTTTGTTCAATCATATTGCACTCCAATTCTTCCTTTTTCTTTTAATATTTGTGCATCGGTTGCTAAAAATTTATTAGTAGCTATTTAAGAAACACCGCTTTTTACAAGTACTTACCATTACACACCTCAAAATACAGTTTAATCAATCAATTCAGAACAACCCACATAATTGTTGATAACCCTGCAAGCAGCAGTACAATATTTATCATTAAAGAAAAAGCTTTAATGCTGACTTTTTTGTGAAGATTCAAACCAATAATTGTACCTGCAATAAAAAAAGGGAAAGCGGCCATAACTAATGTAAAAACTTTGTTTGTCATAATCCCGCCAACAATAAAGTTTTTGGTTACTAAAATACAATTAAGCGTTAACCAAACCGTACTCATTGTCGCGCGAAATATTGACTTATCTTTTAATTTATCAGCCGAATAAATTACTATTAGCGGACCACCCGTTGCAAAAGCACCCTGTACAATTCCGCCAAAAAACAACATGATACGCTGGAACACCCCATATGACTTTGAAATTTTCTCTTGCCTTGGATATCTCATCATAAACATTGCCCGGGATGCACTTAATATAACAAAAATACCTAATAGTAATTTTAAAGTATCTTCGTTAAAAGCTGAGAATACAAATATACCAAAAGGCAACCCGAGGGAAACGAAAAAGATAATTGTAAAGTACACTTTCCATGCTACTTTTTTGTGGTTTGTAATTATCATATAAGTTGTAAAAATTATTGAAATCACCATAATCAAAGGCACAGCCGTTTTTAGACCTAACAAGCTTGCTAAAAACGGCAAAGCTATAATTCCGCTGCCAAAACCGGTTACGGATTCCATAATACTGGCGCCAAAAATAACTAACCCAACAAGTAGTATTGTAATTAAATCCATTTATTCACCCAATTGTTCTGTAAAGTTTTTCAACAGCGTCAATATCCATATTGACTGGATTATTTAACATGTTAGGATGCATACTTTTTTCAACCAGCTTACTTGCAAGCAAATCTGAAATTCCTATTTCAACTAAAGTAATTCGCATGCCAAAAAGCCTTTTTAGTTCTGCTATTCTGTCTGCCATTTGATTAGCATCTAAAAAACCGCAATCATTTGCAAATGAGTTGAGCCTTCCATTTTCAGCGCTTGCGTTGAGTTTAGTGAAAGAATCAAGTGTGAATGCACACGCTTCACCGTGTGGCATTTTATATATATTTGTAAGCGGAAATGAGCAGGCATGGGGACCTGAAGTTTTTGGATGTGAAAATGCAATACCTGCAAGCAACGATGCCTCGCACATAGCCTCGCGAGCTTCCAAATCATTCGGGTTTTCATAAGCTTCCACGAGATATTTAAACACAAGCTTTGCAGCGCTTAATGCCAATGCATCGCAAATCGGTTGATGGTTAATACTCCAAAAACCTTCCAAAGCATGAGATAAAACATCTAATCCTGTTGAAGCTGTCACATTTTTGGGAACGCTGAGCGTCAAAACAGGGTCTATAATTGCTGCCTTTGGGTATAAGAGCGGGTTGCCCAATGGGGCTTTGAGATTTTTTTGATTGTCAGTTAACACTGTTACGCTTGTAACCTCACTGCCTGTTCCCGCTGTTGTTGGAATTACTATCAAAGGTATTATATTTTCTAATAATATAGGTTTACCGCCTGAATGATAATCACGAATCGAATCGTTTGCTCCTGCTATAGAACATGCAGCTTTCGCGCAGTCTATTGAGCTGCCGCCACCTAAAGCAACCGCAAAATCCGCATTATACTGTCTTAAAACCGCTGTGCAATCATCAGCATTTTCTATAGTCGGGTTTGGTGTAATATCACTGAAAATTTCAATCAATTTGCCTTTTGAAGATTCAATTACTTTTTCAGCTAATCCGTTTTCAACAAAAATCGGATCGCAAACCAAAATCCCCTTTTTGCAACTAAATTCAATCAAAATATCATTGAGTTCATTAACCTTGCCTGAACCAAAAATGATTTTAACGGGCATATGAAAGTTCCAGTTCATTATATCATCCCTTACTTATAGTTAACACAATAATTTTCGCCAAACAAGCCTTCAAAAGCACCGCGTTCACGCACCTGAACGCTCTCTTTATGTCCTATTAACCACTTATTTTTTGTAAAAAGCAACTCATCTTCAGGGAATACTTTTTCTTTCTTTTCGATAAACGGTAAGTTAGTGCCTTTAGGTAAAATAATTACGCTTTGAAATCCGCTTTCAAGAACCTTGCAAGGGGAAAAATGCAAAGAAGTGGAACAAAGAGAAAATACTGAGCCGGCAGGTACATAAAAGCAGGTTAAATCTCCGGTTGAAAGTTGATTTTCAATAATTTGCGTTGTTGAACCAACAAATATAATAAAAGAAGTAACCGCAATATTAATCTCTTCACTTTTATGATATTCCAATGCATTAATTAACATATTTTGGCCATTGCAGTATCCAATTTGAACAGGCATTTCGCCATAATAGTTACTTGAAAGTTTTGCTAACACATCACAGTTTTCAAGTTCTTCATCTGATGCAACGTAAATATTACCGTTTTCGGGTATAGGTTTCAACTTGCAAACATCAAATAAATCTGAAAATATTTCCGATGGTAAAATCGTTCCGAAATTTTTAAAGTTTTCACTATTTAATTCCAAAATATTCAACTTCGGGTTAAGATTTTTTAATTTTGCTAACATTATCTGATTACCTCAAACCCCATTATTTTTGCAAATTTCAGCATTGTTTCAATATGATCGCCGTAAATCATCGAAACATGATGGGCAACACCGGTAGATGTAACAATATTCAATATTTCTTTGATCGGTTTTTCGAATTTAACTTTACAATATGTACCCTTTAAATCTTTGGACATTGGAATTGCCATTCCTTTTTCAATGAATAATCTTGTTCCTCCCCTTGCTGAGTCAATACGCATGATTGTAACCTCTCCGCTTTGCATAACAAAATCAGCGGTGACTCCCCTTCCGCCAGCAAAGTAAGTATCCAATGAGCGGGTTGACTTTCTATCCCATAGTTGATAAGGAGCGACACCGCAATGCCACATAAGTGCATAGTCTTCTTCAAAATTAACCTGTGAAAGATCAGCCAAAAATGCAGGAAGATCAGAAATTGCATTACAAGCCAGCATTGAGAGTGTACCCTCAACATCTCCTTCACAACCTAAGGTATACCCTTTACCATTGAGGAGACTCATTGCTGCACAGGGGGAAGTCCCATAAGCATTGGCGAATTCAGGCCAACAACGAATTGCCATCGCATCAAGCTTATTCTTATTCAGGAATCGCTCAATTGAATTTGAAAGCTTTGAAACTTTTTCAACCTGCAAATCCGAAACATCTGAGCAACTATAAATCTGCTTAACTGATGATATTGAAAACCCCAAATCATCTTCTTCATAATTATCAATAATATCTTCCAGCTCATAATGGTCAATTAATATGCCCGTTTTACTGAATAAGGAAGTATCCTCAACACTTAAGTTAAAAAATCCGTCAGCCCTGTAACCGGCAAGACCTACATGCGCATTATTCAAAGCAGCTTTCATTTGAATAGCACGCAGCCAGTCTTCATCAATAAAATCTCCGACACAGCACGAATAGCAATCATTGCCTGATTTATATAAATTAGACGCATTAAGGTTAACTCCGCAAACTGAATTTAAACGAATTTTACCGCCATTATATGGAAGTTCGTTAAAACCCCAAAGCAAAATTGGTTTGTGAAGATACTTATCAACAATAAGAGCCAAATGTCCAAGGTGGAAAGATCCGCTAATAATTACTAACCCATCCAAGTTCTTAGCTGCAAGAAATTCACCTGCGATTTGAGCTTCAAAAGGTTCAAAAATAAGTTCCTCAATAAATGTCCAGTTTATATTTTCAATTTGTTTCATATCATTGATAGACTTTTTATAAATTTCAAATGCTGCCGCAAAATCAAATGTTTTTCTTGCTAGGCATACAACACCGATGTTAGTTGTTTTCATGATAATCCTCCTTTATTTATACATTTGCAAGTTTCATAAAATCTTTCAAGTGAGTGCTGTTTTGACGACAAAAAACAGGTGGGTTGCCTAAGGGTGCTTCAATTATATGATTCCCTTTTGTATACTCTTTTCCGCTCCACAAATGAATCCAAACATCGTCAGGTAAATATACTTTTTTATTAGTCTGATTCTTTTCAATCACCGGCGCAACAAGTATATCTCTGCCTAAAAGGTATTCATACATTTCAGTAAAATCAGCCTTATCATTATAATAAAAAAATAACGGGCGCATAACAGGAATACCCTTTTCACTATTAAGCTGAACTGCAGCCTTTAAATACGGTGCCAATTCATAATGAATTCGGCTCATTCTTGCATAATGCTTTAAAACTGTTTCGTTTGCATCAAATTGAACATTGTCGTCCGGTCTGTTTCCCTCATGTGAGCGGAACAATGGAGTAAAAGTGCTCATTTCCGCCCAGCGCATTAACAGCTCCTGCTCTCTTCGCATATGAGAAAATGTTGAGTAACCTCCGACATCGCTGTGGGAAATACCAAAGCCGGAAGTTGCAAGAGAAAGCACAGAAGGAATAGCTGAAGGCAACCCTTCATCATAAGACCAATCAACATGCTGGTCACCGGACCACATTAGGGTTGAGTATTTTATTGTTTTTGTGTGTCCTGCACGGGTGAAGAAAAATACTTCACCAAGCTTTCCGCATTCTTCAATAGCTTCTCGGTTTGCTCTTGCCCAAAGAGCAGGCCAGGTATTATGGACAATTTCCGGATCTTCACCGCTAAAAAGAACGCTGTCAGTAGGCAGATATTCGCCAAAATCTGCCATCCAGCCATCAAGACCAAAGCCTATCATATTTTCTTTTATTACTGACTTAATCCATTCATAGGCATCCGGATTTGTCAAGTCTACCATGGCAGCAGGAAAAGTTGTTGTTTTTACAAGGTAATCTTTACCTTCCTTATCCTTTACGCAAAAACCTTTAGGCGATGCAAATTCATATAAATCCTTTTCAATTGCCAAAAACGGGTTGCAGTAACCTAAAAAATGAATACCATTTTCTTTAAGCTTTGGCAGTTCTTTATCTAAATCTTCATATACATCCGGGTCCCATTTCCAATTCCACATGAGTTGTTTGCCGATAAAGGTTATTCGAATACCTTCCCAGTCCTGACACCAAACGCCGGTAACTTTCATATTATGTTTGGCTGCTTTTTCAAGTTTTTCCATTACAACTTCGGTTCCGCCTTGTATGCCAAGTATTACGCCGTCATAAACCCAATCTGGCAGTTGTGGCTGTCTCCCTAACAAATCGGATAAGTTGAAAAGCAATTCCTCAAAATCTTCAGCAAATCCAAAGTAGACATCACCGATATCTCTTACCATGAATTCATGATACTCACGATGAGAGAAGTCAAAATCCATATATGCGTCACTTTCTACATGCATAAAATACTTTTGACTTGAAATATAAGTTGGCTGTGAATAATAGGTTTCATAATCTGAAAACTTATACATTTTTTTAGGCCGTTTGCCTCTGATTTTTTCCAATACTATTTTTTTAGCAATTCTCATTGCGCTTGAGTGTTCTGCCACCCAAATTCTGACTTTCTCGCCTTTTAAATCAAATTTTGTAAAAGTCTCACCGCAGCCGTATATATGCTCATCAATATTGGAAGGCAGTTTAAACCATAGGCGGTTAAATTCCTTATTGCTTACCGGTTCTAAGTGCATCTTTAATCTATTCGAAACTACCGTAATAACAAGTGAATACATATGTTCTTTTTTACTGTCAATTAGTTCTGCAATCAATTCATCTGTTTTTATGTCGCATTTCCCAACAAACAAATCAACTTTATTGTAAATTTTTTCTTTAAATTTAAAGCCGCCATGACTCATTTTATAATCTGCCTTGCCATTCCCAACACTAATAATTTTATCTCCGCTTATAAATTGAAAGACACTTTTTTGATTGTATTCAATTGAATAGATATCGTCGATTGCCTTAACAGTTAGCATATTTTCACCTTCACAGCCTTAATTAATTGTATTAATTTCTAATTGGAAACTATTAAATTATACTCAAATATAAACACCCTCTTCTAGCCAAATCTTATGCATAAGCTCATAACGTTCCAAAGGCATTCCGGTATAAATACAGTTGGAAGTTGAAAATATATATCCATAACCCGGCATACCTTGATGCAAAGCACGCCTTACATCTGCAATAACCTCTTCTTCTGTCCCCGTTTGTAACAGTCCGCAATTTACATTACCAATAAGGCAAACTTTATCGCCCACTAATCGTTTTACTTCAGCAAGGTCAACTCCTGCCTGTGGATCTATTGAATGAAGCGCGTGCGGATTGCACTGTACCATTTGGTCTAAGATAGGCATAATATTGCCGTCAGTATGCTTTATTGTATAGAAGCCTAAATCGCGATATGCTTTGATTATTTGAGCAAGGTAAGGCGTTACAAATTCAGAGAACATATCAGGGTTGAAAAAAGGATTTGTATTGAAGCAATAGTCAGAGCACATCGCAAAACCGTCAACCATTCCCGGGTATTTTGAAAGCTTTTCCGCATCCCTGATATGACTGTCCACTGCGTTCTGAGCTTTTTTCTTCATTTTCCCCGGTTCTTCAATACATTCAACAGAAAAATCCAGCATCTCATCTCCATTAGGAATACCAAAGGTTGGGTCACCATATATCATTACAAAAAACTTATCGTTCGTTTTTTCGCGTACAATATTGTAAAACTTTATCTGCTCTTCAAATTCCCCTCTCGGCGCACCGATAAAAATTGCGCTATGTCCATATTTTTCCGCGATATCAATATAACAATCTGCATGGTCACGCCTCAACAGCTCTTTTTCTGTTTCACTCATTTGATTCCATTGATTAAAACGTCTATGGTCCGGGTGCACCTTTCCAA
>CAYNMU010000033.1:0-23286 GCA_964398395.1 uncultured Eubacteriales bacterium
CTTAAACGCACTCTTAACCGCCACCCTTAACCGGATACCCTTAACCGACCCGCTTAAACGACGCGACTGGAATCGACAAAGTTAGCGATTAAGTTAGCGACGAAGTTCAAGGGGGATCAGGGACAGGAAGATAGTTAAAATAGAACACAATATAATACGCTGCCGAGTCGTCATCCTGATGCGGGATGGTCATCCGCGATTCAGCGCAGCAACAATCGGGCTTCCGGACAGTGCGGGCATGATAACAAACGACAGAAAGAGGAGTCTTCATGGAGGCAAAATTCAATCTCCCTGTCCCCGGTGCCCCGTTTGTGAGATCGGGTTGTCTCTTGCCTCTCGCCGTTCCAGTGGATTACATTTCCGACGCGACAGTATTCGAGATCACCGTGAGGTGCTACGGCGCGGCGGCCTCGTTCGAACTCTACGAAGATGATGGGGAATCATTTGCCTTCGAGAAAGGACACTCGGGGGTGGTTAAGTTGGACTGGGATGGAACCGTGGGCCACTGGACACGGCTGGGGGCCAGTTCCAAGCAATTGTACAGGATAGCAGGCTGGGAAACCATTGCCTGAGAACCAATAGACAAGGAACATGTATGAGCATTGACTTCAGTTCAAATGACTGATTACAAAGACGCCACGCTTCCCGTCGACCAGCGCGTCGCGCTGCTGCTGCGGGAAATGACATTGGAGGAGAAGGTCGGACAACTGGGGCAGCATATTCCCGGGTGGACGGCCTATAAGAAAGACGGTGCGACGATCACGATCACCGACTCCATCAAGAAGGCCATCTCGAACAACGAGATCGGCTTGATCTACGGGGTGCTGCGGTCGGATCCCTGGTCGGGAGCGACCTTGGAAAAGGGGTTGCATCCGGCTGAAAGTCCGCGCGCGACCAACGCGTTGCAGAAGCACGCGAAGGAAAACACCCGCCTGGGCATTCCGCTGCTCTTCTCGGAGGAGACGCCGCACGGGCACATGGCCATTGGCAGCACAATCTTCCCTGTGGCGCTGGCCATGGCCAGCACCTGGAACCCGGAATTGATCGAGCGCGTCGGCGCGGCGGAGGGCCGGGAAATCCGCAGCCGTGGCGCGAACATCGGCTATGGCCCCGTCCTTGATCTGGCGCGTGACCCGCGCTGGTCGCGCTGCGAGGAGACTTTTGGCGAAGACCCGTGCCTGACCGCCCGGATGGGCGAGGCTATGGTGCGCGGTCTGCAGGGACGTGAACTGGCCCAGTTGCGCGGTCATGACAAGGTCGTCTCCACCCTGAAGCACTTTGCCGGTTACGGCCAGACGGAAGGCGGCAAGAACGGCTCGCCGATGCATTGCGGCGAGCACGAGTTGCGCGAGATGCACCTGACGCCGTTCCGGCATGCCGTCGCCGCCGGGGCGCTGTCGGTGATGGCCGCCTACCATGAGGTTGACGGCATCGCCTGCCACGCCAACCGCAAGTTGCTGACCGAGATCCTGCGCGGCGAATGGGGGTTCCAGGGCTTTGTGGTCGCCGATTGGGGCGCCATCGAAATGCTGTTCCGCGGGTGGGAGGATTTCAGCCACCGCCAGGCCATGGATATGATGGACGCGGCACGTCTGGCCATCACCGCCGGGGTGGATGCCTCGCTGGGCGGCGCAGGCGGCACGGCGGAAGGGCCTGATGAGTTCGCCTTTAGCCATTTGGTGAAAGCGGTGAAGGCGGGCAAACTGAAGGAATGCGTGGTTGACCAGGCCTGCGCCCGGGTGTTGCGGATCAAGTTCCTGCTGGGACTCTTCGAAAACCCGTATGTGCCGGAGACGCTGACGGCCTGCGTCGGCTCGGAAGAGCACCGCGAACTGGCGACCGAGGTCGCCCGCCAAGGTTTGGTGCTGTTGAAGAACGAGGGGAATCTGCTGCCGCTGCGGAAGGCGGCGCTGAAGACCATCGCCGTCATCGGCCCCAACGCCGATCACGCCGGCAATCAACTGGGCGATTATGTCTCGCCGCAACTGCCGGGGCAGGTGGTGACGGTGCTAGAGGGGATCCGCCGCGCTGCTGGTTCTGGCGTGACGGTCAACTATGCCCACGGCTGTTCCGTCAAAGGCAAATCCTCTGCGGAGATCGCGGAAGCCGTCGCCTGTGCCCAGGCGGCGGACGTGGCCGTTGTGGTGCTGGGCGGCTCAAGTTGCCGCGATGTCAGCACTGTGATCAACGAGCATGGCCAGGCGGTGCCGACGGCTTCGGGTGAAATGGATTGCGGCGAGGGGTATGACCGCGATGAGCTGAACCTGTCCGGCCAGCAGGAAGCGCTGGTGCGGGCGGTACAGGCAACCGGCACGCCAGTGGTGGTGGTCCTGATCCAGGGGCGCGCCCACAGCATCGAATGGCTCGCGGAACAGGTTCCGGCCATTCTTTGCGCCTGGTATCCGGGTCAGAACGGCGGCATGGCGATTGCCGAAACGCTCTTCGGCGACAGCAATCCGGCAGGCCGATTGCCGGTCTCCATTCCGCGCAATGCCGCGAATCTACCGGTCTACTACAACAAGAAGAAAATGGCTTTGCGCGGTTATGTCTTTAATGATGGTTCGCCACGCTACCCGTTCGGTTTCGGCCTGAGCTACAGTACCTTCGCCTATGGCGAACTGCGGCTGAGCGCGGTGGCCATCCGGCCGGGCGGGAGCTGCGTCGCCTCGGTAGAGGTTACCAATACCGGGACGCGCGACGGTGACGAGGTGGTGCAGTTGTATATTTGTGATATATTCTGCTCGCGCACCCGGCCGGAGAAGGAGTTAAAAGCATTCCAGCGTATCCGGATCGCCGCTGGCGCCACCCGGACCGTCAGCTTTGAGATCAATGAGGCGCTACTGGCCTACCACACGGCCGACATGAGCTATGCCGCCGAACCGGGAACATTCCGGATCATGGTCGGTCCTGACTCACAACGGGTTGTACGGGTTCACATCGTAACATATAACATTTGGAGATGAGTTGATAAGATGGGTTATCAAGTTGTCAGCGTCATTCTCAAGGACGGCAGAAGATTCGACCAAGTCGCTGTTGTGGAGGGGCGGATGACGCAGATACGGGGACTTGCGGATATTCCCTACACGGAGGATCAGATTGAGCAGATTATTCTGACGCATGACAAATGGAATTTCAACGCTGAACGACACACGGGAGGGTGCGAGAGGTGATACTCCGAAGAATCAAGCATTGGTTAGCAGAACACTTACACTTCGTGGTGAGCGTAGTGCGTGTGCAGGAGTTCATGCGAGACATGGCTGAGAGGTTTGCCCAGGAATTCTTTGTAAAGAGCTGTAATCGCCGGGTTCTCGTGCGATTTGCGCAGGGGCATGTCTTTGTCCTCGACGTAGAGGGATTTTGCCCGCGCCTCGCGTTTTTCGCGATCCGGTAGAACGGGTTGCCCGCCGCCGCCAATGCAGCCGCCCGGACAGGTCATCACTTCGATGAACGCATACTCGGATGTTCCTGCCGCAATTTGGTCCAGCAGGATCCTTGCGTTTTTGAGCGTATGGGCTACGGCGACTTTCAGTTTTGTTCCGCCCACATCAAGTTCGGCATGTTTGATGCCCTCAAGCCCGCGTACCGCTGTCAGGTTGATATTCGGGAGCGGTTGCCCTGTGGCTACTTCATAGGCCGTGCGAACTGCCGCCTCCATGACGCCTCCGGTGGTCCCGAAAATGACCGCGGCTCCTGTAGATTGACCCAGAGGATCGTCAAAGGGCTGGTCTTCAAGGTGGGCAAAATCCAGGCCTACGTTTTTTATCATGCGGGCCAGTTCACGGGTTGTCAGGGCGTAGTCCACATCGAAGAAGGGTTCCATCCCTTTCCGCCCTTTTTGTTTCCACCATTTCCAGGCGGACTGCATTTCCGGGCGGTGCGCCTCAAATTTTTTTGCGGTACACGGCATGATGGAAACCACCACCATATTGGCCGGATCAATGCCGACTTTTTCGGCGTAGTAACTCTTGGCCAGTGCGCCAAACATCTGCTGGGGCGATTTGCAGGACGAGAGGTGCTTAAGCAGCTTCGGGTAGAACGTTTCAATGAAGGATATCCACCCCGGCGAACAACTGGTGATCATAGGCAGGGTTCCCCCCTTGGACAGTCGCTCCAGGAGTTCTGTGCCTTCTTCCATGATGGTCAGGTCGGCCGAAAACTGGGTGTCGAACACACGATTGAACCCCAGCTTCCGCAAAGCCGCTACCATTTTGCCTGTCACCAGTGCACCCATTTCCATGCCCATGGCTTCGCCAATGGAGGCCCGGATGGCCGGGGCCGTCTGAACGACCACGACCTTCGAAGGATCCCGCAGTGCCTTGAATACCTCCTCCGTTTCATCATTTTCCGCAATGGCTGCCGTCGGACAGACCACCGTGCATTGTCCGCAGTTCGTGCAAACGGAATGTTTCAATCCGCGATCCATGAACGTTCCGATATGAGTCCGGCTACCACGCCCGGCGAAGTCAACGGCCGCCACGCTTTGCACCTCTTGGCACACCGCCACACATCGGCCGCAGAGAATGCATTTGTTGTTATCCCGGATGATGGAGGGGCTGGTCTCGTCCAGTGCCACCTTTTTTCTGGTGGCAGGGAAACGGGCCTCCCGCACATTCAGACGCTCTGCCATGGACTGTAATTCGCACGATCCGTTCCGGATACAGGAGAGGCAGTCCATGGGGTGGTTGGCCAGCAAGAGTTCGACGGCCGTCTTCCGGGCCGCCAGCACGCGCGTCGAGGCGGTAAGCACATCCATGTTCTGGGTCACCTTGGTAACGCAGGAGCGGGCCAGACTTCGCCCACCCTTGACCTCTACTACGCACACTCCGCAGGAGGCGTTGGCTGCGACATCACGCAGAAAGCACAGAGTGGGGAGATTGATGCCGCTAGCCCGACACGCATCGAGTATGGTGGAGCTGGATTCTGCGTCCACACGGGTTCCGTCAATTGTCATTGAGATGGTTGCCATTGTTGAGACCTCCGTATTACCAGGGTTTCCGCGCGTTATCGCGCACATCACACCGCAAACACCGTAGGGATTCACTCAGAGCCTGCTGTCCTGAATAGCCTTGTGTGATTTCCATAAAGTTACCGTGCCGCGCCGTGACGGGGATAAAAGGCACCATAACCTTCGCACTTTTTGACGGATTGACTGGCACGTCCATGCCATAGTCGAATTTCCGGAAGAGCTTACCGAACCGGTCTTCTCCGGTCAGTACCTTGTCGATTGACTGTGCGGCCCGCTTGGCGAGTCCCATCGCTTCGCTGGCGGTGGCCGGGCCTGTCACCGCATCGCCCACAGCATAAATGTTGGGCGCATTGGTTTTCAGGGTAAAACTATCGATCCGCACTGTTCCGTTGCGGGCGCATTCAATTCCCGTCCTGGTAAGCTCCTCAGAGCCCACTCGTTCTCCTACAGCGAGTAAGACTGCATCGCATGGGATTTCAAGGGTTTGGCCGGTGGCTACCGGGGTGGGCCGTCCGCTTTTATCCAAAGTTCCCGGCTTCATCTTTTGGAACCGCACGGCCCTGACGCGGCCTCCCGCATCGCTGAGGAATTCCTCCGGTGCCAGCATATACATGAAGTGGACGCCCTCATCTTCGGCGCCATCCAGTTCAGTCGAATTAGCCGGCATCTCACTCCGTCCCCGGCGGTAGGTTACCGTTACATCCGAGCCCAGTCGCCAGAGTGTTCTTGCCGCATCAATCGCGACATTCCCGCCGCCAATGATCAGGGTTTTCTTACCTGGGGCCCCGGTCTTTTTCATGTTGAAGGCTTCAAGGAAGTGGTAGCCGGGATAGACGCCTTTAAGATCTTCACCTGGCAGTCCGATCTTCTGATCTTCCTGCGCGCCGATGGCGATGATGACGGCATCATTCTGCTTGGCCAGCGTTTTGAGCGGAAACTCCTTGCCGACACGTGTTTCGAAAACGAAATGGACCCCGAGTTTTTTGATGAAGTCCACCTCTTTGTCCATCACCTCGCGAGGCAGGCGATAGGCAGGAATCCCGTATCGCATAATCCCGCCCGCCTTCTTATGTCCGTCATAGACCGTCACGGTGTGCCCGAGCCGTGCCAGATAGAAGGCGACGGTAAGGCCCGCAGGCCCGGCCCCCACGATCGCGACCTTTTTTCCGGTCGGCTTAAGTTTTTCAGCAATGAGCTTTTTATAGATGACCTTTTCCTTGCCCATTTTATACATCGTATCGGCCAGATAGCGGTGGATCTCATTTTGCGCCACAGCCTGATCCAGATCTTCACGGCGGCATCGCATCTGGCAGTGGAAATGGCAGACGCGGCCGATACTGCCGGGGAATGGATTGTCCCGCAGGGTAAGCTCAAAAGCATCCTCGATCCGTCCCTCCTTAAGTAAGGCGAGATAGCCCGGGATATTCATATGCAGCGGACAGGAGTTTTCGCAAAGGGCCAGATACAGGTTTTCGCAAGCTCCTGCCGAACACCGCCGTTCGCGGATATGCTCCAGATAGTCATCCTTGAAATATTTGAGGGTTGTCAGTACCGGGTTGGCTGCCGTTTGCCCGAGTCCGCATAGCGAGGAGTCCCGGATGACATGTGCCAGCGCTTCCAACTCGGTGATGTCTTTTTCCGTGGCTTCACCTTTAGAGATTGCCGACAGAATACGCAGGGATTGGGACAAGCCCTCGCGGCAGGGAGTACACTTGCCGCAGGACTCGGCGGCCGTGAATCCGACAAAATAGCGGGCCACATCCACCATGCAGTTATCTTGATCCATGACCACCATTCCCCCGGAGCCCATGATGGCACCCAGTGCGGCCAGTGAATCGTAGTCGACGGGAGTCTTGAAATGCTCAACGGGAATACAGCCACCGGAGGGCCCTCCGGTTTGAACGGCCTTGATTTTTTTGTTTATCGAACCCGTTCCTTCGCCCATGCCGTAAACAATGGTTTCGATTGGCGTTCCGAGCGGTAATTCCACGAGTCCGGTATTTTTGACTTTGCCCACGAGGGAAAAGACTTTTGTGCCAGCGCTTTGTGCCGTCCCGATTCCGGTAAACCACTCCGATCCAGCCGAAAGAATGGCCGGCACGTTGCAGAGGGTTTCCACGTTGTTGATGTTCGTTGGCGATGAGTTAAAGCCGCGTTCAGCAGGGTAGGGGGGGCGCGGTAAGGGGCGCCCCGCCTTGCTTTCAGCCGAGGCGATCAAGGCGGTTTCTTCACCGCAAACAAATGCGCCGGCACCCTGAATGATTTCGATATCAAAACTGAATCCTGAGCCCAGGATATTCTTTCCAAGCAAGCCATGACTGCGCGCGGCCTGGATCGCCTTCTTCAGTCGTTCGACGGCAAGCGGATATTCCGCCCGGATATAGACAATGCCTGAGGGGGCTCCCATGGCATAGGCTCCTATGGCCATCCCCTCGATCAGCATGTGGGGATCGCTTTCGATTTCGTTGCGATTCATGTAGGCGCCGGGATCGCCCTCATCGGCATTACAGATGATGAACTTGCCTGGTGAGGTTTGGGCCTGCATCATCTCCCACTTGCGTCCCGTGGGAAAACCGGCGCCACCGCGTCCACGCAATTTGGAGGACTTGATGGTGCCAATCACCTCTGTCGGGGTCATATGCATCACCGCTTTGGCAAAGGGGGCATAACCCCCGATGGCGATATAGTCCTCAATGGACTCGGGATCAATCAGTCCGCAATCGCGCAGAACGATCTTTTGCTGGCCCTTGAAAAAGGGAATCTCATTCCAGGAAGGCGTATCAGGGTAGGCGCTTCCGAATGTAACCTTAGAAGTCACGAAGTCCCAGGTTTCGATCTTGGCTCGGGCCTGCTTGGATAATTTTTCGGCCGCCTTGGGATCTGTCGCCGCCTTCAGCAACTCGGCACAATGCTTAACTGTAAATTTGCTGAAGAGCAAAATGGGTTTGCCGGGGACATACAGCATGACCAGGGGTTCTTCGGCGCAGAACCCAAAGCAACCGGTGCGTTTCAGTGCGACCGGCGATTTTGATTTTTTGATCAGATCGCCGAATACCGCGAATACCTTGTCGGCGTCGTTGCCAATACCGCACGTTCCCAGTCCGACGCTGATCATGGGTTTACGGGGCACCACGGCTGTCATGGCGGCTTGGCGAATGGTCTCCAGGTCACGCAGGCTTTGGATGATCATCGGGTTTCCTCCATTTTGAGCTTTTCAATGAGTCCGAGCAATTTACCCGTGGTGATGTGCGAGTGAATGGTGCCATCGATGGCCACCACAGGTGCCAGGGCGCATTGTCCGAAACAGGCAACCGTTCGTACTGTAAAGAATTTGTCGGGCGTGGTGAACGACGCCTCTTCATCTTCTTCAATTGTAGTGAACCCTAGTTTTGCCGCAGTTTCCATGAGAAGAGCACGTGAGCCGCGGGTATGGCAGGCGGTTCCCCGGCAGACAACGATGGTATGCTTGCCCTGTGGCTTGAGGTTGAAAAATGAATAGAAGGTGGCGACGGAATATACCTGGGACATCGGGATGCCCGCTTTTTGGGCGACCTCTTTGAGGGTGTCCTCGCTGAGGTGGTTGTGTGCGTCGTTGACCTGCAGTTCCTCGAGAATGCTGAGCAGGCTGCCCGGTTTCCCCTGGAATTTGTGAATTACCGATTCAAGTGCAGGAGACCCCTTCTTTTTCGGCTTCTTTTGCATGCTACCTCCTAACAGTAAAGTTGGACAAAGCTACGAAAGATAGGACATCATTGCAGAGTTGGAGTCGGAGCGCCAGCACGAAATTGCTATTTTAATCGAGTTGGGGCGCAGTTGGGTATCTGTTCCTTACTTTGTTTGCAGAACGAGACTCTTGACCCGCGGCGAGAATGCGAGCCGGCGCGGTCAAAGAGCTGGCTTAATAATGATATCGTGCCTGAGCGATCAAAACTGAATCGCCCTCCACTTTGTAGATGAGGCGATGTTCTTCATTTATTCGCCTGGACCAGTACCCGCCAAGTGCATGACGAAGAGGCTCTGGTTTTCCGGTTCCTTCAAAAGGGGTGCGAACAATTTCCTTGATGAGATCATTGATCCGCTTGAGCAGCTTCCTGTCTGTCTGTTGCCAATGGAGATAGTCTTCCCACGCCTGGCTTGAAAAAACGATCTTCATTCCGCCAAAGACCTTTCAATTCCCTTCCCCTCCTCAAGTTCCTTGATGGAATCCAGGAGTCGCCGGGTGTTTCGTGGACTGCGGAGCAAATAGGCAGTTTCCGTAAGGGATTCAAAATCGTCTAGTGCAATCATAACAACCGAATCCTCGCGCTTTCGCGTGATGATAATTGGATCGTGATCTTGACAGACCCGGCGAATCGTCTCCGCTAACGTCTCTCTGGCTTCTGTGTAGGTTATTGCATTCATATGGACAGGATACTGTACATGTTGCCGTCTTGTCAATCTCGTCATCCCCGAATCTCTGGAGCAATCAGACTGCTTCGATTACCACGCGTTTGCCCTGGGCGCGGAGTTTGTCGGCGAGGAGGGGAACGATGGTCGCGCGGGGCAGGACCCCACGCTGCTTGAAGCTGATGTGGAGGGTGGCCGGATTGAGGCTGCCACCCATGATGAAATGAACCCGGTCAGCGGTGTGCATGAAGTGATAGAGTTGGGTCACACCACTCTCTTCTTCAAAGGTCTCAGGATCGGCATCAAGAATGTTGTAGACCTGGTTAAGCGTTAATGCCCCCTCGGTGAGCAGGTCAATTCCCTCCAGGTGGTGACTGGGTGGGGCAATCAGGCTGTCGGCGGTCTTGTCGAGTACCATCGGTTTGCCAAGATAGTCAGAGACAATTCGCGCGGTGGTGCCGCCACAGATGGTTTTCCAACCCGTGGTGTCCAAAAAACGCTTAACCACGGCGTGATCATGAAGCGGCTCACTGGGCGGGCCGGTAAAAATGGTGATGGTTTTGCTGGGCCGGCACATGGCCAGCAGCACACTCATGTCGTCAGTGGTGCCGCCATCGCCTAACCGGATCGCTTCTTGAATGATGTTGCCAGGTAGCTTGTCCATCGTATCCCGGGTGATTTGGTGCTGGCTCAGGAATCGTGCCACGCCTTCCACGCCCCAGGCCTGATGGAAGCGGGTTCCGATACCCGCCTGCGTGATACCATCACTGACCAGCAGGATCGCCTCTCCGGGTTGCAACAGGCAGCGGGTTTCCAGGAGCAGCGCCTTGCCCACAGTGAGTGAACGCGTGGGAAGGGGTTCGACATGCTGGCTGGAGAATAACAATGGGGAGGGAATCTCATAAGAGAGGGCGGTCATGCTGCCATCGTTAAGAATCCGGGCGGCCGTAAAAGCACAGTAGGTACTGGCGTCCTGCTTGGCCTGCTCCATGGTTTCCGCAACCCGGGAGACGGCATGCCGCAGGGAAAGCCCTTCCTGAATCAAGGTGCGCAGCCGGGCTGCACAGAGTGTGGCGGCGATGTTCGCGCGAATTCCGGAACCAATGCCATCGCAGACGACCAGCAGCGTGGCGTGCTCGTCGCGGTCGCACAGCACCACATCGCCACAGACATCCCCGGCGTGCTTGGGGGTCTGTGCGATCAGGGTTTCAATGTGTAGAGTGTCTTTTGACATGCCGCCTGCCCTCTATCTCGTTCTGGGTGAAGGCACATCCTTGGCGATCCGGCGCAGGTTGTCCACGAGCTTCTCCCCATGAGCCGTGCTCTCGCCGAGGAATTTCGCCATCGTCTGGGCCATGGTGATTTGGTGATTCAGCAGATCCTGGGCCTGCCTTACGGTCTGGGCACGCATCGCATCCAGTTTCTGCTGGCTGTCACGACTATTGGTAATGTTGATGAAGATGCCCACAACCTGCCGGTCTTCTGGCAGGCTGTAGATGATCTCGTGGCACGTGAGGCCATACTTACCATGTTCCACCACGGTCTCCAGTTTTTCTACCCGGGCGGCCGCCACCTGCTCGAACGGTTCGGGATCCATGAGGTAGGAGATTGGTTTGCCACAAACCGCATCCGAGCACATGAAAAACCGACGGAAGGCCGGGTTCATGTTGAGAATGGTCAGGTGCTCATCCACAATGACAATCCCGTTGGGACTGGTTTCGATGATGCGGTCGCGCCGCTGTTCGGCCAGTCGTCGCATGTAGGGGATACACATTTCCACCTCGGCCATACCGCGGACGACGGCGATCGCCTTATCGCGGCAGGAGGCATAGCCGCAGGCGCCGCAGTTCAGTTCGTCTTCGGGGCTGGTCTTGCCCGTCAGACTGAGCACGCGGCGAATCTCGGTTTCAGGCACCTCATTTTTCCAGCGGGGCTGACCTTCAAAGCAGGTGGCGAGCTGGTCGTCGGGCAAGTCCAGTCGGGGACCGTTGGCCGGGTGACTGGCGGCAAAGGCATTAAGTTGCTGCCGGCGTGCAAAGATAGGGGATGATTCCCCCGCCAGGGCTGGTCCATTGATACAACCCTGTCGGCAGAACAGGGGTTCAAGCAGGAAGGGGCCGGAGGAGGGCTCCGGGAGGGTATCCAGCACATCGCCGAGATCCTCAACGCCGGTGACGGTAATCAGGCGCGGACTCAGGACGTCGGTCTCGAGTCCGCCGGTATGCGCGGCACCCCCGGCCAGGGGAAAAAGCCGGGCTGCGCCTGCCGGTTGTTCGTCAAAATTACTCTCTTCGCAACGCGCAAGCTCGATGCCGGCCCCCTTCAGCCATTCGCGCAGCTCGGGGAAGGTGAGAACGCAGTCTACTGTTCCCGCCAATTCGGGCCGTGCCGCCTCTTGCTTTTTGGCCACACAGGGTCCGATAAAAACGACCTGTGCTTCAGAACCCAATCGGGTTTTGAGATGGCGTGCATGGGCGATCATGGGGGAGACAACCGGGAGGAGTCGATCCACCAGGTTCGGACGGTACATCTCAACATAGCGGACGACCGCAGGGCAGGCGGTCATGATGCGCGATTCGTTACCCTGTTGGGTCGCGAGTTCGGCGGTGCGGCGGGCCACCTCGAAGGCACCTACCGCTGTTTCTGCCACAAAGGTAAAGCCCAGTTTGCGCAAGGCAGATGGCAGTCGGAGGCGTTCCCACTCCGAGAAGACCGCGGCGAAAGCGGGGGCCACGCTGGCGGCGATGGGGCCGGCTTTTTCCGCCATGAGCTGCCGCGCCCGCTCGAGATCCTGCCGGAAGGTTTTAGCTCCCTGCGGGCATTCGCGAATGCAGGTGCCGCAACTGATGCACAGATCATCCACCACAAAGGCCTGGCCTTCCTTCATACGGATAGCCTTGACCGGGCAGACGCGTACGCAGCGATAGCAATCGCGACAACGTGCCTTGTTGGTGAAAACTACCTGCCCGGGCTTGTCCGTGCTGACCATAAGATTCTCCTTGGGGATCCGATCAGGCCGGTTGAGCGGCTCCGATCATGGCTTTATCAATCGCCTCGCATGCTTTTTTCAATGTGCACTTATGCAGAACTTTATCGTTCACGCTGACCGTGGGGCCGCGATCGCATTTCTCAAAGCAGAAGGTGGCTTCCACGCTCACGTCGCTCTTGAGCTTCTGGTCTTCGATATGCTTGAGCACGGATTGCAGCAACTGCTGCGAACCCCGTAAATAACAGCTCGTGCCGACGCAGACCTGCACGCTGACCTTGGGGGTGTCGCCCGCTTCGTTCAGGGTCACTCCGTCGGTATCCATCCGCCGCCGGCTGTGGTAATGCGTGTGCAGGAGTTCATGTGCCTTGTGACTGCCCGGTGTGCCGAGGGTGTCCGCATAGGCCTGCGCCACCAGATGGTTATCCTGGGACTTGTGCAGTTCCAGCATCTTGTCCGCGTCGAAGAGTCCGCGGGTTCGTTTGCTACGGCAAAGCGGATCACGCGAGACCGGTTGACCGGCCCCGCCAACGCAACCGCCGGGACAGGCCATGACTTCAATGAAGCTCGCATCGCAGGTGCCGGCGCGAACTTCGTCGGCTACGGCGCGGGCCGCTTTGAGCCCATTGACGACGATGAGTTTGAGCGGTTTCCCGCCCAGGGTCACCGTCACCTCGCGCCGGCTCTCGTCACCACGGACATCGATGAAGTCCGGGTTGTCCAGTTTGACGCCATTGACCTTTTCCGCGGCATAGCGCAGGACGGCTTCGCTCACGCCGCCCGAGTTGCCGAAAATCACGCCCGCACCGGTCTTGAAGCCCATGGGCATATCCATTGAGGCCGGTTCGAGTTTGTCGAACTGGATGCCCGACTGCTCGATCATATGGGCCAACTCCTGGGTAGTCATCACGTAATCCACATCCGGCACACCTTCGACCGCGAACTCGGGGCGACGCGCTTCGAACTTCTTGGCGGTGCAAGGCATGATCGAGACCATGATCAGATCCTTGCGTTCGACGCCGAGTTGGGTGGGCAGGTTATTCTTGGCCAGAGAGCCGAGCATCTGCTGGGGTGACCGGCAGCTCGACAGGTTGGGCAGCAACTCGGGGTAGTATTGCTCTGCAAATTTGACCCAGCCCGGGCAGCAGGAGGTGAAGAGCGGGAGGGGTGCCTCGCCTGTGGTTCGGCGCAAAAACTCCTCGGTCTCCTCCACGATCGTGAGATCCGCCGTGAACGACGTGTCGTACACCTTGGCAAAGCCAAGCGAACGGAGCGCGGCGACCATCTGGCCGGTGCTGAGCATGCCCGGTTCCTTGCCGAAGTGTTCGCCAAGGGCAACCCGCACAGCCGGGGCAATCTGGGCCACAACCTTTTTCTTCGGGTTGTCCAGTTCCTTCCAGATGGCGGCGATGTCCGACTTGGGGGTCAGCGCACCCGTGGGGCAGATTGCTGCACATTGGCCGCAATTGACGCATTCGACCTGATCGAGGTCTTTGCCAAAAGCGGGGACTACGGCCGCCTTGCTGCCGCGGTGAACAAAGTCGATGGCACCAATGCCCTGGATCTCCGAGCAGACTCGCACGCAGTCACCGCAAAGAATGCACTTGGACGGGTCGCGCACCAGCGAGGGTGAGCTGCGATCCACGGGTTCCTGCCGGACGGTCGGTTTGAAGCGCACCTTCTCGATGCCGAGGCGGCGGGCCAGGCTCTGGAGCTGGCAGGACGCGCTTTTGCCGCAGGTGGGGCAACTGCTGTTGTGATTGGCCAGGAGAAGTTCCACGGAGATCTTGCGGATCTCGCGGATTTCCTCGGTGGTGGTTTTCACCTTCATACCCGGCTCCGGCGGGGTCGAACAGGCCGGCTGAATGCCACGGCCTTCGACTTGTACCAGGCAGAGACGGCAGGCGCCGTAAACGCTCAGGTCCGAGTGGTAGCAGAAGGTAGGCAGGTCGATATCCGCCTTGCGCACCAGTTCCAGCAGGTTGCGCTCATTTTCAATTTTTACTTTCCGTCCGTCAATGGTCAGTGTGTTGGCATCGTTCATGGCTTAGACTCCAGTTATGGCGTTGAATTTACAGGTTTGTGCGCAGACTCCGCACTTGATGCAGAGGGCGGCGTTAATGGTGTGGGGCAGCTTGCGTTCGCCGGTGATGGCACTCACCGGGCATTTTTTGACGCAGGCCGTGCACCCCTTGCAGAGGGCAGGGTTGATCTCCGGGCGGGCCAGTGCCTTGCATTCGCCTGCAGGACAGGTTTTGCCATGCACGTGGGCTTCGTATTCGGCCCGGAAGTGGCGCAGGGTAGAGAGCACCGGGCTGGGGGCCGTCTTGCCCAGGCCGCAGAGCGAGCCCTTTTGCACGGCATTCGCCAGCTTCTCCAGAAGCTCCAGCGTTCCGGCATCGGCCCGGCCTTCAGTGATGTCATCCAGCATGCTCAGCATCTGCCGCGTCCCTTCGCGGCACAAGACGCACTTGCCGCAGGATTCGTTCTGTGTGAACTGCATGAAGAAGCGCGCGATGCGGACCATACAGGTCTTCTGGTTCATGACGACCAACCCGCCGGAGCCAATCATGGCCCCCACGCTCTTGAGGGAGTCAAAGTCCATGGGGAGATCCAGATGATCGCGGGTGAGACAGCCACCTGAGGGGCCTCCGATTTGGACCGCTTTAAAGCCTTCAGGATCCTGCGAGCCATCCTGCCGGGTGACGCCTCCGCCGATATTGAAGATGATCTCGCGCAGGGTACTGCCGAACGGAACCTCGATGAGGCCTGTGTTGGCCACATGGCCCGTGAGGGCAAAGGTCTTGGTGCCCGGTGAGTTTTTGGTCCCCAACTTGCGATACTCCGTGGTTCCTGCGGCCAGGATCAATGGGATGGTCGCCAGGGTTTCCACATTGTTGATGACCGTGGGCTTACCCCACAGTCCGCTCTGGGCGGGGAAGGGGGGCTTGGGTGAGGGCATGCCGCGTTTGCCTTCAATCGAGGCGATAAGCGCCGTTTCCTCACCGCAGACGAAGGCTCCGGCGCCCTCCATTACATGCAGGCTCAGCGCCAGGCCGGTGTCGAATAGATTGTCGCCTAGCAGGCCTGCCTGTGTGGCGTCGGCAATGGCTTTGCGCATGCGTTTGACGGCCAGAGGGTACTCGGCCCGGACATAGATATAACCTTCATCCGCGCCGATGGCTCGGGCGGTGATCATCATGCCCTCGATCACGCTGTGGGGATTACCTTCCATCACGCTGCGATCCATGAACGCACCCGGGTCGCCCTCGTCGCCGTTGCAGATAACGTATTTTTTGGGTTCTGGTTGGACGCGGGTCAGCTCCCATTTCCGACCAGTCGGGAATCCACCCCCGCCCCGGCCTCGTAGACCGGATGCCAGGATTTCATCACAAAGAAACTTGGCCGAGAGTTCGGCGTATGCTTTCTTCGCCATCGCATAGCCGCCCTGGGCGATGTATTCATTCAGATCCTCGGGATCCAGCGCGCCGCAGTCCTTGAGCGTGGCCCGGGACTGGAGTGTGTAGAAGGGGATATCATCTGGGCCGCGGCAGGCCTTGCCATTGGCGGGATTCTTATAGAGCAGTCGCTCCACCAGTTGGTTGTTAATCAGGGTGGAGGTAACGATTTCGTCCACGTCTGCCGCGGTTACGCGTGTGTAGAGAATATTGTCAGGAAGCAGGGTGACCAGCGGGCCCATCTGGCAGAAGCCCTGACAGCCGCTACTTGAAACAAGGGTTTTGTTCGGGCTGGCATCCTCGGCCTTGAGCTCAGTGGTGACCGGGAGTCCGGCTTTGGCAATGGCTTCGACAAAACGGTTGTAAACCTTCATGGCCCCATTGGCCATACAGCCTGTGCCGGCGCAGATGACGATGCGGCGGGTGACGGTACGGGCTGCGGTTTCATAGGTCTTGCGGGTCTGTTCAAGTTGGATGGTACTCATTAGACTTTCTCCTTAGCCCGGATTTCATCCACCAGCTGGCAGGCTTTCTCCGGGGTTACCTGGCCAAAAACTTCCTCATTGATGACCATGACGGGGGCCAGCCCGCAGGCACCGAGGCATGAAACTGTTTCCACCGTGAACAGCATGTCCGGGGTGGTTTTCTTTTGCTCTGACAGGTTTAGCTTTTTCCACAGGGCTTCCAGAATGGGGTTGGAACCTTTGACGTGGCAGGCGGTGCCATCGCACAGCCGGATCACATGCTTGCCCTTGGGTTCCAGCGCGAAGTGTGAGTAGAACGTCGCCACGCCGTAGACGCGGGCCGGTGGTAAGCCAAGGGAGGTGGCCACGTAGGTCATCATTTCCTCGGTCAGGTAGCGGTATTCTGCCTGTACGGCCTGGAGAATCGGGATCAGATGCGAGGGGTTTCGCTCGTAGCGATCCAGAATGCCGCAGACCTTGTCGAACTTCTTATGTGGGGTTGTCATTTCGTCCTTTTTGTATTTTGAGTCTTCTTAATGCCTTAAGTTGTTTGAGCTGGAGTTTGAGTTTTAGTCGCTTCCAGCAGGCGGTTTGACAGCACCGCGTAGCTGGAGGCGAGGGACACATTCTCGACGACGATGTCGGCGGGAGTTTCCAGAATGATGGGCGCAAAGTTCCAGATTGCCCGGATCCCGCCTGCCAGCATGAGGTTGGTGACCGTCTGGGCAACTTCTGCCGGGACGGTGAGAATGCCGATTTTGATTTTCATGCGCTGGACCAGGTTGGTCAATTTGTTCAAGGGGAGGATGGCTTTATCATGGATCTTGAGTCCCACCTTGGTCCCGTCAATATCAAAGCCGGCAACGATATTCAGGCCGATCTGGGTGAACCGCTCATAGCCGAGCAGGGCAGTACCCAGAGAGCCCGCGCCCGCCAGCACGGCATCAGTAGTATTATCCCAGCCGAGCACCGCCTCGATGGAATGGATCAGGTCACTTAGGACAAATCCCACGCCGGCCTGCCCGGTGAGGGCCGAGAATTCCAGATCCTTGCGAATCTGGGTGGGGGCCAGTTTCAGGTCGGCTGCCAGATTCGTGCAGGATACCGTGTCGCGGCCCATGGCCTCCAACTGCTTGAGTCGGTGGTGGTACTGTGCCAGACGACGAAGAGTGGGCTGAGGAACGGCTTTGAAAATTGATTTATCCATAATTAATCCCTTTCTGTAATACTCGTCAGATGTTTAACGTTATATCTTTCACAGTATAAATTTCACGAACGAAATGACTTATTTCGTTGTTTGTGTTGCAAAGATCTCATATTTATGAGATATGTCAACAATAAATCGTGAAATAAATCACGAACATTCTTTGGGTTGAGAAAAATTGAGAACATTTTTGAAGTTAGGATTGAGTTTAAACGGTAAATAATACTATTATTGTCGCCATTTGAGATCAGGAATGATCACGGCGAGGAAGAGAAGACTTATGAATGATAAACAGACGACGAAGAGCCTGATTTGCGAAGCGGAAATTGAGCGACAGTTACTCACGGTTCAGGCAGAGGATGCCGGGCGGATTCGTGCGGTGTTATCCAAGGCTGCGTTGGGCCAAGGTTTGGCGGATGAGGACGTGGCGGTGCTGATGGCGATTAAGAGTCCTGACCTGGCCCAGGAACTTTTCCACACTGCCAGTCAGGTCAAGGACAACATCTATGGCAAGCGGTTGGTCATTTTCGCCCCGCTCTACATTTCTAACCTGTGCAACAATGAGTGTCTTTACTGTGCCTTCCGCGCACGCAATACGGAGATCAAGCGCCGTGCGCTGACTCAGGACGAGATTGCATTTGAAGTGAAGGCGCTGGTGGAGCAGGGGCACAAGCGGGTACTGGTGGTTGCAGGCGAATCCTATCCGAAGGAAGGCTTTGACTATGTACTCAAGGCCATCGAGACCGTCTACAGCGTGAAGTCAGGCCGGGGAGAAATTCGCCGCGTTAACGCAAATGTGGCGCCCCTCACGGTGGACGAGTTCAAGCAGCTCAAGGCCGCGAAGATTGGCACTTTTCAGCTTTTCCAGGAGACCTATCACCGGACCACTTACAGCCAGATGCATCTGGCCGGCCCCAAGACGAACTATGACTGGCGTGTGACGGCGATTGACCGTGCCATGACGGCCGGCATCAACGATGTGGGGATTGGCGTTCTCTTTGGACTCCATGACTGGAAGTTTGAGATCCTGGCCATGCTGCAGCACATTCGCCACCTTGAAAAGGAATTCGGGGTGGGGCCGCATACGATCAGCGTGCCCCGGTTGGAACCGGCGACAGGCTCGGCGATTGCCTCCCAACCTCCGCATGCCGTATCGGACGACGATTTTCGCAAAATAGTTGCCATTTTGCGTCTGGCGGTACCTTACACGGGCATCATTATGTCCACACGTGAGAACGCCAAAATGCGGCGTGAAGGGTTTGATCTGGGGATTTCGCAGATTTCCGCCGGCAGTCGTACGGACCCGGGCGGGTATTCGACGGACAGCTCAGGCGAAGTGAATGGTCAGTTTTCGTTGGGTGACCACCGCTCTCTGGACGAAGTCATTAAGGATGTTGCCTCGCTCGGTTACATCCCCTCCTTTTGCACGGGTTGTTACCGGCTTGGTCGTACGGGCGCGGACTTCATGGATATGGCTAAGCCCGGCGAGATTAAGTCTCACTGCGGCCCCAATGCCGTCTCGACCTTTGCGGAATACCTTCTGGATTATGCCTCGCCCCAGACCCGCGAGGTCGGGTTTCAGCAGATTGACAAAGTGATTCGCGACATGACTGGCGTGGCAAAAGAACGTGCCGAACTTCTGGTGAAGAAAGTCAAAGACGGCCAGCGGGACGTCTATTGCTAACACAGTATCCTAATCTTAATCTTAATCTTAATCCTAATCTTAATCTTAATCTTAATCTTAATCGTAATCCCTCATGAGAAATGAACAGGATTCGCTAGGGCAGCGGCAATTGCCTGATGACGCACTACACGGCATCCACACGCTACGGGCGCTGGAGAACTTTCCGCTCAGTGGCCGGCCGGTTCACCCGGCACTGGCGGTGGCGTATGGGGTCGTGAAGCTTGCCTGCGTGCGAACCAACCGGCGTCTGGGCATGTGGACGGATGCGGCACGCGTGGATGCCATGGAGGCCGCCTGCCGCGAGTTGATAGATGGGCGATTGGTGGGCCACATCCGCGTCGATGCCTTGCAGGGCGGAGCCGGAACCTCGACTAACATGAATGTGAACGAGGTGTTGGCGAATCGTGCGCTCGAACTCCTCGGGCAACCAAGGGGTTCGTATGACATCATCTCGCCCCTCAA
The DNA here is from genome assembly GCA_964398395.1 of uncultured Eubacteriales bacterium. Lineage (GTDB taxonomy): Bacteria > Bacillota > Clostridia > Oscillospirales > Acutalibacteraceae > UBA1447. Next base: position 19,611 of record CAYNMU010000033.1, read on the forward strand.
CGATCTCAACCTGCATCAGTCCACGAACGATACTTTTCCCACTGCCTTGAGGCTGGCCGCTATCCGGCTTTTGCATGATCTGGAAGCGAGGGTGGTCTCGCTGCAAGAGGCGTTCCAAACCAAGGAGAAGGAGTTCGCGGACATTGTAAAGGTCGGTCGCACGGAATTCCAGGATGCGGTGCTGATCACGTTGGGTCGCGAAATGGGCGCGTATGCCGAGGTGTTCAATCGCGACCGCTGGCGTCTTTACAAATGTGAGGAGCGGTTGCGTGTGGTGAATCTGGGCGGGACGGCCGTGGGCACGGGGCTGGGCGCGCCACGCGACTACATCTTTCGCGTGGTGGATGAACTGCGCGAGTTGACGGGAATCGGTTTTGCCCGTGCGGAGAACTTGGTGGACGCCACGCAGAATACGGATGTCCTGGTGGAGGTTTCGGGAATTCTGAAGGCCTGTGCCACCTCGCTCATCAAGATCGCCAATGATTTACGGCTGCTCTCCAGCGGTCCGGATGCCGGCCTGGGGGAACTGGGCCTGCCCGCGTTACAGGCAGGGTCCTCAATTATGCCGGGCAAGGTGAACCCGGTGATCCCCGAGGCCGTCGTGCAGGCTGCCTTGCGGGTGCTTGGGAATGACAGCACGATCGCCATGGCCTCGGCGATGGGGAGTCTCGAACTGAATGCGTTTATGCCGCTGATGGCAGATTGCCTGCTTGAAAGTATTGCCCTGTTGACCCATGCCTGCGCTCTGCTCGATGAACGCTGTGTGCGGGGACTGGTGGCTCGTGAGAAAAAATGTCGCGCTCATGTGGATGGTACGGTAGCCACTGCGACCGCGCTGGTGCCGGTTTTAGGCTATGAACTGGCCGCTGAGCTGGTCGGCGAAGCCGCCCGAACAGGCCTGCCACTTCTGGACTTGGTCGTGGCGAAGGGGCTGCTGACGGCACCAGCCTTTGCCGAGCTGATTTCCGCCGAGGCCGTCTGCCGGCTGGGTCACCCTTTGAAAAATAAGAAAACCTCATGAATAAAACACCCAAAGGTTATCGCCTGCACATCGGCATTTTTGGCCGGCGGAATGTCGGGAAATCGAGCGTGCTGAATGCGATTACGAGTCAGCAGGTGTCCATCGTCTCCGACGTGGCCGGCACAACCACCGATCCTGTGGAGAAACCCATGGAACTGTTGCCGCTCGGACCGGTGCTTTTTATCGATACCGCCGGGGTAGACGATGAGGGCATGCTCGGTGACCTGCGTGTCCAGCGGACGAAACAGGTGCTCGAACGGACTGACCTGGGCTTGATTATATCAGGGGACAGTACGTGGGGTTCCTATGAGCAGATGCTCGCGGCAGAACTCAAGCGACATCATGTAACGGTATTGGCGATCTTCAACAAAGCGGATGTCGTACCGGCAGATGCCGATCTCATAGCCCGGCTTCAGGCTGAAGGCATTCGCAGTTTGGCGGTCTCAGCCCGGACGGGTGCGGGGATCCCGTCGTTACGGCGGCTCCTCGTGGAGTCGGCTCCTGAGGACTTTATTTCCAATCCGAAAATTGCCGGCGATCTGGTGCCGCCGGGCGACTGTGCGGTGCTGGTGGTGCCGGTGGACAAGGAAGCGCCCAAGGGGCGCCTGATTCTGCCACAAGTGCAGACGATTCGCGATCTGCTTGACAACGATTCCTACTGTCTGGTCGTCAAGGAACGCGAGTTGCGCGAGGCCCTGGGCCGGCTGAACCGGCCGCCCGCACTGGTGGTCACCGACTCGCAGGCATTTCTCAAGGTGGCGGCGGATACTCCCGAAAAGGTGCCTCTGACCTCGTTCTCAATTTTGTTTGCCAGATTCCATGCGGACTTGGAGGAGATGGTCCGGGGCGCGCTGGGGATTGCCAAGCTCAAAAGCGGCGACCATGTGCTTATTGCCGAGGCCTGCTCGCATCATCCGATTGGAGAGGATATCGGCACCGTGAAGATTCCCCGCTGGCTGACGCAGTATGTGGGAGGTAAGCTCGAGTTCGAGTTTACACGCGGGCATGACTTCCCCGCCGATCTGGCCAGGTTCAAACTCATCATTCATTGCGGGGCTTGCATGTGGAATCGGCGCGAGATGCTTTCACGACTCATGGTGGCTCGTGAAGCGGGTGTCCCGATGACTAACTATGGGCTGGCGATTGCCTTTTCTCTGGGGATCTTTGAGCGTGCATTGCGTCCGTTCCCCGGTGCCTATGAGATCTACCGGCAGAGTCAGGAAGGTGCGACTTGAAGCCTCTCGCCGAACTGGTAAAGCAGTCGGACTTTAATCGTGACGAGATTGCCTTCCTGCTGGGCCGTCGTGAGAAAGCCGACGTTGAAGTGTTGCGCAAGGCGGCGGAGGAACGGTGCTTCGCCTGTGTGGGGAATAAGGTTCATTTCCGCGGACTGGTCGAGTTTTCCAACATCTGCGTGTGCGACTGTCTCTACTGCGGGATACGCAAGAGCAATGCCGAGATCTCGCGCTTCTTCCTGACGATCGACGAGGTGATGCAGGCGGCACAGTGGTGTGCGGAGCAGGGGTATGGGTCGCTGGTATTGCAGTCGGGCGAGCGCCGCGATGAGGCCTTCATTGAGTTTGTGGAAAATGCGGTTCGGCGGATCCGGGCGGAAACGAGAACGGCAAAACAGCCGGACGGGCTTGGTATTACGCTGTGTGTGGGAGAGCAGACCAAGGAGACCTATGCCCGGTTCATGGCGGCGGGGGCGCATCGCTATCTGCTGCGCATTGAATCCTCTTCGCCGCGCCTGTTCCGGCAGTTGCATCCCGCGGCACAGAGTCTGGACCACCGGTTGCAATGTCTGCAGTGGTTGCGTGAGACGGGGTTTCAGGTGGGCACCGGCGTGATGATCGGGGTGCCCGGCCAGACTTTGGAAGACCTGGCGGATGATGTTCTGTTCTTTCGTTCCCTGGATGTGGATATGATCGGGATGGGACCCTACCTTGTGCATAAACAGACGCCCATGGCGGTGCATACTTCAGAGATGACGCCACGGCATGAGGAAGTCTATCAGTTGGCGCTTAACATGATAGCTGTGACAAGGTTAGTGTTGCGAAATGTGAATATTGCGGCCACTACGGCGTTACAGGCGATGAAGCCCACAGGACGTGAGGAAGGCTTGACCTATGGCGCCAATGTGATCATGCCGCAACTGACGCCTACCGAGTTCCGCAAGGACTACCAGCTTTACGAAGGCAAGCCGTGTCTTGATGAGAATCGCGACCAATGCAAGATGTGCCTCCAGAAACGGATCACCGGCGTGGGCCGGGTGATCGGCTTCAATGAATGGGGTGATTCCCGACATGCGCCCATGGTTAAGGTTTTGGCGAATATCTTGAATGAAAGGTCTTTGCTGTCGTGACAGTTACGAGAAGGGTATCGGCAGATCGGAAAACAGAACCTCCAATACTGGCGGCGGCAATGGTGTCGGCTTGGGCGGCGAGGCCGTTGGATTTATTGGTGGCGGCGACGTCAACGGTGGGTTTCAGAATTTGCTGCAGGCCTTCGGTTGTGTTCATGATGTCTCCTATGATTTTAACTGTCATTATACTCCTATCGCTAGAGCCTGTATACATTTCTTCCTTACAAGGCCAGGTCAGACGCATCTAAATTGCAGGATTTCTGGCCATTTTGGCTCAATCTGACGACGGA
>CAYNMU010000034.1:0-20224 GCA_964398395.1 uncultured Eubacteriales bacterium
ATTTGATTATTTTTTGTATTTTAAAAAAATCCAAAAGGGCAGACCTTGGGTCTGCCCTTTTGGGTATTTGAAGAAAAAACTGAAAAATAGTCAAGGACGCAAAGAGGGTGAAAAATTGCGAAGAATTAAGGAATATTGGATTGAGTTTTTACCCCCTGTGCCCGCTGAACCGCCGGCTCAAAAGCGTTGGGTGCTTTTCTATGAGTGGATTGATTCGGTTATGGGCGCCATTATTGTTATATTCTTTCTCTTCACTTTTTTATTCAGGGCAGTCGGCGTTGACGGCACTTCTATGGTTCCTACCTTAAATGATAAGGACTGGGTCGCAATTTCCGGCATCAACTTCGTTCCAAAAAGAGGGGACATTGTTGTAGTCACTCAGCCGAATGATGTACATGAACCCCTGATTAAGCGTATAATAGCAATTGGCGGGGATACAATTGATATTAATTTCATAACGCATGTGGTTAAAATAAATAGCGTTGTTATTGATGAGCCATATATTGCCGAGCCAACCCAGAGGAGTTTCGATGTCACTTTTCCGGTGACTGTACCAAAAGGCTTCGTTTTTGTTATGGGTGACAATCGCAACAATTCAAAGGATAGCAGAGCTTCCGGGATTGGAATGATAGACGAGCGATATATCCTCGGTAAGGCCGGATTTAGATTTTATCCGTTTAACAGCTTTAACATCTACAATTATAAAAAGTAATAAATAATTAATCTGAATTAAATGTTGATTAGGAGTGCGGCTACATGGAAACTGACGAGAAGAAAGAACTAGAAAAAAAATATGAAGCAAAAACAAGCATGAAGATATCTAAGCACAGAATCGTGCAAACCGTGTATGACACCGCTTCAATTATGATGACTGCGGTTATTACCATTATGTTTGTTTTTACATTTTTTATCAGAATTGCCGGCGTCGTCGGGCCTTCAATGATTCCAACATTGCAGGATGGAGATAAATTAGCTGTATCGGCGATGTTTTCAAAGCCGAAAGTCAAAGATGTGGTTATTATAACGCAGCCAAACGCTTTCCATGAACCGATTGTTAAGCGCATTATAGCAATGGGCGGGCAAAAAGTTGATATAGATTTTGAAAAAGGCGTTGTATATGTTGACGGGAAACTGATCAATGAGCCGTACATTAACGGTAATACTACGGATAAATCCGACACAGATTTCCCGCTTACCGTGCCCAAGGGCTTTGTTTTTGTTATGGGCGACAACCGTCACCACTCAACGGACAGCCGTTCAAGCCAAATTGGTTTTGTGGACGAGAATTACTTGCTTGGGAAAGTTATTGGCAGGATAATGCCTACCGGGAACTGGTGGATAAAATAACGAATAATATCAGCTACATTCAACTAACATATAGTATGAAAACAAATGGTGAATTAAAAAAATGAGCGATTTTCAAAGGCAAAATGTTCAATGGTTCCCCGGGCATATGGCAAAAACGCGAAGACAGATTAAAGAGAGTCTTCATCTTGTTGATGCCGTTGCGGAAGTTTTGGATGCAAGAATACCAGAAAGCAGCCGTAATCCGGAAATTTTCAAACTCATTGGGGATAAGCCGATGATTGTACTGCTGAATAAATGTGATTTAGCGGATGAAAATGCTACGCGCCGTTGGATAAAATATTTTGGGATGCAGGGTGCTCACGCCCTTGCGGTTGATTGCAGAACCGGAAAAGGTCTGAACGATTTTAGACCGCTTGTCTGTGAGCTTTTAAAAGATAAAATAGCCTCAAATACCGAAAAGGGTATGATAGGCAGGTCGATAAGGGTTATGGTCGTCGGTATTCCCAATACCGGCAAGTCGTCATTTATCAACCGTATGGCAGGCAAAAACAAGGCTAAGGTTGCCGATAAGCCGGGCGTAACACGCCAAAATCAATGGTTTGATATTGGCAGCGGCATTCAGCTGCTGGATACCCCGGGTGTGCTTTGGCCGAAGTTTGAAGACCAAAAAGTGGGTAACAAGCTTGCATTTACCGGCTCTGTCAAGGATGAGATAATGGACATCGAAGTGATCGCGCAGCGCTTGCTGGGCGTGCTGAAAGTTTCATATGCCGACAGGCTGAATGAGCGATATGGGCTGAAAGATATTGAAAATGTTGAGGATTTTGAGTTATTGGAGTTGCTTGCAAAAAAACGAGGGATGCTAATTGGCGGCGGCGGTGCGGATATCGAAAGGGCTGCAGTTATGCTGCTGGATGAATTCAGAGGCGGCAAGCTTGGAAGAATTACGCTTGAATAGTGTGAATAGTTTGAAAGAAATGCTTTCAAACTTGAAAAAGGACTCGTCAGCCATAAAGGACGGCTGACGTTTTATGCCGAAAAACGACCTTTTTTAATTAGGCGATATGTCCTTAAGGGCATATAGACACTGAAAGGACAAAAATCTAAATGGATTGGCATTTGTATGAGGATGAAGCTAGAAGGCAAGGTTATAGCATAATCTGCGGTGTGGATGAAGCAGGCAGAGGACCTCTTGCAGGACCCGTTTTTGCCGCAGCGGTAATTTTACCCGAAGGGTGCGAAATTGAAGGAATAAACGATTCAAAGAAGCTTTCTGAAAAAAAACGGGATGCTCTTTTTGATATTATAAAGGGAAAAGCGATAGCTATTTGTATTGCATCGGCTTCCGAAGCTGAGATTGATAATATAAATATTTTACAGGCCACTTTTCTTGCAATGAAACGGGCGGTTGAGGGTTTGAGTGTTCAACCAGACATTGCACTTGTTGACGGCAATCAGGTTCCACCGCTGTCAACGTCGGTCCGCACGATAATACAGGGTGACGGGGTAAGTGCTTCAATTGCGGCAGCGTCTATTTTGGCAAAAGTCAGCAGAGACAGGTATATGCTTGAAATTGACAGGCAATATCCGCAATATGAGTTTTCTAAACACAAGGGATATGGCACAAAGCTTCACTATGAAATGCTTGCACAGTATGGTATTTCACCCGTGCACAGAAAGAGTTTTCTTAAAAACTTAAACAGAGTAAAATAGAAAAAATAACTTTGGCAGGCAATAAAGCCTGCCAAAAAAACGGTAGCCGATATTTGAAGGAGGTGCTCATTTGCATAAAAATCAAACCGGTCTTTGGGGCGAAACCTATGCAGCAAGATATTTGCGTGACAAAGGCTGCAAAATAATAGCGGCTAATGTAAGCAATCGCTATGGCGAGGTGGATATAATAGCCTGCGATGAAGAGTATATTTTTTTTGCTGAGGTAAAAACGCGGGGCGAAAACGCTATAGCAACTCCTGCCGAATCTGTGAGCTATCAAAAGCAAAGAAAGATTTGCGGTGTTGCGGCGGCTTTTTTGCAAAAATACAGGTACGATTTACAGCCGCGCTTTGATGTGATAGAAGTGTATCTTGATGCCGACAACAAACTGAAACGTATTAATCACATTGAAAATGCTTTTGACAGTACACTGTAATAAATTCAAGTCAATATTTCGCCAAAAACATTTATATTATCAATATAAAGGCCAATTGCAACAAAATAGTCGCTGAAATAGGCGTAAAGCTGTATAACTTTACAGACGTTGATGAGTGCTTGTATTTCACCCCGATTCATGTTGAATACTAGTTCAAAACCCTTGCAGATCAATGACTCAGCCCATGCTGACCCCAATATTGTTTTGGGGCATATTTTTTATAATGTCTTAGATTTTATGCGATTTTACAAATCTTGAAAAATGTTGTATAATACCTACAATATTGGATCCGAAATTCTTGCAGAATGACAAAGGAGCGAAAAAGACTATGTTTTACACAAGCACAAGGGACAATAAAGTTCATGTCACTTCAGCCCAAGCTATAACGAACGGCATCTCTGCCGATGGCGGGCTTTTTGTGCCGGAAGAAATCCCAAAAATTTCCCTGCAGGATTTGCGGAAGCTTACTGAAGTCAATTATATCGAACGGGCAAAAGCTGTTCTCTCATTATATTTAACGGATTTTACAAAAGAGGAAATTGATGAGTGCGTCACCGGCGCTTATTCGGGCGGTAAATTCAGCGATGAAAAGATCGCGCCGCTTGTCGAATTGTATAATGACGTCGAGGTTTTGGAACTTTGGAAGGGTCCAACCTGTGCTTTTAAGGATTTGGCTCTTCAGCTTTTGCCGCAGCTGCTAACAGCATCTGCAAATAAAGCCGCGCCGGGCAAAAAAATTGTAATTCTTGTCGCAACCTCGGGCGATACCGGCAAGGCTGCACTTGAAGGATTTAAAGATGTTCCAAACACAAAAATTCTAGTATTTTATCCAAACGACGGCGTTAGCCCCATGCAAAAACTTCAAATGACAACACAAGAGGGCGAAAATGTAAGTGTTTGCGCAATTGAGGGGAATTTTGACGATGCTCAAAACGGAGTTAAGGAAATATTTACGGATAAAGCGGTAACTGCTCGCATTGAGGAGCAGGGAATGATGTTTTCCTCGGCAAACTCAATTAATTGGGGCAGGCTTGTACCGCAGATTGTTTACTATATTTCCGCCTATTGCGACCTAATGGCCAAAGGCTCGATTGATTTAGGCGATAAGATTAATATTGTTGTGCCGACGGGTAATTTCGGCAACATTCTTGCGGCTTATTACGCAATGGAAATGGGCTTGCCTGTTAATAAGCTTATTTGCGCTTCAAATGCCAATAATGTTTTGACTGATTTTTTAGAAACAGGAACATATGACCGCAATCGAAGCTTTTTCACAACAGCTTCGCCTTCGATGGATATTCTGATTTCAAGCAATCTTGAACGGTTGTTATATTCATTGAGCGGTACGGATTCGGCATACATCAAAAAACTGATGGCTGACCTTGCTGAAAACGGCGTATATAAAGTCAGGGATGATATGCTTGCAAAAATCAAAACTCTTTTTGCCGCCGGTTACTGTGATGACAATGGCACAAAAGCAACCATAGCAGAAACCTTTGCTGACAAAGGATACCTTTGCGACACACATACGGCTGTTGGTGTAAATGTTTATGAGCAGTACCGCGCCGAAACGGGCGATTTAACACCTACTGTAATCGCTTCAACTGCTTCTCCTTTCAAGTTCTGCGCGAGCGTGCTAGCCGCACTAAAACCAACCAAAGTACAAGGCTCGGACGAGTTTGCGATGTTGGATGAACTTGCAAAAATAACTGGTGAAAGCTGCCCTGTGCAGTTGTCATATTTAAAGGGTATGCCCGTGAGATTCGAAGGGTTTTGCACAAGGGACAGTATGGAAGGCGTTGTTCTTGAAATGTTAGACCTGTAAAATCCATTTCTTTTTGAAAGGAGCAGCCATGTCACTTTTTGCAATCGCTGATACGCACCTGTCTTTTGGTGTCGACAAGCCTATGGAGATTTTTCCCGGTTGGGCAGACTTCGAAAAGCGGCTCGAAAAAAACTGGCGCGCGGTGGTTAAGGAAACGGATATAGTTGTTATTGCGGGCGATGTTTCGTGGGCGATGGTTTTACCACAGGCGGTGCAGGATTTTAAGTTTTTGCATGACCTTCCGGGCAGAAAACTGCTTATCAAAGGCAACCATGATTATTGGTGGACCAGTAAAAGAAAAATGGACGCTTTCTTAGCCGAGAATTCGTTTGACAGTATAGAAATTTTGCACAACAATTCTTATCAGGCCGGTCCAATATCCGTTTGCGGCACAAGAGGCTGGTCGCTTGACAGCGATAGTGATGAAGACAGAAAAGTTCTTTTGCGCGAGGTGGGCAGGCTGAAAGCATCCATAGCGGCAGCGAAACAGTTTGATGCTGAACCGGTTGTTTTTTTGCATTATCCTCCCGTAACCGGTGAAAATATTTGCGAAGAGATTTTTGAAGTACTTGTGAAAGAAGATGTTAAAAGGTGCTTTTACGGGCACCTTCACGCGCAGGCAATGAAAAATTCAATTAACGCCGAGCGAGAGGGTATCAAATTTAATTTGATTTCAAGCGACTTTCTGGGATTTTGCCCAAAGCTTGTCGAAAAGTATTAATAATTTGTAAAATGTTGACAAAGATTGACGATTAGCAAAAAAAAGTAGATATTTCAAAGAAAATCTGCTATACTAACTCGGTTAATCACTTATACAATACTATGCGTTATTTTAGGAGGAAATATTAATGAGTTTGAAATCGTCCAACAAGGTTGAAGCAAATGTCTATGAGCTTGAAATTGCTGTAGATGCTGCCGAATTTAAAGCGACAGTTCTGAAGGTATTTAACAAGAAGAAGTCAAGCATAAATGTCCCCGGTTTTCGTAAGGGCAAAGCTCCGTTGAGCCTAATAGAAAGAACTTATGGGAAAGATGTTTTTTACGAAGATGCGCTTGAAATGCTTTTCCCGGATGCCGTGGATGCAGCATATAAAGAAGGCAATATAAATGCCATTGACAGCCCGTTTGATGTCGATGTTAAAGAAATCGGCGAGGATGGTGTTCTGTTTACGCTGAAAGTTACCGTTAAACCGGAGATTGAGGTTACTCAGTATAAAGGCTTACAAGGCGAAAAGGCCGAGGTTATAGTTAACCCGTTTGAGGTTGACCAAGAGCTTGATAAGCTGAGAGAGAGAAATTCAAGAACAATTGTCGTTGAGGACAGAGCGGCTCAAGATGGTGATATGACAATAATCGATTACGAAGGTTTTGTTGACGGCGTCGCTTTTGACGGCGGCAAGGATGAAAACCATTCGCTCACTTTGGGTTCAGGCAGCTTTATACCCGGCTTCGAAGAGCAAATCATCGGGCATAATTTAGCGGATGAATTCGATGTTAATGTCAGCTTCCCGGATGAATATGCTCCGGAGCTTGCAGGCAAGGCAGCCGTTTTCAAGGTTAAGCTTCACGAAATTAAGGTCAAAGAGATTCCTGAGATAGATGAAGATTTTGCAAAGGATGTAAGCGAATTCGAAACAGTTGAAGAACTGAAAAAAGGTACAAAAGAAGATATTCGCATCCGTAAGCAGGAAGAAGCGGACAAAGCCTTTGAAGGTCAAGTATTGGACGCTTTGGCAGATAATGTTACAGGTGAAATCCCAGAGGTCATGTTCAAAAAGAGAGCAAAAGAAAACACGGATAGCTTTACCCAACGTCTCAGCCAACAGGGCGCTGATTTGGATACTTATTTTATGTATGTCGGGCTTGATAGGGAGACTTTTGACGCGCAGATGTTCGAGCAGGCCAAAAAACAGGTCGCTCTGCAATTAGCGCTTGAAAAAATCGGCGACCTTGAAGGCATTACTGTTTCCGAAGAAGATTTTGCTGCGGAATATCAAAAACTTGCTGACATGTACAGCATCGAAGTTGACAAACTTAAGGGAATAATCCCTGAAGACAACATGAAGACGGATATAATAAACGAAAAAGCAGTTAAGTTTGTTGTTGAGAACGCTATTGCCGTTGCTCCGAAAATCAAGTCAACTGAAGATCCAAAAGAAAAAAACAATACCCCGGAAGTTGTTGACCTTGATAATAAGCCTGCTGCAAAAAAGAGAGCTGCAAAGAAAAAGGGCGAATAAGAAATCAGCAATTTTTCATTCAAGTAATTAATAAAATCAAAATTATGAGGAGGGTTCAATATGTCTTTAGTTCCGTATGTAATTGAGCAAACAAACAGAGGCGAGCGTTCGTACGATATTTTTTCCCGGCTGTTAAGTGACCGAATTGTTATGCTTTCGGATGAGGTTAATGATGTGACGGCAAGCCTTGTTGTCGCGCAGTTGCTTTTCCTTGAAGGGCAGGACCCGGATAAGGATATCAGCCTCTACATCAACAGCCCCGGCGGTTCAATTACCGCAGGTATGGCAATCTATGACACAATGCAGTATATTAAATGTGATGTTTCAACTATCTGCATGGGTATGGCAGCTTCCATGGGCGCATTCTTGCTTTCCGCCGGTGCAAAAGGCAAACGTTTCGCGCTTGCAAACAGTGAGATTATGATACACCAACCTCTTGGCGGCGCTCAAGGTCAAGCGACGGACATTAAAATTGTTTCCGATCATATAATAAAAATCAGAGAAAAGCTCAATAGGATGCTGTCTGAAAACACAGGCAATCCCATCGAGATTATTGCAAGGGATACCGAGAGAGATAACTATATGTCTGCACAGGAAGCACTTGATTACGGCTTGGTGGATAAAATTCTGAGTAAGAGATAAGGGGAAAAATTATGCCAAGAGATGACGACAGGAGAGATAAGACAGTTGTATGCTCCTTTTGCCATAAAAAGCAGGAACAGGTCGATAAGCTTATAGCCGGGCAAGGGGTATATATTTGCAACGAATGTGTGGAGCTCTGTCAAGCAATTATTGAAGAAGACAAACCTAATCGCCATAAGGCATCAATAATAGGTGAAGGCCTTGAATATGACCTGCCAAAACCGCAGGACTTAAAAGCCCAGCTAGACGAATATGTTATCGGGCAGGAATCGGCAAAAATCGCGCTGAGTGTTGCTGTTTATAACCACTACAAACGCATTTATTTGGGCAAGTCTTCCGATGTTGAAATCCAAAAGAGCAATATATTGCTCTTGGGTCCCACCGGCGTTGGCAAAACTATGCTTGCCCAAACGCTTGCAAAGATTTTAGATGTGCCATTTGCTTTAGCGGATGCCACAACATTGACCGAAGCCGGTTATGTTGGCGAAGATGTCGAAAATATTTTGCTTCGTTTGATTCAAGCAGCAGATTTTGATATTGAAAAAGCGGAGCGCGGCATCATTTATGTTGATGAAATTGACAAAATAGCCCGTAAATCCGAAAACCCATCGATAACAAGGGATGTAAGCGGCGAAGGCGTTCAGCAGGCATTACTTAAGATTTTAGAAGGTACTGTTTCCAACGTTCCCCCGCAAGGCGGACGAAAGCACCCGCAGCAGGATTTTATTCAGGTGGATACAACGAACATCCTCTTTATCTGCGGCGGAGCGTTTGACGGAATAGAAAAAATTGTCGAAAAACGCGTTGGCGGCTCAGCTTTAGGCTTTGGCGCCGATGTTAAGGGCAAGATGGAAATTGAAAAGGCAAATATGCTCGCCGGCGTTATCCACCAGGATTTGGTCAAGTTCGGTCTTATTCCGGAGCTTGTAGGCAGATTGCCTGTCATTACGACACTAAGGGAACTTGATGTTGAATCATTGGTTCGCATTCTATCAGAACCTAAGAATGCCATCCTCAAGCAGTATCAAATGCTCTTCAGCATGGATGATGTTGATTTAGAGTTTGAGAAAAAAGCACTTGAGGCAGTCGCCATAAAAACGCTCGAAAAGAAAACAGGCGCGAGGGGACTTCGTTCCATTATGGAGCAGGTGCTCATGCCGATAATGTATGATATTCCTTCAGACCCGCTTATTGAAAGGGTTGAGATAACGGCACAGTGCGTCAACGAAGGCGCTGCCCCGCTTATTGAGAGAAATCCGAGCAAAAAGCAAGCCAAACTGAGCCAAACATCCTCAATGGTAAAACCAAAGCCAAAAAGCACAGCGGTTTAATTTCTCCAATTAAGTGCCCTCATTTATGTAATGTAAATGGGGGACTTTTTATTGTTAAGCTTATTATTTCTTTTGCAAATATTTTGAGAATATGATAAAATAAATTCGTAAAAACTTTTGCAATTATTAAACGAAAGGAATTGTTGTTATGAAAAGTCTTGCTGTTAAAATGGTTTCTTTGCTGCTCACGCTTACATTTTTTAAGGAGGCTTATTTTGTTGTCCAAAACTATTATGAGACTGCTGTTTTTGGGTCTTCCGCGGTTCAAGTTGTTGAGGACAACCGCAGTTTTGAAAAGTTTCCCGATACCTTCAAAGGATACATTTACAAGGACAGCAATTATAAGTTGGATATGTATTTCAGGATTTATCTGCCAGCCGGTTATGATAAAACAAAGGTATATCCAGTTATTGTTTTTCTGCACGGCTCGGGCGAAAGAGGGAACGACAACAACAAACAGCTTGCGGGGGATTGGTTTGATGCACTTGCCAAGAGCGTGAAGGACGGTGAGGGAACAAATCCCTGCATACTGGTTGCGCCTCAATGCCCGCCGGACCATGAATGGGCTGATGGTTCCGCAAAAACACAAAACATGAAATCACAGGTCAAAGATTTGATTGTGAAAGGTATCAAAAAGAATTACAGCGTGGATACGAAGCGCATTTATCTGACCGGGTTTTCAATGGGTGGATATGGGGCATGGTATATTACAACCAAGTACCCGAATATGTTCGCGGCTGCAGTGCCGGTCGCGGGCGGCGGTCAGCCGGGTTTCGCATGGTTGTTAAAAGATGTTCCGATTTGGGCCGCGCACAGCTTATTCGATAAATCCGTCAATGTTATCAACAGCATCGCTATGGTGGAAGCTTTGAAAGGAATCAACGGGAACATCAAATACACGCAATATAATGATATAAAATATGGGCACGGCGATGCCGCGAAATTGATCTATTCCACACCGGAGCTGTTCACATGGCTGTTTGCTCAGAGTAAATAAGGAAAACGGCTCATTGGTAGTATAATGAAGGCAGTAAGCGGATTCAAAATATTCGCCTGCTGCCTTAAAATTTGTGTCGAAAGAATGAATTTATTATGCAATAACTGGGAATTCTGTGCACTTTCGGTTGACTGGGGTTGATGCATGCGCTATAATAATAAGCTAAGGGAATAGGCTATTATATAAATTCCCTCCGGAGATGATGTAATGAAAAAAAGTGAAACAAATGCCCTCACTATGCCGATTGTGGCTCTGCGGGCTTTAGTAATTTTCCCCGATATGCGTCTGCATTTTGATGTTGGCAGAAGCAAATCGGTTGCGGCTTTGCGCGCTGCAATGGCCGGCAATCAGGAAGTTTTCCTTGTTACGCAAAAGGATATTATTGATGATGACCCAGATGCAAATGCACTCTACAAAATAGGCGTTGTTGCGACGGTTAAGCAGGTGTTAAAGCTTCAGGGCAGCGACAATGTTCGTGTAGCCGTCGAAGGCATTTACAGGGCAAAAATCAGCGAGTTTACAACAGATAAACCTTATTTACAGGGTACAATCAAACGCTGTCCGGATGTAAAAATAAAGACACAGGACGGCGAGTATACCGAGGCGCTTGTTCGCCACACCAAGGATATTTTTAACGATTACTCGGTTGCGGCACCCCAACTTCCGCCTGATTTGATTCTGGCAGTTATCGCGGAAAAAAGGCCGGGGGAACTTGCCGATTTTATCGCAGGCAACATTGTGCTTGAATATGCGGACAGGCAAATGATTTTAGAACAGCTTAATCCCATTAAGCGGTTAGAAATTCTCTGCGTTCTTCTGGAGAGAGAAGGCAAGCTTTTAAAGCTGGAGGAAGATATTCATACCCATGTGCATGAGCAAATTGACCAAAATCAGCGGGAATATTATCTGCGCGAGCAGCTCAAAGCTATCTCCGGTGAACTTAACGAAGGTTCCTCAGCGGAAAGTGATGTCCAAAACTACAGGGAGCAGATTGAAAAGTTGGAGCTTGAGGAAGAGTCCCACAAAAAGCTTTTGCGCGAGTGTGACCGTTTGGAGCGTATTTCTGCGCAATCGCCCGAGTCGGGCGTAATCCGCAACTATATTGAAACATGCCTTTCACTCCCTTGGAACAAGATGACTGCGGATAAACTGGATTTGCTCAGTGCCCGCAAAGTGCTTGACAACGACCATTATGGCCTTTATAAGGTTAAGGATAGAATTATCGAAATGCTGGCCGTTCGCAAACTTTCACCAAACATAAAGGGGCAGATTATTTGCCTTGTGGGGCCTCCGGGTGTTGGCAAAACCTCGGTCGCGCGCTCAATCGCCAGGGCAATGGGGCGCAAATATGTACGGATTTCTTTGGGCGGCATTCATGACGAAGCGGAGATAAGAGGCCATCGCAAAACTTATATCGGTTCAATGCCCGGTCGAATTATTAATGCAATGCAACAGGCCGGCACAAGCAACCCTCTCATCCTTTTGGATGAAGTGGACAAACTCAGCAGCAGCTATAACGGCGACCCCTCTTCGGCGCTTTTAGAGGTATTGGACCCCGAGCAAAACTTCTCTTTCCGCGACCATTACATTGAATTGCCGTTTGATTTGAGCCGCGTATTATTTATCACAACCGCCAATATGCGGGATACTATTCCGGCGCCCCTGCTTGACAGAATGGAAATTATTGAGCTTGGCAGCTATACTCATGAAGAAAAATTCAATATCGCCAAAAAGCATCTCGTGCCAAAGCAGGCAAAGCGCCACGGCCTTTCGGGCAGAAGTTTTAAAATAACAGATGAAGCGCTTCATCTTTTAATAGATGGCTACACAAAAGAAGCGGGCGTCCGCAAATTAGAGCAGGAGATAGCAGCTATCTTCCGCAAGGCAGCGGTTAAAGTTGCGAATGGTGAGAAAAAAGTAACTTTCAGAGCGGCAGATTTGGACGAAGTTTTGGGCGCAGTAAAATACAAAAACGAAAAGCTGAATGCGATGAACGAACCAGGCGTTGTTAATGGCCTTGCGTGGACATCTGTTGGCGGCGAAATGCTTCAGATTGAAGTTGCGGTGCTTGACGGCACAGGCAAGCTTGAACTGACAGGTTCCTTAGGTGATGTAATGAAGGAGTCCGCAAGGGCAGCTCTTAGCTATATCAGGTCAAGAGCCGACGAATTGAAGTTAGATAAGCTTTTTTACAAAGAGAAAGATATTCATATTCATGTACCGGAGGGCGCGGTGCCGAAAGACGGCCCCTCTGCCGGCGTTACTATCGCAACAGCGCTTGTTTCGGCGCTTACCGGTATATCCGCGCGCGGCGATGTTGCAATGACGGGTGAAATAACTTTGCGCGGTAGGGTTCTGCCCATCGGCGGGCTGAAAGAAAAGACAATGGCAGCCTACAGAGCCGGGATAAAAACCGTAATAATTCCGCAGGATAACTTGCCGGACCTGCGTGATGTGGATGAAACCGTTAAGGCCTGCGTTGACTTTATTTCTGTCAGCAATGTTGACGAAGTTTTTGCAAACGCTTTGATTCGCGGAATTTTAACAAAAACCGGTGAAGATGTTGCCTTGCCTGTTGCCGATAATCGCCCGATTTCCCGGAGCATTATAGCACAGTAGGGAAAATGCAAACGAAAGGAACAAACCATGCAATTTAACAAAGTCGAATTTGAGGCTTCCTACGGGACCGGAGCGCAACTGCCAATTTCTGATATTCCTGAAATAGCGTTTGCGGGGCGTTCGAATGTTGGGAAATCCTCACTTCTGAATAAGATTTTAAACCGCAAAAGCCTTGCGAGAACAAGCTCGATGCCGGGCAAAACAATAACCGTCAATTTTTTTAAGGGCGACGGATTTAAGCTTGTAGATCTGCCCGGTTACGGTTACGCGAAGGTTTCGCAATCCGAAAAAACTCGCTGGGCGGAGATGATGGAAGGTTATTTTACATCGGACAGAAGAATAAATCTTGTCGTCCAGCTCATTGATATGCGCCACAAACCTTCGGTGGAAGATTATGAGATGATGACTTTTTTGAATGACAGCGGGCATAATTTTGTAATAGCCATGACAAAATGCGACAAACTGAAGAAAATGGAACGATTAAAACGCATGGAAGAACTTGAAAAAGAGCTGGTGCGGTTCCCGGAGAACAAAAAAATACCTTTCTCATCCCAAACGGGCGAAGGTGTTGAAGAAATACAAAGAATAATCAGCGATGCGCTGATTTTATATTAAGTAGGGAGTGTAGCGTGAAAAGTAAATTTTCACGCATGAAAAAGTCACTTGCCGGTCAACAGGTAAGACCGGCATCCGCTTCGCGGAGCATGTCTTTTTCGTTATTATAAGTGCCGCCACCTTTGGCGGCGGAATGGAGTATTATTATGTATGTTTCGGACTGTATACAAATTAATGAAAAAGGCCATTTGACAATAGGCGGGAGCGATACGGTGGCGTTAGCCCAAAAATTCGGTACGCCCGCCTACATTTTTGACGAAAATCAAATTCGCCGCAATTGCCGTGATTTCGTTGGTTCTATGGAATCAAACTACAGCGGCAACGGCATGGTACTTTATGCAAGCAAAGCCTTTTGCTGCAAAGAAATTTGCAGGATTTGCGCCGAAGAGGGTATGGGGCTTGATGTTGTTTCCGGCGGCGAGCTTTTTACAGCGCTTTCGGTTAACTTCCCCGCGGAAAAAATATATTTTCACGGTAACAACAAAACTTTTGCCGAGTTGAAGCAGGCGGTTGATAACGGTGTCGGCAGAATTGTTGTTGATAATATTTTTGAATTGGAGTCACTAAACAGCATCGCGCGGGAAGCCGGCAAAACTGTTGAGATTTTGTTCCGGATTAAGCCGGGTATTGATGCACATACGCACGATTTTGTCAAAACAGGGCAGATCGATTCAAAGTTCGGCTTTGCACTCGAAACAGGCGAAGCGATGCAAGCGGTAAAAAAAGCTTTCACAATGTCCAACATTAAGCTTGTTGGCATCCATTGCCATATCGGCTCTCAAATTTTTGACATTGACCCATTTGAGCTTGCCGCACGGGTTATGCTTGAATTTATGGCGCAGATTAAAACCGAAACGGGCGTTGAACTCGGTGTGCTCAACTTAGGCGGCGGGTTTGGCATTAAGTATACCGAAAGTGACAATCCACGCGCATTCAGCGAATATATGAAGAATGTTTCTGCGGTTGTTAAAGAACATTCCGCGGAGTTGGGGCTAAAAATGCCTTTTATCCTGATTGAACCGGGCAGGTCGATTATCGGCGCTGCAGGTTTGACACTATACACTGTGGGTGCAGTTAAGAGTATTCCGAATGTCCGCACCTATATTTCTGTGGACGGCGGCATGGTAGACAACCCCCGCTATATACTTTACAAAGCTCACTATGAGATTATATGCGCCAACAAGGCAAATGAAGACAGGAATTGCACAGCGACGATTGCAGGCAAGTGCTGCGAAAGCGGCGACCTTATTCAGGAAGGGGCACCTATCCAAAAGGTAGTCCCAGGCGACACGCTCGCGGTGCTTTCAACAGGTGCTTACAACTATTCAATGGCTTCAAACTACAACCGTATTCCGCGCCCGCCTGTAATTATGGTGAAGGACGGCGAAGCAAGGGTTGTTATTAAACGCGAAAGCTATGAGGATTTGGCTCGGAATGATGTTTAAACCTAAGTCGGATGTTAATGGCATAGATGTCGTTATTCTAAAATCATGTCATCCTGAGCAAAGCGAAGGATCTTAAAAAGTTTCAAAGATTCTTCGTCGTTTACTCCTCAGAATGACATCCAATGACCAAAATCTACTAAAAAATAGGGAGGTCAAAATGGAAAACACGCCTTTTGTTAAAACCATTGCCCCGGGTGTTCGCCTTTGCGCAGTGCAAACAGATCGCTTTAAAACGGGTTGCATTTCCTTTTCAATGGCGCTGCCAATGGACGGCGGAATTGCAGAGAAAGCTATTTTGCCATATATTCTGCACCGCTCATGTAAAAAGTATCCCGATTTCTCATTTCTGAACGGACGTCTTGCTGAGCTTTACGGTGCCGCGCTTTCCGCCGGGGTTTCCAAGCTGGGCGAAGCACAGCTTTTGTCGATTAATCTCACTTCTATTGATGACAGATTTTCTTTAACCGGCGAAAGTATAGCGCAAAGCTGCACGGAACTGCTGCTTGATTTAATCTTTGATCCCGACCTTGTTGAAGGCTGTTTCGGCGAAGAAGCTGTCCAAAGAGAAAAACGCCTTTTGATTGAAAAAATGGAAAGCGAAATGAACGATAAACGAGCCTATGCTTTGCGCCGCTGTGAGGAAATTATGTGCGCGGGCGAAAGGTTTGGTTTAAGCAAATATGGCACCAAAGAAGAAATTGAGGCACTGACAGGCGAGAGCATTTATGCTGCCTGGCAAAATATGCTAAAAACCGCAATCATTCAAATTGATATGGTCGGCAGCGGCGCGAATGACAGCGTTGCCGATGCCTTGACAGAGCAGTTCGCAAAAATTGAGCGCTGTCCCGCGGAAATTCAAACCCTTTTCGTAAAGATGGCTTTAGAAACACGCAGAGAAGAAGAAACACTTCCCGTCAAACAGGGAAAGCTGGTTTTGGGCTTTAGGTCAGGTATGAACGATGCACTGGATGAAGTGACCGCAGTGAAAGTGATGACCGACCTTTTCGGTGGCGGAACGTATTCCAAGCTTTTCAAAAATGTACGCGAAAAAATGAGTCTTTGCTACTACTGCTCCGCGAGGTTAAACCATTCAAAGGGCGTTATCTTTGTCCAAAGCGGAATTGAAAGCGACAAAGAGCAATTGGCCACGGAAGCGATTATGAGCCAGTTTGAAGCGGTTAAAGCCGGTGAGATTGAAGACGATGATTTAACAGCTTCGCAAATGTCGATTTGCGACCATTTGCGCAGTATTGAGGATTCGCCGGAAGACTTGGCAACATGGTACACCTCTCAACTATTAAAGCCGGAGATTAAAACACCCGAGCAGGAAACCGAAAAGATCAGACAGGTTACGATGGAACAAGTTGTTGCCGCCGCTAACAGGGTTACACTGGATACTATATTTATGCTTTCGGGTACCGGGGAGGCTGAGACTGATGAAAATTAAGGAAATTAGAAACGAAAAGCTTAACGAAAGCTATTTTGAAATAAAACACTCTTCCGGCTTGACAATACTTGTTTTGCCAAAGGCCGGCTATTCCTCGGCTTATGCTGTTTTTGCCACAAAATACGGCTCGATAGACACACGCTTAGCTTTGGCTGATGGCTCATTTTCGGATATTCCGGAGGGAACGGCGCATTTTTTGGAGCATAAGCTTTTCGAAAGCGAAGAGTTGGCTGCTTTTGAGCGTTTTGCCAAAACAGGCGCAAACGCAAATGCTTATACAAGCTTTGACCGCACCGGCTATTTATTCTCCTGTACGGGGAATTTTAAGGAGTCTCTTGAAATCTTGCTGGATTTTGTTCAAAAACCCTATTTCACGCAGGAAACGGTTGAAAAAGAGCAGGGGATAATCGGGCAGGAAATTCGCATGTATAAGGATGTGCCGTATTGGGAAGCGCTGTTTAATCTTTTGCGCTCACTTTTTCAAATTCATCCGGTTCGCATAGATATAGCGGGTACGGAAAAGTCAATTGCGCAGATTTCTGCCGAAACACTCTACGCCTGTTACAATAGTTTTTATAATTTGAACAACATGGTATTAGCCGTTTCGGGCAACGCAAGCGTTGAGGATGTTCTGGAGGTAGCGGACAGATTGCTGAAACCTTCAACAGGGGTAATGACAAAAAGGGATTTTGTAAATGAACCCGCCGAGCCTTCTGCAAGCTATTGCGAGGAAAAACTTTCAGTCAATGCGCCGCAGTTTATGCTGGGGTTCAAGGAAGCCATAAAAACACCCGAACGCACTGCCGAAGAGCGGCTTTGCACACATATTTTGCTTGATATTATTGCGGGCAAAGCTTCGCCGCTTTATAAAAGGCTTTTAGAGAAGGAACTTATTAACTCAACATTCTCGTTTGAATATTTTGAAGGATATGGATATGCTTGTTCAATCTTCGTCGGAGAATCAAAAGACCCGCAAGCCGTTACAAACGAAATTAAAGCTGAAATTCGCCGTTTAAAGGCCGAAAAGGTTGATACGAAAAGCTTTGAGCGCACTAGAAGAAAACTTTACGGCAGAATGATTATGATGTATAATGATGTCGATGAACTCGCAAATGAACTTGCAGCCACATTTTTCACGGGGAACGGATTGTTTGACGAGATAGAAGTCTGTAAAGCTGTAAGCCTTGACAGCATAAACGACAGGCTTAACGAAATACTTGAGGAAACGAGCTCGGCGCTTTCCGTTATTCTACCTGTTTGACAGCGCGGCACTGCAAATTCAACTAAAAGATTGGAGAGTTTTAGATGAGCGACTATACAATTGTGTATTTCAAAGCAATTGAGAAGGGCTTCAGCATTCCGTCGGTTCTGGCAGAGTTTTCTTTTTTTGGACTGCCAATTTCAATTAAATGGTATGGCGTAATAATTGCATTCGGCTTTTTGCTTGCTGTACTTTTGGGCGGACGCGGGGCATATAAATGGCGAATGAGTTTAGACAAAATGATTGATGTGCTCATCTATGGCACAATGCTCGGGATTATCGGAGCAAGGCTTTATTATGTTCTTGCAAACTGGTCCTATTATAAAGATCACATCTCAAGCATCCTCAGTGTTTGGGAAGGCGGTCTTGCCATTTACGGCGGCCTTATCGGCGGCATTATTGCGGGCTTTATTGTTTGCAAAGTAAGAAAACTTAATTTTTACAACCTGCTGGACTTATGCGCGTTGAGTTTCCTTGTCGGGCAGGGTATAGGGCGTTGGGGCAATTTTACAAATCAGGAGATTTTCGGTTCTAATACAAACCTACCCTGGGGCATGTGGAGCCAAAAGGTTGCCGATTTTATTACCTCCAGTCAGGCAGAACTTGCTGCCAAAGGAATTTCAATCAATGCAGGTTCTTTGGCTGATAAGGCCTATGTTCATCCATTATTTCTGTATGAGTCACTTTGGTGTTTGTTGGGCTTCGCCGTTCTCTATACAATTTGCCAAAAATACCGCAAATTCAGCGGAGAGATTTTACTTTTGTACGGCATTTGGTATGGCACCGGGCGCGCTGTCATTGAGAGTTTTCGCTTAGACGGTATTCCACTCGGAGATATCGGCATAACTCTTTCTCAGGTGCGTTCGGTATCTCTGGCAGTTGTTTGTGCCGTTTTGCTGCTGATACTGCTGAGAAAATACAAAAAGAATCCGAAGCCGATTGAGGGCGTTGATTTCTACCCTAAAGGCGAAGTGTTTGTGCCCGTTGGTAAAAAAGCGAAGCTTGCAGCAAAAGCAGCTGCCGAGGCGGCGGAAATGAATGTCGGTGAGGAAACCAATGCCGAGGAGATTATTGAAAAAACTGCGGAAGAAGCAGATGACGCATCTGCCGAGCCGTATACAGACAACAATATATCGTCGGACGAATAGGCGGAAAATGAAAGGGAATGATGGTTGATGGGTAGAATTATTGACGGCAAAAAGATTGCTTCGGATGTGCTTGCACGAGTGTCGAAACATGTTGCAGAGATTAAAACGCTGGGACATCAGGTATCATTGGCGGTTATTATTGTTGGCGACAACTCCGCTTCCCGCGTCTATGTGGATAACAAGAAGAAGGATTGCGCGCTTGTCGGCATTACATCCTATGAATATGCTTTACCCGCCGAGACCTCGCAAGAGGAGCTGATGGCATTAATTAATGAACTCAATGTACGTGATGATATTAACGGTATTCTCTGCCAGCTTCCAATCCCGAAGCACCTTGACGAAAAAGCTGTGCTAAACGCAATTTCGCCGGAGAAAGATGTTGACGCTTTTCATCCGGTCAATGTGGGGCATATTATGCTCGGCGATTGCCTGCTTTTACCTTGCACACCGGCGGGCATTATGGAAATGCTGTATGCCGAAGGTGTAAAAATAGCCGGCAAGCACTGTGTTGTTATCGGGCGCAGCAATATAGTCGGCAAACCTATGGCAATGCTCATGCTCAAAGAAAACGCGACGGTTACCATTTGCCATTCTAAAACCGTTGACCTGCCACAAATTGCAAGGCAGGCGGATATTTTGATAGCCGCTATCGGTGTGGCTAAATTTGTTACCGCCGACATGGTCAAAGACGGCGCGATTGTTATTGATGTCGGTATGAACAGGGATGAAAACGGCAAACTTTGCGGCGATGTTGACTTTGCTGATGTTGAACCCAAAACGGAGTTGATAACCCCTGTACCGGGTGGCGTCGGTCCGACAACTAGGGCAATGCTCCTGCAGAACACCATCACCGCGGCAAAAATCCAATACGGAATAGAATAAATTGAATATTAATTTGGAGTGATTACTAAATGAACAAAAGATTATATAAAAGCAGAACAGATAAAATGGTAGAGGGCGTATGCGGCGGCATTGCGAAATATCTTAATTTGGACCCAACAGTTGTCCGGGTACTGTACGCATTGATTACGGTTTTTTCGGTCGGAGTGCCAGGCATTATCGCTTATATAATCCTTGCGGTTATAATGCCTGTCGATCCGGACGAACAGTTTCCGGTTCAATAAATAATATTTGACAACCCTTGTTTATTATGATACAATCTTTCACGCCGCATATTTCGGGCGGTGTCTGAAAAGA
>CAYNMU010000034.1:20324-22519 GCA_964398395.1 uncultured Eubacteriales bacterium
TGTTTATTATGATACAATCTTTCACGCCGCATATTTCGGGCGGTGTCTGAAAAGATGCCAAAAGCGGGTTTTTACCCCGCCCTCGATAGCGAGTCTAAAGAAAAAGGCAGGTTTTACCCTTAATGTATGCAATTATCGAAACCGGCGGCAAGCAATACAAGGTAGAAGCGGGAGATTCCCTCTATATCGAAAAGCTTGACGTTACAGAAGCAGATGAAATAACCTTTGATAAGGTTATAGCGGTTGGCAAAGACGACGGGATGACCGTTGGCACACCTTTTATTGAAGGCGCAACCGTAACCGCAAAAGTACTCAAAAACGGCAAAGCAAAAAAAATCATCGTTTTCACTTACAAATCAAAGAAAAACGAGAAGCGTAAAAAAGGTCACAGGCAGCCATATACAAAGGTTGAGATTTCAGCTATAAACGCATAAGGCTATGGTTAAGGTTACTCTTTACAAAGATGAAGGTCTTGTTAGAGGCTTTAAAATGAACGGCCATGCATGTGAGGGCAAAGCAGGCAGCGACATTGTTTGCGCGGCGGCTTCCTCGGCAGCATACCTTGTTGCCAACACGATTACGGAAGTTATCGGCATCAAAGCCAAACCAAAGGTTGGCGAGGCACTTATGATGATGATGCTTACAAAAGAGCAGGCAACAAAAGCGCAGGACATTTTAAAGGGTTTTGAGATTCACATGCGAGAGCTTGAAAAAGCTCATCCAAAAAACATTAAAGTAATATACGGAGGCGTCAATAATGCTTAGAATAAACATACAGCTTTTCGCACATAAAAAGGGAATGGGTTCCACCCGTAACGGCCGCGATTCCGAGGCACAAAGACTCGGCGTTAAAAGGGCTGACGGTCAATTCGTGCTTGCCGGCAATGTTCTTGTCAGGCAGCGCGGTACTCACTTCCATCCCGGCAACAATGTTGGCAAAGGTTCGGACGATACCTTATTTGCCCTTGTAGACGGCAAGGTAAAGTTTGAGCGCAAAGACAAAGACCGCAAAAAGGTCAGCGTTTACGCAGTAGAACAATAATAACAAACGGGCGGGTGAATAACCCGCCCGATACTTTATTTTATTTGACCCGCTAAGGCTTATCGCTTTAGTGGGTTTTTCGTGTTTGTTTTATAAAAATCCTCTCTAAGCCCTCTTTTTCAAAGAGGGTGACGGGCATTAGCCCGACGGGTGATTTAATCCTCAGTCGCCATTCGGCGACAGCTCCTTTGGAAAAGGAGCCTTGATGCTGGCCACTAACCACTGACCACTAACAACTCGTCTAATGCCACACATTATCCTTCACAAGCTGCACCAGTTCCTCCGCGGTGACAAGCACAACATCGTCATCCAGCAGTGAAACGAGGTAATTGACGTTTTCCATGTTTGTTGACCACGGGTGAACATTGAGGTAGGTATAGCCTTCTTGATTATGGATGTTCGCGGGCAGGCTGTTCACTTTGCCGGCAAAATCCTCAATCCATGCTTTCGGGGCATTTCCGTTTTCATTTGAATCACACCAAAACGAAAGCCCGCAGCTGATGAACGGCTTGCCGCAGCTCCAATATATTTTACCGCCAAGCCCTGCGTAAACATTGCCGCTTTGAATAAGTCCACCGTCAATGTTTTCGTTTTTGGCAAAGTATTGCAGCGCCGGCTTGAATGCGGTTTGCTCCCAAATCCATTTGAAGCCGGAGACGCCGTCAAGAAGGGCGACGATTTTAATGTCCGACTTTTTCATTTCGTAGCCGGTGTAATTCACAAAATTATTTAAGAACTTTGCCGGGTAGCGGGAAGGGTTGATGTAACCGATGCCCGAAACACCGCATACAAAGTTGTCGTTCGCGCTCGCAGTCGCATAAACTCTTTTCATCATCGTCGGTTCCAGCTCGGCGGAAATCGGCGGGGCAGTCCAGCTCATTTTGTAAGTGGTGTCAAGGGCTTGCCGCCTGCCGAAATGACTGTTGGCAAACGAAAATCCGCCCTCAAACCATTGCAGGTTATCACCGTCGCTCATCACAATCGCCACATAATGCTTTGTTTTGTCGGCGGTTATTTTTTGCGCGGTATTCTTTTGTTCAATCGGCTCACTATTTTTTAGGCTAGCCATAAAGCTGATATTCATACAGAAGTCGGAAGCGATAACATTAAGCCCGTAAGCGGAAGCCCGTTCAACATAGGTGCCCTCATCCGT
>CAYNMU010000035.1:0-21661 GCA_964398395.1 uncultured Eubacteriales bacterium
TATACTGGTTATCCGTGAACCGAGCCTCGGGCCCGTTTTCGGCATCAAGGGCGGCGCTGCGGGCGGCGGTTACGCGCAGGTGGTCCCGATGGAGGAAATCAACCTGCATTTTACCGGTGACATGCACGCAATCGCCGCGGCGAACAATCTGCTGGCCGCTATGATTGACAACAGCATCTTCCACGGTAATCCGCTGAATTTGCACCCCAACCGCGTCACATGGAAACGCTGTATCGATATGAACGACCGCCAACTCCGCTTTATGGTCAACGGCCTGGGCGGCGACCCCAACGGCATCCCCCGCCAGGACGGCTTTGACATCACCGCGGCAAGCGAAGTGATGGCCATTTTTTGCCTTGCCAATGACCTGCATGATTTAAAAACCCGCCTCGCAAGGATTGTGGTGGGTTATTCCTACGATGGCAAACCCGTCACCTGCGGTGAAATCGGTGCCGCGGGCGCTATGGCCGCGCTGCTGAAAGATGCTTTTGACCCGAATTTGGTGCAAACCATGGAGCACACCCCCGCTATTATCCACGGCGGTCCCTTTGCCAACATCGCGCACGGCTGCAATAGTATAATCGCCACGCGCATGGGCATGAAACTGGCTGACTATACCGTCACGGAGGCCGGCTTTGGCGCAGACCTCGGTGCGGAAAAGTTTTTGGATATTAAGTGCCAACAGGCAAAGATAAAACCCGATGCGGTGGTGCTTGTGGCTACCGTGCGCGCGTTAAAACACCATGGCGGCTGCCCGAAAGATTTACTTAATACGCCAAGTTTAACATACCTCGCGGGCGGCATATCGAATTTAGTGCGCCACATTGAAAATATCCGGGATAGCTTCGGTCTCCCCTGCTGTGTCGCAATCAACTCCTTCCCCGCTGACAGCAAAGAAGAGCACCGATACCTGCTTGATACCTGTGAAAGCATGCGTGTCCCCTGCGCATTGAGCGAGGTGTTCACTAAGGGCGGCGCGGGCGCACTGGACCTTGCCGAAAAAGTGGTTACCCTTACCGAAACCCCGTCAAAACTTTACTTTGCGTATGAACCGAAGCAGTCGCTCAAAGAAAAGGTTGTTGCCGTGTGTACCAAGGTATACCGCGCGAATGCCGTCACCTTTGACATTTCCGCCGCAAAACAACTTGTTGAAATTGAAGCAATGGGTTACGGCGAATTACCAGTCTGCATTGCCAAAACGCAGTACAGCTTCAGCGACAACGCTTCACTTTTAGGCGCGCCGGAAAACTTCAATGTCCACGTGCGTGAAGTGCGTTTGAGCGCGGGCGCGGGCTTCGTAGTGTTTATCTGCGGGGCAATTATGACCATGCCGAGCCTCGGCAAAATACCGTCCGCGGTAAATATTGATTTGGATGAAAACGGTGTTATCACGGGGTTGTTCTGACAAACGCTTTAACTTCATACCGGAAGGTTGATTATACTAATCCCATGTTAAAAACATGTGAAAACGTTTAAAGATCTCTTCCGTTAGACATTTTAACAAAGCTGTTGTAATAAAACTTGCGACAGCTTATTCTTTATTTTTTAGCAAAGCTTTTTAAGGTTTTAAATAAATTACGAGAAGACATAAAGAGTACACATCAAATTGATATTATCATATTCACAAGAGGAGATGAGCATTTGAGTAGCAAGCTTTTAATTGTTGAAGATGAGCCAAGGATGAGAGAAATAATCGTAGATTATTTCAAATCTAAAGATTTTATTGTTTCATCGGCAAAAAACGGAGTAGAAGCTTTGGATATCCTGGAGAAAAAAGAGTTTGATATCGTTCTTTTAGATATTATGATGCCTAAATTAGATGGGTTTTCTGTATGCAAAAAAATCCGAAAAGACAGTGAAGTACCAATAATTTTTCTAACTGCCAAAGCTGATGAAGATGATAATCTATTAGGATATAAGCTTGGTGCTGATGATTATATTACAAAGCCTTTTTCATTACCCATCCTTTTTGCAAAAGTTGCTGCGCTTATCAGAAGAGCTAACGGTAATATTATAAACAACCGGATTTTAATAAATGATATAAATATTGACCTTAAAACTCAAAAAGTGACTATTGATGATAAAGAAATAATTCTCGCTCCAAAAGTGTATGATTTGTTAATATGCCTTATCAAAAACAGAGACAGAATACTAACAAGAGAACAGCTTCTTTCAAAAATATGGGGTTATGACTTCGAAGGCTATGACCGGGTGGTTGATACCCATATAAAAAAGCTAAGAGCCGCTTTAGGTGATAAAGCAAACTGTATCCGTACAGTTATCAAAGTTGGCTATAAGTTTGAGGAGGAGTAGTTAAAGTGAAAAAAAGTAACAAAGGAATAAGAAAGAATACCATTATTAAATCGGCTATTTGCTTTTTTATTTTCTATATAATTATGATGAGCGCACTGACAATAATGGCATCTGATAACATCCATGGAATTTTGCAAAAAGAAAGTAATTATGATTTTTCATATATGCAAAGCAATTTAACAAGAAATATTGAATATAATGAAACCGATCATTATACAGAGGTAGACAGATTGGTTAATTTGAACATGAGTATGATTGGATGCTTACAGCAATTATCAGATAAAAGCATTTATTGTTCTGCGAAATTAACGGATGAAAACGGCAATGTACTTTGCAGTACCGGAAATGTATTAAATGTATATCTTGAAGACACGGATAAATTTGTATTTTTGGATAAAATAATGTCTAAAAAACAGATAAGCCAGTTGCAATCTTTTGCTCACAACGGGCGTGGTTTTAAATCAAAAATTACAGGAATCGTCAATGGTTGTGAAATCATTCCCCAAAAAATTATATGTATTAGGAACGACAATAAACAAATTGAATTTAATTTTAGTAACCGTCAAATAAATAACTCAGAATTAACAAACTCAACTGAGATTTACGGCGTTTATGAATATAAATTTAACAAAACTAATGAAGAAGTAAAAACATATGTCAATAACCAGATAAAAAATAATTTAAACCCAGTCATAACAAGTTATAAAAATAGCTCGGAATTAAAAACATCACCTCAAGATAATCAGTCATCGCTTTTTAAAACCCGCTATACAGACTGGCATCTTATAGAAAATTCAAAAACAAAAGCACTGTACTTTTTAGCATACAGCTATGCTTTCTGTCCTCTAAGTTTAGCCATGGAACAATTGATACCGCTTTATATTTTTTGCTTGTTTGTAACATTACTTTTAATATGGATTCTATCATCAAAACTTTCTAATTGGATTGTCAAACCAATTTTACTATTAAACAAATCGGCAATCAACATGACCAATGGGGAAAGAAATGTATCTTATAACCTTGAAAAACATCGATATGATGAAATTGGTCAACTCGCAGATAACTTAAGTTTTATGTCAAAAAATTTAAATGAAGCTATGGACAAACTCGAAGAGGATGTTGATTATAGAAAAAAGCTCGAAAAAAGCAGAAGAAATCTAACGAACGCCATTGCTCACGAGTTGAAAACCCCGCTAGGAATAATCAGAAGTTACAGCGAAAGTCTTAAGGAAAAAATAGATGAGGATAAAAAAGATTATTATCTGGATGTAATTATTGACGAAACCGAACAAATGGATAAAATGGTTATCGAAATGCTCAGTTTATCTAAGTTGGAAGCAAATGCCTACAAGCTAAAACCCGAACCTTTTTCGCTTAAAACTATCACTGAAGAGGAAATTGAAAGATACAAAAAATCATCGGAAGAAAAGCAGATAAATTTTAAACTTATTTGCAACAGCGAGTTTGAAATAATTGCCGATAAAGCCGGGATTAAATATGTAATCTCCAATTTTATTTCAAATGCCATTAAACATACTCCGCTTGGCCTTAAAATTATTGTTAAAATTGAAATCAAGGATAAAAAAGTATTTTTCTCAATTGAGAATCAAGGAGATAAAATACCGAAAGACAAACTGCCTAAGATTTGGGAAAGTTTTTACAAGGTGGACGATTCAAGAGAACGCAAACTTGGAGGAACCGGATTAGGTCTTGCCATTGCAAAGAATTACTTAGAACTCCACAGAGCGGAATACGGCTGCAGGAACACAAAAATCGGAGTTATATTTTGGTTTTCATTAGCTAAAAACTAAAGATTTTATATAGTAATCTAAATAATTTATGTTATAATAAGCCAATGATAATTTGAACTTAATATAGAAAGAGGAGATGACAAAAATGTTTCAAAAAATCGCAGCTGTGCTTGTCGCCCTTTCCCAAATACTCACCTCGTTTTCACTGAGTGTTGTTAACACAAAGGTCAAGGCAATTGATTACGGCGGGACACCCTATGTCGCGCCCGTTATTACCGAGTGGCTGACGCTGGTGAATAACGGTGTGAGCGATTATGTGATTATTAAGGGTGCAAACTGCTCCCCTTCCGAAACGACAGCCGCTGCTGAACTGCAGAAATATATCGAGCAAATAAGCAGTAAAACGCTAGAAATCAAAACCGATGCCATAGAGGCGCAGACGCATGAAATCATTGTTGGCAAAACGAACCGCGAAGGTGTAAGCAGTTATACCGTTGACCGTGCAGCCCTTGGCGACGAAGGCTTTATGGTGAAGGTTGTGGGCACAAAGCTTGTTATCGCAGGCGGCGAACTGAGAGGCACACTCTATGGTGTCTACAACTTCCTGGAGCAAAACCTCGGCTGCCGTTGGTTTACGCCGCAGGTCACAGTCATCCCAAGCAACACCACCGTTAAAATTGACGCAACACTAAACTACACGCAGAAGCCCGTGTTTGAATACCGTTATACAGACTGGAACTGCACCTTGGACGAAACCTGGCGCGTCAAGCAGAAGATGAACGAAGGCGCCGATTATCCAGAATACGGCGGCAGCCTCTTTTACGCCAACGGCTGCCATTCCATGAGTTCGCTCCTGCCGGAAACTTATTTTGCGGAGTACCCGGAATATTTCTCTTACCGGGAAGATAAAGCCGCCAGAACAATAGATCAACGCTGCCTAACCAACCCGGATGTTTTAAAGATTGTTACGCAAAGTGTAAAAGACGCTCTTTTAGCCAGCCCGAGAGCCAAAATTGTTTCCATTACTCAAAACGACAACGGCGGCTACTGCCAGTGCCCAAACTGCAAAGCATCCGACGAAAAATACGGTGGACCTTCCGGCACCAACATCTGGTTTGTCAATCAGGTTGCCGCCGCACTGGAAGACAAATTCCCTAATGTTCAGTTTGATACGTTTGCTTATCAATACACCAGAACACCGCCAAAAAACATTGTACCGCGGGACAGCGTCATTGTCCGTCTTTGTTCCATCGAATGCTGTTTTGCACACCCGCTTGAGGAATGCGGCATTATGAGAATCAGGAGCGAAAACCGATTAAACACATTCCCGTTTATTGAGCTTGATTCAAAAAGCGCGCGCACTGCAAAAACAGATCCGACTTTTGCCAGCGATATGAAAGGCTGGTCTGCCATCTGCAAAAACCTTTACGCTTGGGACTACACCACCAACTTCATGATGTACTTAAATATATTTGCCAACCTCCAGGTGCTTTCGCCCAACATGCAGTTCTTTGCTAAAAACAATGTCAAGGGTGTTTTTGAAGAAGGCAATGCAGCTTCGAAAAGCGGTGAGTTCGGCGAGCTGCGTGCATACATACTTGCAAAATTGCTTTGGAATCCTAATTGTGATGTTGACTACCTGATAAACGACTTCTTAAAGGGATATTACGGTGAAAACTCAGCGAAATACATCAAGGAATACATCGATATTATTACAAACAAAACGCTCAATACAAGCCAGCATCTTTACATCTTCCAATGGCAATATGAGGGACTGTATTTTACCGCTAAAGAGCGAAAGCAAATAGATGCACTTTGGGATACAGCGGAGAAAAACGCAGGCAATGCAACACAGCTTGAAAGTATTCAGCGCTCAAGAATTTCTTTCAGGGTTTTTAAGGCGAACCTGTTCATGGATGAATTTTCGCCGCTGAACCTGAACAGAGCGAAGGAAAACGAAAAGCTTTACAACGACATCATTGGCCACGGGATAACATACATGACCTTGGGCGGTCCGATTTCAACCACACCTAATTTTGCACTGACTCCGGCTGATTGGATGACCTGATTTAAGTAAAAACATGTGCATCAGTTTAAAATAACAAAGAACCGCGGAACCTCCGCGTGGCTGAAAGAGTTGGCAATATGAGCGAAAACGAACCGTTGAACCAAACTGTTGAAGAAAATAAAACCGCACCTGCAGAGTCCGGCGAACAGCCGCCGGTCAGGAACATTGAAAACCAAAAATACCTGACATTGCCGGAGTATATTCTGAATGTTCTGGTCGTCGGTGCCGGCGGTCTCCAAGGGTCTTTAAGCGTTTGGGGCGGCATGGTAAACACAATGTTTTTAAAGCTGAGCCCAATGGCTTATGTCAAACTTGCCAATGTCAACACCGGCCTTTCGGTTTTTCTCCAATTTTACAACCTGTTCGCGGCAAGAATCTCAGACAAAATTACGAATCACAAGCGAACGGTTTATGCACTATATGCGCCGGCCGCTGTTTTGGGCATACTCGGTTCGGTCCCCATCGCTTTTATGTATCCCGGCATAACGGATAACGCGAAAATAACGTATATCTGCACTCTGGGTATACTGAGCGCGATTATCAGCCCTTACTTAGGAAATGCGCAAAATGTTTTGGGTATCCGAATGACGCCGAGTTCAAGGGAAAGAGGCATTCTCGGGACCCTCAACAATACAATCGGAAGCGCAGCCGGCAGCTTGACAGCGCCCGTAATGTCCCTTGTTATTCTGCTCTTTTCCGGCGTAAATCCTTACGGAAGCGGCTCCAATCCCAATTCCGCGAACGCTTATTATTATTTCTACGGAACCATTCTTTTCACTTGCATTTCAATGATTCTGTCCTTGATTTTTAACCGTGTCAGGCAGGTCAGAATACCGGCGCCTTTAATTGACCCTTCCGAAAAACCTTCAAACCTGTGGGGCGTTACGAAGGCAATTCTAAAAAACAGGCCTTTGGTTTTAAAAAGGGTTTCCGGTATGCTGGGAGGATGGTCGGGAATAGGCGGTTCGGCATTTTCCCTGCTCGTTACCAAGTATTATCAGGGAATAGAGCTTAATTTATTCGGCTCCCATTATAAGCCCAGCCTAGGGATGCTGTTTTTTATGTTTTCGCTGACGCAGACAGTGCCTTCGGTCATATCGCTGTCTCTTACGCCGTTTTTAAGAAAAAGGTTTTCCGACAAAGCCCTCAATATTTTTCAGATGGTATGGTATTTGACGGGCAGCTTTGTGTCACTCTTCGGGCTTTCCGGCATCTTTTTCGATGTGCCGAGGCTGCAAAAATACTGGATTCAAATGTTTTGCTACCACTGGAACGGATGGGCGTTCGGGCTTAATGTATGCGGCGGGGTAATGGATTTGGAATTGCTCGACTATTCGGAATGGCAGACCGGGGAGCGGAACGAATGCACCTTCGGCTACTTAACGGGCCTGTTCCATTGGATTTTCACCCTGCCGACCGGTATTGTCGGGGCACGGCTGCTCATCAGAACCGGCTACAGAACAGACAGACCGGAAGCGGCGATAACCCCGCTGGTCACCAAAAATCTTTTCCGGCTGTTCACGATAGCGCCGCTGTTCGGGCAAATTCTTACATTGATACCGATGCTTTTCTATGATTTCAGCGGTGACAAGAGGAAACGCGTGATGGATGAACTGCAGGCAAGGCGGGAACTGCAGCAGAGCGCAAAAAAAGCTGCCGAAACATCCGAAGCAGCTCTTCCGCAACAATAACAAATTTTATCGAGATAACAAGGTGCTCTATGCGAAAGCGAAGGGCACCTTTTAAATTTAACAAAAATAAATTTAAACCTCCATAAGTTCTACATAACTAACTGTTACTATAACATCATACAGCAGCGAAAGGAGGGATGTACCATGGAGCAGAAGCTTACAACAAAGACGCTGGCCATCACCGGAATGACTTGTGTGAACTGTGAAAACAGGATTGAAAACAGGCTCAAAAAGATGAAAGGCGTTACCGGGGTCAAGGCAAGCTATTCGCATGCCAATGTGAAGGTAACCTTTGACACCAATTCGGTGAAACTTCCCGAAATTGAAGATGCGATTGAAAAGCTTGATTATAAAGTCAAAACAAATCAGCCTCAAAAAGGCAAAGATGCACCCGTTAAAAAGGCAAACATTACGCAGATATTGGGCATCGGCATCATCGTTTTGGCGGCCTATGTGGTCATCAATCGCTTTGGCGGGTTTAACCTTTTTAACTCTTTTCCGCAGGCAAAGCAATTTGCCGGGTACGGTACTTTATTTTTTATAGGTTTGCTCACCTCGGTACACTGCGTTGCCATGTGCGGCGGAATCAATTTGTCGCAATGTGTGCCGCATGCAGCCGAAAGCGGCTCAAACGGCAGCAAATTTGCCAACCTGAGGCCAAGTATTCTTTACAACTTAGGCAGAGTTATTTCGTACACTGTTGTCGGCGGTATCGTCGGCGCATTGGGTTCCGTGGTTAGTTTTTCGGGCGCTGCAAAAGGCATTGTCGCCATTATCGCGGGTATCTTTATGGTGATTATGGGGCTCAATATGCTTAATATTTTCCCCTGGCTTCGCAGGTTCAACCCCAGAATGCCGAAATTTTTTGCTAAAAAGATAAACGAGCAGAAAAAGAGCAACAGTCCGCTTTATGTCGGCCTTCTAAACGGTCTGATGCCGTGCGGCCCCCTGCAGGCGATGCAATTGTACGCACTTTCAACCGGCAGCCCGGTAAAGGGCGCTTTATCCATGATGGTTTTCAGCTTAGGCACAGTGCCGCTTATGTTCGGGCTCGGCGCGCTCAGTTCGGTGCTAAGCAAAAAATTCACCGTTAAAATGATGACGGCAAGCGCAGTGTTGGTTCTGCTTTTAGGCGTGTTTATGTTTAGCAACGGCATGAGCTTATCGGGTTTTTCACTTCCTTCTTTTTCCGCCGGATCTTCACAAAGTGATGATTCGATTAAGGTTGCCAACGGAGTTCAAACTGTAACCACTAGACTTTCGCCAAACAGTTATGAGCCTATCACCGTCAAGGCCGGCGTTCCGGTTAAATGGATTATTCAAGCAAACGCCGGCGATATCACCGGCTGCAACAACGAAATTATTGTCCCGAAATACAACATTCAAAAGAAACTGGTTGCCGGCGACAACATCATTGAATTTATGCCGGGCGAAAGCGGCACCGTCCCCTTCAGCTGCTGGATGGGTATGATAAAAAGCAGCATTACAATTGTCGATTAATTAAACATATATAAGTCTTGAGGAAAGGATTGAAACAAAATGAAAAAAACAGTTTTAGCGGTAGGCGGAATTCTAACCGCCGGCATTTTAGCAACAGCGCTGCTGCTCGGCAGCTCCAAAGCACCCGGGGCAACGGGCACAACATTTTCCGATACGAATAGTGCCTACAGCACCCAAAGCAGCTTGAATCAGCAGTTTACCTCATCTAAACCATCTTTTAACGAAGTTGCAAAGGCAACAGTGAAAGGCAATCTTCAAACCGTAACCACCTCCATGGACGGAGGAACCTATTCACCGATTATCGTACAAAAAGGCATACCGGTGAAATGGGTTGTAACAGTGAAAAACGGCGACATCAACAGCTGCAACAATCAAATGATATTAAGCAGTTTTAACATTGATAAAAGCCTCAGCACCGGCTAAAATGTCATTAAATTCACGCCAACTGAGTCCGGCACCTTCACTTATACCTGCTGGATGGGCATGGTGACCAGCACCATAACTGTGGTTGATGATATCAATAACATCAGCGCACAGGATGAAAGCGGTTATACCGCCGGCCAAAATTCAGCAAACAACGGCGGATGCAATATGAGCGCAAACGGCGGCGGTAACTGCTGCGGAATAATCGGCAACTGATTACCGGGAACAAACTATCCCTCTTGACTTTTATAATCCGGAGGGATATAATAAAAGAAAACAATATACCTTACGGGGGTATTGTATAATTTACGAGGTGACAGTTGTGAAGAACAATGAAAAAAAGGATTGCTGCGAAAAGACGACCGAGCGCGACCAAAAGCTGAAATCCGGCCTGATTACGAGGCTTAACCGCGCCGAAGGCCAGGTGCGGGGCATCAAGGGCATGATAGAAAAAGACGTTTACTGCGATGATGTGCTCCACCAGATTTCCGCCGTACAGTCCGCGCTTGATTCCATCAGCAAGCTGGTGCTCGAAAACCACATCCGCGGCTGCCTGGTAAAAAAAATCAAAGAGGGCGACGAGGAAATCGTCGGCGAACTTCTTACAACAATCGGTAAGATGCTATAAAAAAAGATTTGCCGGAACAGCGTTTTGAAGGGATTAGTGAGGTTCCATGAAAAAAGATACCATTAAATTAACAGGAATGACCTGCGCAGCTTGTGCTGCGCGGATTGAGAAAACTGTCGGTAAGCTCCCCGGCGTTGCAGCCGCTTCGGTTAACCTGGCAACAGAAAAGCTGACGGTGGAATATGACGAGCAGAAACTGCCCAAAACAAAAATCAATGAGTCAATTATCAAAGCAGGTTACGGTGTGGATGAAAGCGCCGCGAACAACGAAGTTACCATCCCTATCGGCGGAATGACCTGTGCCGCCTGCTCGGCAAGAATTGAAAAGGTAGTCGGCAAAATTGACGGTGTTGAAAATGTTTCGGTCAACCTGGCAACAGAAAAAGCCACAGTACTTTATGATTCGCAAAAGGTAAAGCTTTCGGCAATCAAGCAATCCATTGAAAAAGCAGGCTACAAAGCACTTGAAATTGAAAGAAAAGGCGCCGTTGACGAAGATAAGCTTCGAAAAGAAAAGGCCATCCGCACCCTTTGGACAAAGTTTATTGTGTCGGCCACCTTTGGCATTTTGCTCTTGTATTTTGCGATGGGTTCCATGATTTGGTGGCTTCATTTCCCCATACCAAGTTTTTTAAAACCCATGCAATACCCGCTGAGCTATGCGCTTTTTCAAATTATCCTGACTATTCCGATTATTATAGCGGGTAATAAATTCTACTCCGTCGGCTTTAAAGCAATTTTCAGACGAAGCCCCAACATGGATTCGCTCATTGCGATGGGCACTTCGGCCGCAATACTCTACAGTCTTTACTCGGTGTACCAAATTATAAACGGTAATTTCGGCGCTGTGAAAGGCTTATATTTTGAAACAGCCGGCGTTATTATTACGCTGATACTGCTCGGTAAATCCCTTGAAGCGGTATCCAAAGGCAAAACATCCGAAGCCATTAAAAAGCTGATGGGGCTTGCACCGAAAACCGCTGTTGTCATCCGGGACGGCAATGAAGTTGAAACCCCGATTGACGAAGTCGAAATCGATGATATTATCCTGGTGAAACCCGGCGAAAAAATTCCGGTTGACGGCATTGTAACAGAAGGAAATACCGCCATCGATGAATCGATGCTGACAGGCGAAAGCATGCCGGTTGATAAAAAAACAGGCGACAAAGTATATGCGGCCAGCATCAACAAAAACGGTGTTATCCGTTTCCGCGCGACAAAGGTCGGCGGCGACACGGCACTGGCTCAGATTATTAAGCTCGTTGAGGACGCGCAGGGTTCCAAGGCGCCGATTGCCCAAATGGCCGATATTGTTTCGGGTTATTTCGTGCCGATTGTTTTCGGTATTGCTGTAATCGCTTTCCTCGCCTGGTTTATCAGCGGACAGCCCTTTGTGTTTGCCATGACAATTTTCATCTCGGTGCTTGTCATTGCCTGCCCGTGCGCGCTCGGCCTTGCAACACCCACGGCCATCATGGTCGGCACCGGCAAAGGCGCGGAATACGGGATATTAATCAAGGGCGGCGAAGCGCTGGAAACCGCGCACAAAATCAATACGATTGTTTTGGATAAAACAGGCACTATCACACAGGGCAAACCCGAGGTAACGGATATTATCCCTGCCCCCGGTATTAATAAAAACCATTTGCTTCAGTTGGCCGCATCGGCCGAAAAAGGCTCCGAGCATCCGCTCGGCGAGGCAATTGTAAGAGGCGCCGAAAACGAAAAATTGGAAATACTGAAGACAGACAAGTTTGAGGCGATTCCCGGGCAAGGCATCGACGTTGAAATAAACGGTTCCGGTATTCTGCTGGGCAACAGAAAACTGATGGACGAAAAAGGCATTTCCCTTGATACACTGGAAAACGAGGCGGACAAACTCGCGGGCGAAGGCAAAACGCCGATGTACATCGCAATTGATAAAAAAATAGCCGGTATTATCGCTGTGGCGGATATTGTAAAGCCGAGCAGCGCGGCAGCCATCAAAAAGCTGCACGAGATGGGCATTGAGGTTGCCATGATAACCGGTGACAACCGAAAGACCGCCGAAGCCATCGCAAAACAGGTTGGTATTGACCGCATTCTTGCGGAGGTATTGCCGCAGGACAAAGCAAATGAAGTGAAGAAGCTTCAAGCCGAGGGCAAAAAAGTTGCAATGGTCGGGGACGGTATCAATGACGCACCGGCACTTGTGCAGGCGGATATCGGCATTGCTATCGGTTCCGGCACGGATGTCGCGATGGAATCGGCAGATATTGTGCTGATGAAAAGCGACCTGATGGATGTGCCCACGGCAATACAGTTAAGCAAAAGCACCATCCGCAACATAAAACAAAACCTGTTCTGGGCATTCGGCTACAATGTTGCCGGCATCCCCCTTGCGGCAGGGTTGCTGTTCCTCTTTGGCGGACCGCTCTTAAACCCGATTTTTGCCGCGGCGGCTATGTCAATGAGCTCGGTGTCTGTTTTGACAAATGCACTCAGGTTAAAAAGATTTAAACCGTACAAATAATAATAAAAAAGGAAAAGGTGAATTTATCATGAAAAATAATAAGAAGGTTATTGCGCTGGTCAGTGTCGGGGTTGTGTTGGCGGGAGCTCTATTGTTAGTTTTTTTCAAAGGCTTCGGCGGAAAACTTGATGTCGTCGGGAAGGATTCAATAAGATCTTTTAACAATGTTTTGAACGCTATACCGAACAATGTGAAAGCCGATGAGATGAATGGCGGCTGGACTTTAAGCGCGCCGGATGGTACGGCAAGATTTATTTGGAGCAAGGATTACAGCAAAAGTCCGGTACATGACGTTATGCTGGAGTTGGATGCAAAACCGTTTATTGACGCAGGACTTGATACAAGCAAGCTGCCGAAAAATTACGCGGCTTATGATGGAAAACTGATGGTGGGAACAAAGCTTGGTAACGACATCCTGACATATCAAGGTGACCCAACGCCATTAGCCTCCTTCGAACAGATTGTGAATAAATACCGTGCTTCAATCGGTTATCATACGGCGCTTGACCATTACAACGTCAATCTCGGGGACGGAAATCTTTTTGAATGGGCAAAAGATTTTTCTGTAAATTCTTCAACCAAGGAAAATCAAGACAAGGATATTGTTTTCGTTCTCAATCCGGCACCGCTGATAGCAGCGGGCGTTGACCCTGCAAAGGTTATCGGTTGGAAATACGCGCAAGTTCCCGTCGTTATTGACAGCAAACCAACAGAGGTTTATAAATTTTTGAAACCGTTTAATTTAAAATAATAGAAGGAGCTGTTAAAAATGGAAAAAGTAACACTGAATGTGGAAGGTATGTCCTGTTCCCATTGCGAGCATGCTGTCAAAACGGCAGTCGGGGCACTGGACGGCGTAGCAAGCGTTGAGGTCAGCCTTGCCGAAAAAAAGGTAACTGTTGAATATGATGCCGGCAAAGTTTCAACAGCCGATTTTAAGCTTGCGATTGAAGACGAAGGTTATGATGTCGTATAGCCGGTACGGAGGTTTGGAGGAGTCGCGTTGAACAATGTTATTAAAAAGGTGCTTGTTGTTGATGACGAAGTTAAGATTATTGAGGTTGTAAAGTCATTGATGGAAAGCAAAGGCTTCCACGTTTTTACTGCGGAAACCGGCAGGCAGGCGCTCGAAATTTTTGAACATGAAAATATTTCGCTGTTAATCCTGGACTTGATGCTCCCTGATATGACAGGCGAAGATATCTGTACAACAATCCGCAAAAAGTCCCGCGTACCGATTATTATGCTCACAGCAAAGGTTGAAGAATCGGACATGCTTACGGGGTTAGGCATCGGCGCGGATGATTACATTACCAAACCGTTTAGTTTAAAGGCGCTGTATGCCAGGGTTGAAGCCGTTTTACGCAGGTCCGGTGATGACCTTGTTCCGCTGTACAATAAAACTTCATTTTCCGGCGGCTTGGAAGTCGATTTTGAAAGCCTGACCATTAAGAAAAACAAGGCGGAAATCAGCCTTACGCCAAACGAGTTTAAAATACTGGCCGCTCTTATCAAATATCCGAACAAAGTTTTTACCAGAGATGAGCTGATAAAATCGGCCTTCGGCGACGAGTTTGAAGGATATGACCGGGCTGTTGATAGCCATATAAAAAATTTAAGGCAGAAGATTGAAAGCGACCCCAAAAATCCCGTCTATGTTCTTACGGTATTCGGAGTGGGTTATAAATTCGGAGGATAGCGGCATGAAACAAAGTTTAAAAACAAAGCTTTCACTGACCATCGCTTTAGCGGTGCTGCTCACCGTTGCCTTAATCAGTATTCTTTCAAACTTTTTCATCGACAGGCAGTTTACCGCCTACATCCTAAAACAGCAGGGCATAAATACACAGGAAATCGCCGATAATGTAAGCAGTCAATATAATATCAAAACAAAAACTTGGGATGTAAACTTTGTGCACGCAATCGGCATGACGGCCCTGAACGACGGATACATTATCAAGGTCTATGATTCACAGAAAAAAGTAGTGTGGGATGCCGAAAATTGCGATACAATTTCCTGCTCACAGGTGATGGACGATATTTCGAACAGAATGATGCAGAAATATCCGCAGATGAACGGCAAATTTACATCCAAAACCATCAGCCTGCTGAATAATAATGAAAAAATCGGCACGGTGAACATCCGCTATTACGGGCCGTATTTCCTCAGTGAAAATGACTTTCAGTTTTTAAACGCGCTGAACACTGTCCTGATTATTATCGGCATTTTTTCCTTAGCGTTTTCAGTTGTTATCGGTTTTTTCATGGCGAAACGCCTGAGCAACCCAATACTGAAAACCGCAGGGGCCGCAAAGCAGATAGCCGACGGGAATTAT
The DNA here is from genome assembly GCA_964398395.1 of uncultured Eubacteriales bacterium. Taxonomy (GTDB): domain Bacteria; phylum Bacillota; class Clostridia; order Oscillospirales; family Acutalibacteraceae; genus UBA1447. The sequence goes on from CAYNMU010000035.1 coordinate 15,223, forward strand.
GATGTCAGAATTGAAGAGAATACCAATACAAAAGAGCTGAGTGAGCTTACATCATCCATTAATCACTTAGCAGACTCCTTGGGCAAGCAGGAAGCTTTAAGGAAACAGCTGACCGCCGATGTGGCGCATGAACTGAGAACTCCGCTGACCTCTGTCGGCACTCACCTGGAGGCAATGGTTGACGGAATTTGGGAGCCGACACCCGAACGGCTGCAAAGCTGCCACGAAGAAGTCCTCCGTATCGGCAAAATCGTACAGGAGCTGGAAAGCCTGGCAAAGGTTGAAAGCGAGAACTTCAAACTCGACAAAACCGCGGTTAATCCGGCAGCGCTTGCCCAAAAAGCTGTCAGCTCTTTTGAAGCCGAAATAAAGAATAAAAACCTGCAAGTTTCGGTTGAAGGGCAATGTTCTAACATACAAGCCGATAAAGACAGATTAAGCCAGGTGTTTATTAATCTATTGTCCAATGCGGTTAAGTACACCCCCGAAGGCGGCAATATAAAAATAACCGTTTCGGAAACGGATAGAAACGTCAGCATAAAGTTCCAGGATAACGGCGCCGGTATTGACGGGGAAGAACTTCCGTTTGTTTTTGAGCGTTTCTACCGTGCGGATAAATCACGCAACCGTTCAACAGGCGGCAGCGGTATAGGCCTTGCAATTGTTAAATCTATTGTGACAGCACACGGCGGCACCGTTGAGGTACAGAGTAAGCTAAATGAGGGCACCTGCTTTACGGTAACACTGCCTAAGTAACAGCAAAAATCTAGGCTGTGAGATGGGGTTAGCCCTTATCTCACAGCCTTATTATTTTTATTGAAATCCTAATCTAATCGGTAAATTTTATTAAATCCTTGATTACTTCCCCCGCCAATATCAGCCCCGCCACCGACGGAACAAAGGCGACACTGCCCGGAACCTGCCGCCTGACGGTGCATTTTCTTTTTGTATCCGGCGGGCAAACACAATTATTTTTGCAGCTTGTTTCATCGGCTTCTTTAGGTGTAATTACATTTTCTTTGGAATAGACAACTTTTAAAGACGGAATGCCTCTTGCCCTTAATTCTTTGCGCATTACTTTTGCCAGCGGACACACGGAAGTTTTGTAAATATCCGCTACCTCAAACCGCGTCGGGTCAAGTTTGTTCCCAGCACCCATGCAGCTGATAATCGGCACACCCGCGGCTTGAGCACTTTCAATTAAAACAAGCTTGGAAGAAACGGTATCAATTGCATCCACAATATAGCTGTATTGCGAAAAGTCAAATTCATCTGCATTTTGTGCGGCATAAAAGCACTCATGTGCTTCAACGCTGCATTTCGGGTTAATGTCGAGTATGCGGGCTTTCATGACTTCAACCTTTTTTTGGCCGACGGTTTGATGGGTTGCGATAAGCTGCCTGTTTATGTTTGTCAGGCAGACTTTGTCGTCATCAAACAGCACCAAGTGCCCGATACCGCTCCTTGCAAGGGCCTCGACCGTATAGGACCCCACGCCGCCGATGCCAAAAACAGCAACGGTAGATTTTTTTAGTATCCCCATAGCTTCTTTGCCCAATAGCAATTCTGACCTAGAAAATTCATTCAACATTTCGGTTCCGTTTCAATGCTGCCGCTATGCAAAAGTTATAACTGTCTGTCGGACGGCAATATTTGGCAGTTCAGTTCACTATTACTTTACCACATTTCAGGCTTATAATTCAACAAGCAATATTATTAATTAAACTTGCCTTCAGAAATACCGAATTAAAGGGTTTTCCGCCTATTTATGTCTGTGATTTGCAATACACTTGTGTAAAGTACTTTAGCTTTACATCGTAAATATTCAAATTTATAGTTATTTAATATATTATTACTTGTAAACCTATATGTTCTATGATAGAATGACGTAAATAAACATATCAGCCGGTAGGAGATGAACTTATGTCATATTTGAAACAGACATTAAGAGACCTTCACGAGGAACGCAAAAGAGATGTGCCACTGCCAATATATATTTTCTGGTGGATTGTAAGAATTCTGGTAATCTACGGGGCAATCATGTCGCTCATAACCCACAACACCCTTGAAACACCGCAAATGATTGCAAATATATTTGTTTGCTTTATATTTACTTTCTTCAAACTTTTTCCAAAAGAAAAGTTCCTGCTTTCGCGGTTCTCATTCAGGCTGGAGACCATTGTAATCTTTTTGAATTTAATGACAACTTATTTAGGCTCCTATATGAGATTTTATGAAACTATTCCGGCGTGGGATATGATGATTCATTTCGTTTTCAGTGTTGTCGGTGTATATTTCAGCTATGAAGTAATAGTCGCCGCAACGAAAGAACGAAAGGATTTGGAGCCGGTTGTCGGCGCGCTTAGCGGCTTCGGACTTTGCACCGCCGGCGGCGTATTTTGGGAAATATATGAATTTACAGTTGACCAGATATCCGGCAGAAATGTGCAGCATTGGGATTTGAGCCAAGCGGCGAACGGCAAAGGGGTTGAGATTTTCCACTTCACAAACCCGATGCGGTATGCCTTGTTAGACACGATGAGTGATTTGATTTTTGCTTTCATCGGCGCAATTATAGGTACTGTAATCATTTATTACTGGCTGAAGAATAGGGCGAAAAAAGCGGTGGCGGTGACTGATGAACAAACGGAAAATTATACATTTGCAGGTATATGATAAACTGCACAAATAATATTTTTTCAAATGGAGCTGAATTCTATCTCAAATTTCAAACAAAGACTAAGTGACCTTTCCGAGGAGCGAAAGAGAGATGTGCCCCTGCCAATCTATATTTTTTGGTGGATTGTCAGAATTTTGCTTATTTTCGCGGCGATTGATATGATTCGCAAGAATGTGGGCAGCAAAGAAGTATTGCAGATGTGCGTGAATGTATTCATTTGTTTCATGTTTACGCTTTTCAAACTTTTTCCAAAGGAGAAGTTTATCTTCTCGAGACTCTCATTCAGGTTTGAAACCATTGTAATCATTCTAAACTTGGTGACAACATATATCGGTTCCTATTTAAACTGGTATTTCACAGTCCCCTCATGGGATATGATCATTCATCTTCTGGGAGCGATCGCCGGAGTTTATGCAGGTTATGAGGTGACTGTCGCCGCTAACAAAAACCGGAAAGAACTGGCACCGATTGTCGGCGCGATTTGCGGGGTTGGGTTTTGCAGCTGGGGCGCGATATTCTGGGAAATATTTGAATTTACCCTCGACCAGCTAACCGGCAGCAACATTCAACATTGGCAATATATTGACAAAAACTTCGAGATTTTCACCTTAACAAACCCCGCTCGGTATGCCTTGTTTGACACGATGAGCGATTTGATTCTTGGCTTCGTGGGCTCAATTGTCGGCGGAATAATAGTTTTTATTTGGCTGGCAAAACGAGACCGAAAAGCGGCAGCAACCGGCCAGCAAGCGGAAGTTGATGCTTTATTGAGCAAAAAAAGCAGTTAAAAATTTTAATCAGTAATGGACGGGGTATTTACTCCCGTCCATTACTTTTTCAGAATGACTTTATTTATCCAATCGTTTTAAGAGACATCAGATATCTTCGTTGTGATGCTTGACTATTCCCAAAAAAAACCGATGTACTGAATTATCATTCGTCAGCTCCGGATGAAATGACGTTGCAAGCTGATTGCCCTGCCTTGCCGCCACAATATGCCCGTCAACGGTTGAAAGTATCTCAGCGTCATCAAACACATCCTCGATATAAGGTGCCCTGATAAAAACCATCGGGATATTTCCAAGCCCGTCAAATTCGGCAATGGTTTCAAAGCTGCCCAATTGCCGGCCATAGGCGTTACGCTTTGCGGTTATTGACATGGTTTTAAAACAAGTTCTGTCGTCATTGGATAACTTTTCCGCCAGCAATATCAGCCCTGCACAGGTACCGAACACGGGTAGCCCTTCTTTAATCATTTTGACTAAAGGCTTAAACAGATCCAGTTCCCGCAGCAGTTTGACCATAACGGTGCTTTCACCGCCGGGAATAATCAAACCGTCAAACAGACGCTCCAAATCGCTCTTTTGTCTAATTTGAAAATGCTCCGCGCCAAGGGTGTCGAGCATTTTTTCATGTTCCGCAAAAGCGCCCTGAACAGCAAGAATGCCTATTCTCATGGTGATTATTTTCCTCTCTCGGCCATCAACAACTCAATTTCCTGCTCGTTAATGCCAACCATTGCTTCGCCTAAATTTTCGGATAATGCTGCCAGCATCACGGCCTCATTAAAATTTGTAACAGCTTTTACGATTGCGGTCGCTCTTTTTGCCGGATCGCCGGATTTGAATATGCCGGAACCGACAAAGACGCCCTCGGCACCGAGCTGCATCATAAGCGCTGCATCGGCAGGGGTAGCTATACCGCCCGCAGCGAAGTTGACAACAGGAAGTTTTCCGTTTTCGTGCACAAAGAGTACAAGGTCAAAAGGCACCATCAATTCTTTTGCGGCTTGGTACAATTCATCTTGGCGCATTGTTTGTATGCGGCGCATTTCGGCGCACATCATTCGCATATGTCTGACTGCCTGCACAACATCGCCTGTACCGGGTTCGCCCTTGGTTCTGATCATAGAAGCGCCTTCGCTGATACGCCTTAACGCCTCACCCAAATCTTTTGCACCGCAGACAAACGGTACATCGAACTGCGTCTTATCAATATGATATTTATCATCCGCCGGGGAGAGCACCTCGCTCTCGTCAATATAATCAATTTCAATTGCCTGCAAAATCTGAGCTTCCGCAAAATGACCGATGCGGACTTTAGCCATAACCGGGATTGATACGGCCGCTTGAATGCCTTTGATCATCGTTGGGTCGCTCATACGGGATACGCCGCCCATAGCCCTAATGTCAGCAGGAATGCGCTCCAACGCCATAACAGCACACGCTCCGGCTTCTTCAGCAATTTTTGCCTGCTCGGGTGTGGTAACATCCATAATGACGCCGCCCTTTAACATTTGCGCAAGCTCTTTGTTTAAGGAATATCTTTTGTTTTCCATGATTAAACCTCCTATAAATATATTGACTTTTATTGTTGGTATGCTATTATTATAGTACAATCTGATATCAATTAAACAACCAGAATACATTAATTTGGTAATGCCAGTTGAGGGACAAGAATGTTTACATTAATTTTTGACAATACAACGAAAACACCTATGTATGAGCAATTATATAGGTTTATAAGAGCTGAGATTGAAAATGGAAACCTTCAGTCAAATGAGAAAATGCCTTCAAAACGTAAGCTCGCTGTCCATTTAAAAATCAGCTCCGTGACTGTTGAAGCAGCATATTCTCAACTTGTTGCGGAAGGTTATCTAAGAACTATACCAAAAAGCGGTTACTTTGTGCAGCATTTTGATAGCCGCATGCCAAACAGAACTCCCGTTATTCCTCAACTGGTCTTTCTATCGGATGACATTCGGGAAAAATATGTTTATGATTTTAAAACAAATGTGGTTGATACCGGTCTATTTCCTTTTGCCACTTGGGCGAAACTGGCAAGAGAAGTGCTGGCGGAAAGCAACAATGAGCTGCTGAACAGTACCCCTCCACAAGGTTCTTTAGAACTGAGAAAAGAAATTGCAGCATATATTTACAACTTCCGCGGAGTAAAAGCCGATGCAGGGCAAATTGTTGTGGGAGCAGGTTCGGAATATCTGATGGGGTTGATTATTCAGCTTTTGGGCAGAGATAAAACTTATGCCGTTGAAAATCCGGGTTACAGCAAAATTTATAAAACATTTCAAAGCAACGACGTGGCCACCGTTCCCGTCGCCCTTGATGAACAAGGGCTCAGCATAGACAGTTTAAGGCAAGCAAACGCGAGCATTGTGCATGTCACACCTTCCCACCAGTTTCCTTTAGGTATTATCATGCCTGTCGGACGGCGGCTGTCCCTGTTGAAATGGGCAAATGAAAGCAGTGACAGATATATTTTAGAAGACGATTACGACAGTGAATTCCGTTTTTCCGGCCAGCCAATTCCTGCTTTGCAGGGCCTTGACAGCAATGAAAAAGTGATTTATATTAACGCTTTTACAAAAAGTCTTGCTCCGTCATTAAGAATCAGCTACATGGTTTTACCGCCGGGATTGCTTGAAATTTACCGCAAAAAGTTCATGTTCTATTCCTGCACGGTACCGAATTTTGAACAATATACATTAAGCAAATTTTTAAGCGGAGGATTTTTTGAACGCCATTTAAGCCGTATGCGCAACGCTTACAAAGAACGGCGAGATACATTTGTCGAAAAGATAAATGAAAGCGAACTGAGAAAAATTGTCGATATCATCGGTTCAGATGCAGGGCTTCACCTACTCATGAATGTAAAAAACGGTATGGACGAGATACAGTTGGTTGCCAAAGCCAAAGCCGCCGGAGTACGGGTATATGGATTATCCGAATACTACAGCTTTCC